>NZ_JBSHBP010000022.1:0-113412 GCF_053612065.1 Streptomyces sp. NPDC054765 | reverse complement strand
GGGCGAGGCTTCTTCTTCCCCATGCTCTCCATGATGGACATCCTCCCGGGGCAGAACCCCTGATCTCTGATGTCCGTCAAAGCGGATCAAGCCCACTTGAGGATGTACCGATCGTCGGCGGTACGGCGGGCGTGCCAGCCTCAGCCGTGGCCGGCGGTGCGGGGGGTAGTGGCAGTGACAGGGCTGTGGAGGGCGCCGATGCCGTCGATGTCAACGGTGACAGTGTCGCCGGCGGTGAGGGCGCAGCTGCCCTCGGGGGTGCCGGTCAGCAGGACGTCACCAGGGAGCAGTGTCATCAGATGGCTCACCTCGGAGACCAACGCGGCCACGCTGCGGGTGAGATGAGCGGTGCTTCCCTTCTGACGTACCTCGCCGTTGACGCGCGTGGTGATGCGGGCCGCTGCGGGGTCGAGGCTCGTGCTGACCCAGGGACCGAGGGGGCAGAACGTGTCCATGCCCTTGGCCTTCGTCCACTGACCGCCGTCGACCCCGATGTCCCAGGCGGTCACGTCATTGGCGCAGGTGTAGCCGAGAACGTGGTGCGCAACACTCTCGGGAGCCACCGAGCGACAGGTACGGCCGATAATGACGGCGAGTTCCCCTTCGTACCGCACATCGTGCGAGAGCTCGGGGAGCACGACCGGCTCGCCCGGGCCAACGACGGACGTGGCGGGCTTGAGGTGGATGATCAAGTTTCCGGCGGCGTCAGGTCGGCCGCCGTAGTTGCGGCCGACGACGACGATCTTGCCCGGAACAACCGGCGCCAGCAGCCTGGCCTCCCCTAAAGGAATGCTCTCGTCCACGGGCGCCACGGACCGGCCGGAGGGGTGGGCGCCGACCTCCGAACTATCCAGCCTCGCCAGGTCCGCCAGGTCGGCGAGGCTGTCCGGGCCCGACAGGCCCATCAGGAGCCTGACGGTGCTGCGGTCCTGGTCCACCATTCCGTGCCGTGGGCCTTGGGCCGTCATGAGTCGTGCAAGGTCCATGGAACTCTCCTTATCGCTGTGCTGTCATCTCGGGCCGGGTGTCACAGGCGGTTCAGCCGGTCACGTGGGCGGTCAGAGCGGCGGAGGGCCTCAGGCCGTGGCCGGGACCGGGTGGTGGAGGAGCGATGTGGTGCTCCCGGTCGACGGCGTAGGGCGGGTCGGTGAGCGGAGCGAGGAACCATTCGTCCTGGCGGCCGCATTCGACCGCCACGACATCGGCCAGGCGCGCCGCCAGCGTGCGGCCGATCGACCACAGCGGGCCGATCTCGCCGACCTGGACGCCTACTTGAACGCGCAGGCCGAGTTCGCGGGCGCGTGCAGCCGTCCGCAGCGAGGGCAGCAGCCCGCCGCACTTCGAAATCCGGATGTTGACGAGTGAGGCGGCGCCGGTGGCGGCCGCCCATTCCACGTCCACGGTGTCCATGGCCGACTCGTCGAGCATCACAGGCATGCCGCCTTCCTCGATGCGGCGCAGGGTGGGCCAGTCCCGTGGAACGGTGGGTTCCTCGATCCAGTCGACAGCGGCACGCTCACGCAGCAGCCGTGCGCCCCGCTCGGCGACGTCCGGATCCCACCCGCCGTTGGCGTCCACTGACAGCCACACCGAGGGGCCCAGCACACCGCGCACCTCAACCGCGCGCTCGGCGGTCTCCTCGGGGCTGTGCAGCGCCTTGAGTTTCACGTGCTTGAGGCGTGCGCGTGCGGCGGGCGACAGTGCCTCCAGCTGCGTGGTGGGGGCACGGCTGAGGTCCACCACCTCGCTCACCGCACGGAGACTGCTGTCTGTAGTGAGCACATCCGCCGCCCAGGGGCAGGCGTCCAAGACGGCGGACATGGGCAAGTCATGCCGTCGGCAGAGCGCGTCGAGGAGCGCGGTCTCCAGCGCCGCCGCGGCGGCTGGCATCGGCCTCAGCCCGCCCAGCAGGCGGGGGAGATCGAGCGAGGAAAGGACTTCCACCACTCGGTGGAAGTTCGCTGCCGCGAGGAGCGGGCGGAGCACGGAAAGGTCGAGGGCACGCAGGGCCTTCACGGCGCCGGGGACCGTTTCGCCGGTCACATACGGGCGGGGAGCTCCCTCGCCCCAGCCGGTGACGCCGTCCAGCCGCAAAGTGACCAGCACGGAGCTGGTACGGGCGTGGGCGTGCCGGGCGTGGGCGAATGGCCGGTGCATGGGGACCTGCGCCGTCTGGATAACGACGATGCCGAGCGCATCTTTCACCGCGGGCCTCCCGGGCCGACGACGACCTGTGTGCCGTGGCAGACAGGTGCCGTGGGGTCCGTGGGCGCCACCGCACCTGTACGCGCCGCGACACCAGCGAGCCAGTCCCAGAACTGGCCCCGTACGGGGGAGAACTCCAGGTAATGGCGGTCGGCGTCGAAGTGGGCATCGACGGCGTCCGGACACATCCGCGCGAGCGTCGACCGTGCGGCGTCCAGGTCGATGATGGGGTCCCGTTCGGGCCGTGCGAAGTGCACCGGGACGGGCGCACTGCCGAAGTCCCACCAGGCTCCCTCGGTGTAGAGCAGCTCCAGTTCGGCCATGACGGCACGGAAGCCGTCCGTGACCTGGCGAAGCATGGCGTGGTCGTTCGCCATGAAGGTGAGGTAGCGCTGCTCCCCGGTGTAGTCCTCGTCCTTGAGGGTGACGGGGGAGCCGCGGTGACCGTGCAGTGTGCGCAGATGGCGTACCCCCTCCCGCCCGTGCCGGGCCTGCTGCTGGCCGAGCGCCGGGGCGCACAGGACCACGCCGTTGGGGGCAATGCGGCCGGTGGCGAGCAGGGCGGCCAACAGACTGCCGCCGAAGCTCTGGCCGACCGCGGTGACCGGGAGCCCCGCGGGATGCCTGGCCCGGACGGTCTCGAAGTGCGCCGTGTAGTCGTCCAGCGCTGCGGTGGCGGAGGTCAGGTGGCCGCGCGGGCCGCCGCTGGCTCCGGAGCCTCGCCTGTCCGGTGCGTACACGGCGATCTGACGGCGGGCCAGTTCCGGTCCCGTCTCGAAGAGCCAGCCGGCGTGGCTCTGCAGGCCGTGCACGTAGAACACAGCAGCCTTGGGGTTCTCGGGTATCCACTGGTGCAGGGCGAGCGGAATGCCGTCGGCCGCGGTGACCGTCTCGGCGTAGTACAGCCCTGCCGGGCGTTCTTCGGTGATCACGGTGGCTGTCATCTTTCGGAAGTGACGAAGGAGGAGGGGAGTTCAGGCGGACAACGGCAGGCCAAGGTCGTCGATCACGGTCAGCAGGGTGTCGTCGTTCTGAATCCAGTGGTGCTTGATCTGCATCGCGGCCGCGCCATTGCGGCGCTGCGCCTCGGCAATGGCAAGGAAGCTCTTCGGGGCCAGCCGGAGCAGCCGCAGCGGACACAACCGGTCGCTGCGTCGCTTCTCGGCATACTCCGGATTGCAGCTCTGGAGCGCGGCCTCGGCAGCGGCGGTGAAGCCCTCACGCTCGGCCGTACCCAGCTGCGGGTCCCACTCCATGGCCAGTACGTAGCCGGGCGGGGTGCCCCATGAGGGGATGCAGGTGAACATGGGGAGGGCACCCCAGGTATCGGCGTAGGCAGTCCGCACGGCCTCGTAGACGTGGGCCTCGGTGAGTTTCTCGCCGGTGAAGGAGCTGCCGAAGCCGGCACGCCCCGCGAACTCCAGTCGCGGCAGCGCGCCGACCCGGCCCAGGACGGTGTAGACGTCGCCCACGTCGTAGCGGTACAGCCCGTTGGCCTGGCTCATGACGAGCCGGTAGGAGCGGCCGGTCTCCAGCTCGTGCGGGTCCAGGGTCGCGGCGGCCGGATCCAGTGGCCCACCGTCGTCGTCCTTGCGGCACGGTACGAACTCGAAGACGCCCTGGTCGGCGGCGAGCGGACCGGCGGAGGGGTGCTCGTCCACCGGGATGGTGACGATGCCCTCGGTACCGGTCGTGCTGAATGGGAGCTTGCGGATGCCGGGCGTGACATCGTCCAGCCAGTCGCGGTAGAGGCCGGCAGAGGCGGAGTTCCAGCAGACGATGACGGACAGCCGGGGCCACAGGTCGGTCAGACGCAGCCCGGCAGGGCGGCGCGCGAGCCTGCAGTCCAGCTCCCGGGCGAGGCCGGGAGCAGCGATGGCACCGCCGGACGGGCGCCCGGAGACGGTGCCGCGGCCCACCTCGTCCACCAGCTCGGGACCGCGCAGCGCGAGCTGCTCGGCGAGGCTCACGATTTTCGAGGGGTTGAGGGTGACGATCAGCCGGACATCGGCCCCGGCGAGCAGGCGCAGCTTGCGGTAGAGGCTGTCCGCGTACTCCTCCCTGTCGTCCCCGCGCAGCCAGGGAGCGTCGTACCAGGGCGGCACCCAGTCCTCAGGGCCGACCGCGGCGGGCCGGCGGGAGATGCTGTAGACGGGGAAGCCATACAGGCTCCGGGAGGCGGGGGTCCGCTCCCAGGAGAGATCGAGAATGTGCTCTGCCGTGAGGTGCTCGGTGCCGATCTGCTCGCAGTACAGGCCCCATTGGGCGTACAGGCCCCGGCCCCTGTACCGCTCCCGCCAGTGCCGGGTGGTGGGAACGTACTTGGGGTGCCCGCTGGAGCCCGACGTCTTCAGGAACGCGTACGGCGCGCTACGGGTGAGGACCTGGGGCTCACCCGCCAACTGCCGCTCAATGTACGGCCGTAACTCCTCGTACGAACGGATCGGGACTGCGCGCTTCCATGCGGCGAGCGTGGCGACGGAGCTCAGACCGTGCTCACGCCCGAACGAGGTACTGCGGGCCTGGTCGAGAAGGTCCTGCAGCACCAGGTCGCTCGTCGGGCCGGGGTCGTGGCACAGCTCCCGTTGGCGGGCGAGGGCGCTCAGGGTGCGGCTTGCGAAGTCCCCTCTACGGGCGTTCTGCGGCGATGTGGTCGCGCTGATGGGCAGGATCATCCAGTAAACCCCCTCTTTGTCCGGTGCGGCCGGCCGATCGACCTCCGGCCGCAGCGCAGTAACGGGCGTGTGGTTGAGATGACGTGCGATCGAGCTGCGGCGTGGCGCGTGCCTCGGCTCGTACTCGAGGCTCGCGCGCTGCCGGGACGTCAGACGACTTGTCGGACCGAGACGGTGCCTACATCGCCCGATGTGGCAAAAGCGATGGCCGCGGCGAGGAAGCGCCCGACGGCGTCATCGGTCATCCATGCCATGTGCGGCGTGGCCAGGACGCTCGGGTGGCTGCGCAGCAGGTCCCCCGGGGGCAGCGGCTCGAGGTCGAAGACGTCGAGCGCCACCCCGCCCAGAACGCCGGCTGCCAGGCGCCGGCGCAGCTCGTCCATGTCGATCAGCGACGCGCGGGCGGTGTTGACCAATAGGGTCCTGGAGCCGAGCAGGGCGAGGCGGCGGGCATCGACAATCTCCCTGTACGGCGGTGTGGCCCGCAGGTGCAGGCTCACCGCGTCCGCGCTGCTCAGTAGGGTGTCAATGTCCATGAGGGCGACCCCAGCCGAGCGGGCGGTGTCCTCGTCCAGGGACGGAGACCAGGCCGCAACCTGCATCCCGATGCCCTGCGCCAGGCGGGCCACCCGGGAGCCGATGCGCCCCCATCCGACGATTCCCAGCAGCCGTCCGGACAGCTCACGCCCGGCGGAGGGGTGCCAGCCCGGCGCACTGCCCACGGCCGTCGGCACCCGACGGGCCAGCATCAGCAGCAGGGTCAGGGTGAACTCTGCCACGGAATCGGCCGCCAGGCCGGGTGTGTGGTAGACCGCGATCCCAGCGGTCCGGGCGGCATCGGTGTCGATCACTTGGCCGGCCGGACCGGCCACCACGACCGCCTCTGGCCGTTCCCTCAGCAGGACGCCGGTGTCGAGCGGCCGGCCGTGGAAGAAGTGCAGCACGGTGCGGGCACCGCGGATCCGCTCGGCGAGCTGGGACGGAGTGGTGCACGGGCCTTTGAAGACCTCGATCGCGTCGCCGCCGGGGCAGCGGCGCACGAGCTCCGCCAGGTGCGGATACCCATAGCACTCGGGCATGACGAGGCGTCCCACGTTTGTTCTCCTCCCCCGTACGAGCCGATGTGGTGGGGCCGGTCAGCGCGTGGCGAGGCGGACCCGGCAGGTCCACCACCACGTCGATCGATCGGTCATCCGGCGCTCCGCGACCTCCCGCAGCCGGGTCAGGCCGAGCACGTCCTCGCTGACGCCCTCCTCGAGCAGCGCGATTACCCCGCCCTGGCTCATCGCGAAGTCGACGAAGCGGGTTGCGCCGCAAGTCTCCTTCATGTGCAGGCACACCTCGTTGACGTGCCGGAACAGGCCGCTTCCCCGCAGCCGCTCAAGGTGCTCGCTCTTGGGGGCGAAGCTGGGGCGCAGGCCACGCTCGGCCTCCAGCGCGGTGTGAGCTGTTTCGAACTCCCGGTAGGCGGCGTCGACTTCGGGGTCAACGGCGGGAGGCCAGTCGAAATCGAAGGCGGCCAGCACTGCGCCGGGCCGCATGATGCGGGCGATTTCGGGGAAGGCACGGCCGGCGTCGAACCAGTGCAGAGCGTGGCTCACGGTCACGATATCCGCGCTACCGTCCGGCAGCCCGGTCTCCTCGGCCGTACCGTCGATGACGTGGATGCCGCGCCCGGCCGCGATGGCCCGCATCTCCGCCGAGGGCTCCACCCCGGTCACCTGGGGCCAGATCGTGGACGAGAGGCCGGTGCCACAGCCGATGTCGACCACGGTCGGGTCCGGGGCCCCGGACCACTGCCGCAGCAGGTCCGCCAGTTCCCTGGGAGGCCGGGGGCGAACGCGGTCATAAAATTCTGCAAACTTGCTGAACCGTTCCACGGAGCCAGGAATTAGATTCACCATGACAACGAAGGTAACACAAGTCCCAGGCGCCACTCGAGTGACAAACGACATAGTTAAAACTCCGTCAACTCATAAGCAACACCAGTACATCGATCCGTTTCCGGTTTAAGTAAATTTCTCACAGGTCAGAGGCATGCGAGCCACGGAAAGGGGGTACCTGAAGAGGCATCAAAACATCCCAGCGGGCTCTTTTCAGTGAAGTGTAAGAATTCCAGCACTGCATGCGAGGAGTCACCCCCATGCAGGTAAGTGAATCGCAAAGGAAAATATCCCGGACCGATAATTGAAGAGATGCGGCATTCCGTCAGGCTAAGGGCTTGCAGGGAATTAACTTGTGGTTTTTGGGACTTGACACCCCACGTCCGGGCAACATGAGTGCGCATGTTGTTGTTCTGCGAGCCCTTAGGCGGACAAACGCAGCAGTGCCTCATAGTCGGATGTATCCGGCGGAGCCTGGTAGACGACCAGTCGCTGGCCGTCGCTGCGGGCCACGTCGAAGGCTTCGTACGTCAGCGCCATCCGGCCCGCCGTCGGATGGCGGTACACCTTGCGCCCGTTGGTCCGCACCCGGACGTCATAGCGCTGCCACAGGGCCGCGAACGCCTCGCTCCGCTCCGTGAGTTCGTCGACGACCTCGCAGATGTCCGGCGCGCCCGGGTGCACGACGACCGCGGCGCGCAGGTGGGCCACGACACCGTGGGCCACGTCGTCCCAATTGGCATACAGCTCCCGGGCGCCGGGGTGGATGAAGGCGTAGCGCGCAGTGTTGCGCTCCCGCTCGGACCAGTCCTCAATACCAGGAAAGAGAAGCAGCGCGGCCCGGTTGGCGGCCAGCAGGTCACTGGACCGACTCAACACACAGGCTGGATAGGGGCGCGTGATGTCGAGCATGCGGCGGACCTCGTTCCGCACGGTGCGCGAGGCCCTGCCCGGCCGCCGCCCCTCAGCGGCCGACACAAGTGCCCGGCCTCGCCCCAGCTCCGCGAGATAGCGGTGCTCGTCGTCGGTCAGCTTGAGCACTCTCGCGATCGCCTCCAGGACCGGGGGGCTCGGCCGCTGCTGCTTGCCCTGCTCCAAACGCCGGTAGTACTCGATGCTGACACCGGCAAGGATCGCGACCTCCTCCCGCCGCAGTCCGGCGGTACGCCGACGCCCGGCCGACGGAGGCAGACCCGCCTCGTGCGGTGTGACGCGACTCCGTCGGCTCCGCAGGAAGTCCCCCAGCTCCGTCCTGTTCCCCACCAGTGCATTGGCCACATATGCAGTATGCATCGAACAGGTCGCGTAAGGGGGGCCCTGCCAGGGCCCCCCTTACCCGGGTCTCCCCGTCACCGTGTTCCGCAGGCAGGCTGAGCGCACCGCAGCGATCTGCGCGCCGCGGCCTCAGAATGTGACGGGCGCGGAGGCCCACGTGGAGAGGATGGTGGGCCCAGCTGTGTCCACTCAGGATGAACTCAGCAGCCGGAAGCGTCATCTCGTTCTGGCGGTCTGTTGCACGAGCGTGTTCCTCGGCAACCTAAACAACACGGTGCTCAATGTGGCGCTGCCCGCGATGCAGCGCGATCTGCACAGTGGGCTGTCCGGGCTGCAGTGGACCACCGACGCCTACCTCATCGTGCTGGCCGCCCTGCTGATGCTCGCCGGCTCCGCCGGGGACCGGCTCGGTCGCCGCCGCGTCTTCCAGACCGGCCTGGCCCTCTTCACCTTCGGATCGCTGCTGTGCGGACTGGCGCCCGGTCTGGGCTGGCTCATCGCCTTCCGCATCGTCCAGGCGATCGGCGCCTCGATGCTCAACCCGGTGGCCATGTCGATCATCACCAACACCTTCTCCGCGCCGCGCGAGCGCGCCCGGGCGATCGGCGTATGGGGGGCGGTCATGGGCGTAGCGATGGCGGTGGGCCCGATGGTGGGCGGGATGCTCGTCCAGGGCATCGGCTGGCGGTCGATCTTCTGGCTCAACCTGCCGATCGGGCTGGCCGCCCTCGTCTGCGCCGCGCGCTTCGTACCCGAGTCCCGCGCGCCCCGCCCCCGCCGGCTGGACCCCGTCGGGCAGCTCCTGGTCATCGTGCTGATGGGCTGTCTGACATATGCCATCATCGAGGGCCCCAGCACCGGCTGGACCGCCCCGCGCACCCTTGGCTGCGCGCTGGCTGCGCCCGCTGCGCTCCTCGCCCTGCTCCACTACGAGAGCCGGCGCCCCGAACCTCTCGTGGACCTGCGGGTCTTCCGCAGTGCCGGGTTCAGCGGAGCCGGCGTCATGGCAGTGTGCTCGTTCTTCGTACTCGGCGGCTTCCTCTTCCTCAATACGCTCTACCTGCAGAACGTGCGAGGCCTGTCGGCCCTGACCGCCGGCCTGTACCTGCTGCCCATGGCCGTCATGAACATCCTCACCTCACCGCTCTCCGGGCGGCTGACCGCCACCCGCGGCCCCCGGCTGCCGCTGCTGCTGGCCGGTGCGGCCACCACCGCGGGCGGCGCGCTACTCGCCACCGGTGACGCCCTCGTGACCGATGCACTGCTCTTCACCGCGTACGTCCTGATCGGCATCGGCGTGGGACTGGCCAACACACCCGTCACCAACGCCGCCATGGCCGGCATGCCCAAGGAGCAAGCGGGGGTGGCCGCGGCGATCGTCTCCACCAGCCGCCAGTTCGGCCAGGCACTGGGCGTCGCCGTGCTCGGCGCGGTGCTCACCACCGGGCTGCACTCCGGTACGGGCTTCGCGCAGGCGGTGTACCCAGCGTACTGGATCGTCACCGCCTGTGGTGTGGCCATCGTCCTCCTCACCCTGGCCACCACGCGCAGTCCAACACCGCCCTCCGATATTCCCCTTCCCCCGCAGCAACAGCCGCAAGCCCCCGGCGTACCCGAACCACGGCCTTGACACGGGTCCTGAAACGGCGGCGCGCGCCGCGCCTTGAGGTAGAGGAATTCCATAGCGAGTCCGGCTGGAAGTCTCCTGGAACGGGAGGAACGCGAGGAGGGGCGCGCGCACGGGGGGACGCCGGGTCAGTGCTCGGGCTTGGGAGGCCGCTGCATCAGCGTGACGGCGGCCTCGGCGAGAGTGGCCTTCGAGTACAGCAGATCCGCGATCACCTGTGTGATGGGCATCTCAACCTCGTGGGCGCAGGCGACAGAGACGAGTGCCGAAGGTGCAGTTGCGGGAGAGCGGGAAAGAGCAGGTCGACACCAGGTCGCCCAGGCCCGCCAGGCCCGAGAGTGTGGCTGGGTGCGTGCCCACAGGGCGGTAGCCAGCCGAGTGGTCTCTGCTCCAAGCCCCAGGTAATGAGCATGGCCGCCGTGTTGTGTCCCAGGCCCATACCTGTGGCGATGCCGACCGCGAGAGCTATGACGTACTTCACCGCATCGCCCGCTCTCAGCCGATGACGTCAGTACTGGTGTACGACCGGAAGTGGGAGGTGTGACACGCCACTTGGAAGCGCAGGGCGGCGTCTTGGTCAGGACAGGCGATGGTGGCCGCGGGCTGCCGGCGGCGATCTCGGCGGCCAGGTCGAGCCGGAGAGCACCGCGACCCGGGCTCGGCGGCACGCCGTTCACCTCGGTGATGACGGCGATCGTCCGCTATCCGCTGCCCAGTTCGAGATGCCCTTCATCAGCGACGCGATCACCGGGTCGCTGCCGGTGGTGCGTCACCCACACCGCGAGGTTGGCCTGCAGGGACTGTGCGGGGATGGACACCACGAGGTTGTCCGCGCCGTCTAGCACGGGCGACGTCGTCGGTCGTCGCCGTCAGGGTCGTGGGTAACTCGAAGTCCGTGAGGTAGCCGGGGCGGCGATGGTGCGTGGTGATCGCACCGGCGATCTCGGCTCGTGGGAGTCGCGATGGCGTCGCCGCAGCAGAGATCGCGCTGCCTCCGAGCTGCAAGGCCGCGGACTTCCAGGGTTGCCACCTAATCGCCAGCATCTACAAAGGCGTCAGCTAACGGTTCAACCTGGTCCCCATGCACCAGACGATCAACCTCGGCATCTACCTCAAGCGGGCGGGAACTTCACCGTCGCCAAGTCACGGGTGAGCATCTATCGTCGGATACGCATCCGTCAGTGCCGATTGGAAATCCTTAAGCGACACGTCAAGCAGATTCTGCGCTGCGCTAATATCCCCGATAGTAAAGTACTCCCAGATCCCTTTATTTTGCGTAAGGGCTTGCAGGGAATTAACTTGTGGTTTTTGGGACTTGACACCCCACGTCCGGGCAACATGAGTGCGCATGTTGTTGTTCTGCGAGCCCTTAGGGCTCGTAAAGAATCAACGTGTTGCTTCACGGTCTCTCTTTCGTTGGTCTGGTATGCGCATACCAAGCGAGGTTCGTGGTCAACTTGCCTTGAGATTCGGGGTGTTGTTCCCTCATCTCAATGAGCGGCAGCAGCGGCTGGCGCTGGCTGCCGAGGCCAGGCTGTTGGGGCACGGCGGGGTGAGGGCCGTCGCGCGTGCCGCAGGGGTGAGCGAGACAACGGTGCGCAAGGGCGTCTTCGAGCTGGAGGGCGGCCAGGACCCACTGCCCGATGGCCGGGTCCGCCGGGACGGCGGCGGCCGCAAGAGCGCCGAGGAGCTTGACCCGCTGCTCGTTCCGGCGCTGCTGACCCTGGTCGAGCCGGATGAGCGGGGCGATCCGATGTCGCCGCTGCGGTGGACGACCAAGTCACTGCGGTCTCTGGCCGGGGAGCTGGCACGGCAGGGCCATGCTGCTTCGGCGCCAACCGTGGGCCGGCTGCTGCGGGAGAACGGCTTCAGTCTGCAAGCCAATGCCAAGACCCTCGAGGGTGCTCAACACCCTGACCGCGACGCCCAGTTCTGGTACATCAATGACCAGGCCAAAGGCCATCAGGCGGACGGCGAGCCGGTGGTCAGTGTGGACACGAAAAAGAAGGAGGTCGTCGGGGAGTTCAAGAACGCGGGACGGCAATGGCGGCCGGCCGGCGAACCCGTGCGGGTCGACGTCCATGACTTCCCCGGTGATGCGCTGGGCAAGGCCCTGCCCTACGGCATCTACGACCTGGCGGCGGGCACCGGCTGGGTGAACGTCGGTACGGATCACGACACCGCGGCCTTCGCGGTCGAATCGATCCGCCGCTGGTGGAACGGGCAGGGACGTCTCGACTACCCTGGCGCCACCCGACTGCTGATCACCGCCGACGCGGGCGGCTCCAACGGCTACCGCAGCCGCGCCTGGAAAACTCAACTGGCCGCCTTCGCCGCCGAGACGGGACTGGCCGTCACGGTCTGTCATATGCCTCCGGGTACATCGAAATGGAATCGGATCGAGCACCGGCTGTTCTCCGCGATCACGATGAACTGGCGCGGCCGCCCGCTGACCAGCTACGAGGTCATCGTGCAGAGCATCGCCGCGACCACCACCCGCACCGGGCTCACCGTCCACGCCGAGCTGGACCCCGGCAGCTACCCCACCGGGGTGAAGGTCAGCGATGCCGAGCTGAACGCAGTCCCGCTGACCGGCCATGCCTTCCACGGGGAATGGAACTACACCGTGCACTCCCGACCCGTCGAGCCGGCACACCCGGGGACACCGGCCGCCCGCCTCGACCGCGAGGCCCTGGCGCACCCCGCCCTGACCGGGCTGACCAGCGCTGAACTGACCGGGCTGACCACGGCCCTGGCCGCCCCCTGGCAAGCACTGCACACACCGGACCACACCACCCGACGCGACGGCGGCACCCGACGACGGGCCCCGGGCGGCGGCCGCAAAGCCAAACTCGACCTGACCGACCGCGTCCTGGCCACCGTGCTGCACCAGCGCCTTGGCCTGCCGCCCGCCGTGCTCGCCCGCCTGTTCACCGTCAGCAAGGACACCATCCGCCAGGCCACCGGCGAGATCCGGCAGTTGATGGACCAGCACGGGCACACCCCCGGGCGCGCGGCGGCACACCTGACCACCTTCACCGGTCTGCTCGTCTACGCCACCGCACGCGGCGCCGCACCCACACCACCGGCGAAACCCACACCTTGATTCTTTACGAGCCCTTAGCCGCCATAGCCAGCACCTCAATCCAATCGTCCGGGGCACCCACCGAGTTCATCGCACACGCCTTGATCGGAATCGAGGATTGGATGAAACGAGATGTCCCAGACCCTGCCGAAGGACACCCCCACCGTGCCCGCGAGGACTGCGGCTCGCGTTGAATCCACGGAACCTCCAAGGACGTCAGTATGGGGCGCCGGTATCAAGCCGTACGTCAAGGTGTTCCTCACGACGTCGCGCACGACCACTCACCAGGGGAAGCATGACCGCACCGGCACGACGACGCCGACCCACCCGTACCCGCCGCCCCGCCACGAGGCCACAGCGCCGCACTGTCCGGCGACGTAGGCGTGAGGCCGCAACCAGCCGCCTCGTCGCCGCCGCTATCGTCCTGGCAACTGTGATCGCAGCGATCCGCGAATATCCCGTCACCACCAGCATCCTGGCCGCCCTCGCCCTGGCCGCAGTCGTTCTCCTTCTCCTCGTCCGCACCAGTCGCATCCAGCTGCCCACGCTGCCTACCGCTGCCCGGGCGGACTTCACCCACAGCATCGCCGCCTACCAACACATGACCGGCACCCAGTTCGAGCACGCCATCGCCGACCTCGCCCGCCGCGCCCCCTCCGTCCGCACCGCCACCGTCTCCGGTGGTGCCAACGACCGTGCCCTCGACGTCCTCCTCCAACTCACCGACGGCCGCCGCATCGCCATCCAGTGCAAGCGCTACGCACCATCGAACCGCGTCGGAGCCCCCGTCATCTACGCCGTGAACGGCACTTACCGCGCCTACCACCGCTGCGACCAAGCCCTCATCATCACCACCAGCACCTTCACCCCAGACGCTCAACGCGCCAACGCTGAACTCGACCACCCCCTCCGCCTCATCGACGGCCGTGCCCTCGGCCGCTGGGTCTCCGGCGGCCGTCCACCCTGGGGTCCCTGACCCCCAGCTCCAACTACGCCAACCGCTCATGCAGCCTCGGCCTGGATCAAGGTCTCCACCAAGGTCGGATTCCTGCTCGCCGAGGCCGTCAAAGCCACCATCTTCGACGGGACCATCACCGCCGATGATGCACTGCCGGAAAGGATGAAGACGTGCTGCTCCTTCGGGTTGCACGCAGCACTCCATCGCACCGATCGACGCGAACGCGAGCGGACGGTCCATCGCCGATCGGCGGGAGCACCGGCACGGGCGGCACCCAAAGCTTGTCGGAAGCATTCTGAATCGATGTCGCTGGGCGGAGCGCGGTCCCTCCCGTTCCGGCTCCGCCCGTCTCCTCAGGAGAACAGGGTGAGCTGCTCGTCCTCCGGCGCTTGTGCGAGGCCGGGTTCCTCCGCGCATTCCGGGTCCACGTCTGCCGGTTCGGTGTCCGCGGCCTCCGCGATCACGCCCAGCGCCGCCACTACTCTCTGCCCCTTGGCGCTGCCCTCCACCTCGGCAGTGGCCGACTCCTCCGGGGAGGATTCCTCGGCCTCGCCCGCTCCCTCGGCGACCGTCGGCAGTACGTAGTGCTGGGCAAGGCTCGCCAGGTGCAGGGGCAGCGGCAGCGAGAGTGCGTCCAGGTAGTCAGGGGCCTGGCGAAGCTGGTGCACCGCGAGAGCCAAGGCTTCGGGCGAGTCGCCAGCATCCGGGTGACAGCCCAGGACTGCGATTTCCACCAGCCCGGGGTTCCAGGCGGGGATGTGCGTGTCGATGGTGGGTTTGCCCTTGTTGGGGCCCTGCCGGAGAGGGCGGGGAGCGATCTTGTCGGCCTCGACGGCGGAGTCCCGGAAGGTGCCTGCCTTGGGAGTGGTGCTGTAGAAGATCCGCCCTGAGGTCCGGACTGCACCTTCGTCTTCCACCCACAGCCCCTGGGGCAGGCCGTTGACCTCGCCGGGAGCGGCATTGCCCCACCACTGGGGGGTCTCCCGACCCGCTGCGGTACGTACGCGGATCAACCGGAGATCGGGGTCGAGTCCCACCGGCTGCGCGTGCCCGGTCTTGATCAGGTCTCGTTCGGTTCGGCCGTCCTGGAGCCAGGGCCAGTGCAACCGGCTGTTCTGAGAATGGGACAGCAGGGCGGTGGGCCGGCCGCGGAGAGAGCGGACCATCTTCTGGAGGTAGCGGGCGGTGGCTCTGCGCTGCTCGTCCATGTTCTGTTGCCAGACACGATACTTCGAGCGTTGCCGGGGTACGACAGCGGCGGCTTCGGTGTCCATGACCGTTCCGGTCTCGGTCTCCGTGGGTTCGCTCACCTCCGGAATTTCGGCTGTCTTGACCAGGCCGAGCAGGAATTGGGGGTAGGGGATCCAGCGTCCCGTCCGCTCGTCCCAGCCGGTGACCGCCGCCAGGCCGCTTCCCGGTGCTAGCGGCGTGACCATGACGGCCACTGGGGTGTGGCGGGGAAGCCGTGTGGGGCCGTCTTTGCGTCGCTTGACCATGTACGTGGCGACGTAGCGCAGGTCCTCGGGGATCTCCTCGCCGAGCGTGTGCTCGGGCAGGACGCGAACGCCGTACTGGCGCAGGGCGTCCTCCCATCCCGAACGGACCCGGTGCGAGAGGTTCTTCTCGGTGTTGTGTCCCTTGGCCTTCTTGGGGACGAGCGCGAACTGTGTGAGCACGCCCGAGTCCGCGCAACCCAGCCGGAGCGCGTACTTGGGGTCGTCCAGACGGTGGGCGAAGTCCTGTTGGCGGTCGATCTCCACGAGGGCGAAGCCGGGGTGTAGCGGGTCGGCTCCATCGTCGGCGAGGAATGTCTCAGCTGCCTTCCGGCGGGTGTTGATGCCGGCTTCCAGGGCTTTGCCCCTTGGCCGCGCTTTGGGGTCGATGCCCAGGGTGTCGGTGATTCCGCTGGTGGTGCGCAGGCAGCGTAGGCGGAGGGTGAGTTCCGGGGACTTCCATTCGAGGATGACCGGGCTTCCTGGGGCGGCCAGCTCGTACGCCTCCTCAGCGGTGGCGGGCTCTGGACAGCCGCCGTCGCCGTCCAACCCGAGGACATCGGCGAGGGCCTCGATGGCCGCCTCCCGGAACGAAGGGCTCTGCCATAGCAGTCGCGCTTCGACGAGGCACGCGTCTCCCGTCCCCTCGATCGCCTCGGCGGGGTCCTGTCCCTCGTTGATCCTGGCTGCCACCGCGAGTGCGGTTCGGCGGGCGAGGGCCTCGCGTTCCGCCTCGGCGGCCTTCTCCGCTGCCTTGGGCTTGGGCCGGACGTTGGCGGGGGCACTGCTGCCGACGCTCGCTCGGCTGAGGGAGGGGACCCTGCGCATCTGCTCGGGAAGCGCCTGTTCGGCCCATTCGACGATCTGTGAGCGTTGGTGCGACATGAGGCCGGTACCGATGCCATGAGCACCCATGTGTGTGCTGTGCACGACCGAGGCGCGGGTGCCCTCCCCGTCGCCGATCCACTCCTCGGGTTCAGTGAGCAGGCTGACCGGGTCGGGGAAGGGGCGATTGAGCGTCAGCCTGCCGAGGATCTGGGCGGGTCCGTTGTTCTTCCAGGCGTAGCCCTGAGTGCCGCGGTCCCAGGTCAGGCGCGCCACCGCGTACCGGTTGCTGGTGGGCGTTCCGGGCAGCCAGGGGATGCCGGGCAGTAGATAGACAGAGGTGTCGCGGCCGTACGGGAGCCGCAGCCGCTGCTTTTTCGCGTCGAGGCGAGTCGCCCAGCGGCGTACTCCGGTGTGCAGGTGGAGACGGGGTCGGGGGTCGAAGGGGACTGTGTGCAGCGAAATATTGATCACGATGGAGAACCACCACTCACGCCCCTTGACCACGTGCGAGAGAGGCTGTGAGAGAAGCTCCGCTCCTTGCTGGCGCGGGCCTCGCGGCACGGCGCGGAAGTGCAGGCTGCCGGCGCTGTGTTCGTAGGGGCCGAGAGCGAGGATGCGCCGGGCCAGGGCATCGGTTGCGAGTTGGTACTGCCGGTCGCGCGGGGCCGCAGTTCCGCCGTCGGTGATGGGGCAGCCTAGGAGGTCGACGGTGACGTCCTGCCACTGCGGTGGGCAGGCGCGCAGCTTCGTGTACGTGTCCAGGACTGCGCGGTGATGGTCGGGTTCGGGGCGGAGGTCCTGGAGCCAGGCACCATTGAGCCGGTCAAGGGTGTCACCAGGAAGTGGGTGGGGAACGTCGTACGGGGCGTAGAGCCAGAAGTCCTCGGCCAGCTGCTGCGTGTCGCGGGGGCGGCCTCGGACGATCAGATCGGGAGCGAGGGTCTGCAGGACTCCGTTGAAGCGGGCGACGGGCGCGGTACGGTACGGCTCGGCCTTGGGGGCACGGCCGAGATTGCAGAGTTCCAGGACGCTCTCGTGCCACTGCTCAGGAGAGGGCAGCGCACGGTAACGGGCGGTCCAGGGAGCAGCGTCGGGCTTGAGGAGGTAGGCAGCCCGGCTGGTGTCGCGGTATTTGGCGGCCATGGTCTTCACAGTCTCCTTGCTGTCTCAGCGGTCAGTTTCCGGCGCTCAGGCCGCACAGGGCGTCGTAGAGCGGGTGGTAGAGCGTGCGTACCAGGGCGGGGTCTGCGGGGTCGGGAAACGATTCGGGGGCGGTCTCGTCGTCGAAGTAGGGCGCGAGGACGTCACGAAGCTTGATGAGCAGACCGTCGTCGTTGCGCCGGCGTCCGCTCCGGGTCGCCGCCGCGGGCGGGGCCCCGGCTTCGGCGAGGGCGGGGGCGAAGGCCGCGTCGACGAACACCACACGCGCGGGCACTCCGCCTCGTACGAGACGGCCGATGACCTGCCAGATGGTGACGAGCTGGTCCCAGGCGAAGGACGTCTTCTCCGCGTCGCTGAGCCGCGAGTAGATGTAGCGCCGGGACAGCAGGCGGCGCCATTCCTTCCGGGCTGCGAGGCGGAAGCCGAGCCCGGCGGCGTCCAGGTTGGCCGCGTCGGCCACAAGCTTGCCGAAGGTTCCCGCTTCGGGGTCCGGCTGGTCGCGGACGAACCTGGTGACCCAGTCGTTGACGGCGAAGACGGCAAGCGAGAGGTCGTCGGGACGCGGGTGGGGACGGGCGAGGAAGAGCACGGTCCCGAAGGCTGCCTTGTGGCTCTGGTTGAGGATGTTGTGACCGCGCTCGATCGCCATCAGGGGGGCAACCAGGACTTCAGCGTCCTCGTCCTTGGCGAAGGCAGCCAGGTCACCACGGCGTACGGCGGAGGCGCCGGTGAAGTCGCCGGTGGCCGTGTCGCCAGGCCCGGTGTGGTCGAGCTCTGCCTTGTCAGAGGCCAGAACGCGGACCTTTCCACGCCAGCGCGGCATCCGTTCAAGGAGGTCGGCGGCGAGCCTGGCGTCCTGGTAGCTGCCGACCAGGAGCAGTGCCCGTCGTCGTTCACCGTCCTCGATCCGCCGCAGTTCCCTGTCGAGGAGCGATGTGCTACCCGGCGCCGACTTCCCGAGCTGAGTGACCATTTGAGCCAAGACCCTTTCACGGGTGTCGAGTTTGGCTCCGGAGAGGGTGAGCGGGGCCCCTTCGCCGTCGTAGAGGAACAGCGTGGTGAAGCGGGTCCGCCGGATGGAGTCGACGGCGGCCTGATGGGGTTTGAGAATCGCTTTGACCGGAGCCATGACGTGTGCACGGCTCGAGGTACCAGCCCAGCTGGTGCCAGACATCAGCAGCATGTGCGGTCCGGGCCGGCCCGCAGCGGAGTCGGCTCCCAATGCAGGAAGGTTGAGCAGAAGTTCCCGGCCTACGCCGGCGCACCGGAAGAAGCGGAGGGTGCCGCTGCGCTGTTCGTCGCCGTCCGGGCCTCGCTCCGAGTCTTCGGGAAGATACTGGAACCCGAGGACATTACCCATCGGGGCTTCCGGCACTACCGGTGCGTAGTCCAGGGGAGGTCTGCGGGACAATTCATTATCGGCGGTGTCCAGGTGGAGAGCCGCCTCAGCCTGCGGCCACAGGAAAGTGACGCGTTCCAGGCGCTGATGCAGTGCGGCCAGTACCAGGGTGAACTCAAGGCGTCGTACTTGCCGCTCCAGCCAGGGTTCAGTCCCCCAAGTGTCTACGGGGTCCCGAGCGGGCTTCCCCGGCCCAGGTGCCTCTTGGCGCAGTGAACCGTCCAACAGGGGCGACCCGGTGAGCAGGGTGTCGAGAACGGAGCGGACCCGTTGGCTGGTCGCAGTCTGGTCGAGGTTGTGCAGGAGATCTCCGGCCCTGCGGATCAGAGTGTCGGTGAGGTCGCTGTGCGGGCCGCGATCACCGAGCGGGTCGTCGCGGAAGGCGTCGAGGGCCTCGGTCACTGCGTTGCGGCGGGTATCCCACGGCTCTGTACCCGGGGTGCGCGGCATGGATGCGGGACCGTCGGATTCGTCGTCGGAGTCGTACACCTCGGTGTCGGAGGAGATGCCGTCGGGGAGGGATCCGTCGGCACGCGGCCGGGGGTACCACTGGTTGACGAGCTTCTCCTGGAGCGTCCAGGCGCTGAAGTACTCGATGTCCGCCCACTTACGGAGGTCATCGTCGGTGATCAGCCTGCGATAAAGGCGATTGGCAGCGATGTGGACGATGTCCAGGGAGGCTGACCATCGTTCGACATCGCGGGCCGAGAGGGGCAGGCGGCCCTGCCGGGCCAGTTCATCGATCTTGTGGATGCCGAGTCGGTCGAGCCAGGATTCCGGACCACGCACGATCAGCGTCGCTGACGGGGCGAAGGCGGTGTCGAGCTGCATCTGTACGCGGTCTGCTTCGTCGACGATGACGATGTCGCTGCGTAGGCAGGCGAGTTCGAGGTGCCTGAGACGTTCGGCGTTGAGGTGGTTCGGGACGGCGCTCTGCAACAGGCTGGCGGGGTTGGCCACCCAGATCAGGGCGTCGACCAGCTCTCGGTCGATGGCGTGCCGGGGGCAGACGCTCCACACCGGACAGCCGTGGTCGGACCGGGAAGTCTCAGGCTCCACTCCCCTTGTGACTTCCTCCGTGTGCCCTTCTGACACGTCGTGCCGGTACACGGGCAGCTGGATTTCCCCGACGGCAGTCGGACCGGGCTTCTTGACCGGGCGTAGTTCCGTGCAGGGTGCGTCAACATAGCGCAGGGGTTCGGCCGCTTCCAGTCCGCGCTGCGCGTCGAGGACGCACACCGTGCTCAGGTCGTCGAAGGCCGGATCGTCGTGCTGAAGCAGGGATGCTCGGCCGCGTGCGGCGAGTCGGCGGTGCAGCCGGGATGCGTGCTGCTCGCGGGTGGTGCCGCCGATGACAGGAGCGGCCTTCAGCCCCAGGTCCCGGAACTGGCTGACCAGGGTGAGCTGTTCGGCGACATCGCCGACGACCAGAGTGGTACGCAACCCCTTACGTGCACCCCAGACGGCAATGAGATTCATCAGGGTGCTCTTGCCCGCGCCCACCATGCCGACCAGGTGGAGCAGCTGGTCCAGGCGCAGCACCGTCGTCTTCTCGAAGCGCAGCCCATCGGCGGCCAGGACATCGAGTTGCAGGTCCTCCAGGCGTCGCACCCATTTCCCGGAGGGGAGGCCGGCAGCGGTCTCGGCCTCCTCCATCCAGCGTGCAGTTTCGGCGAGTTCGGCCAGGGGGATGTCCAGGGGCCGGCCCGCGGTTCCCGGGACCCGGCCAAGGTCGTGGCCGGTCGCCGGCGGAAAGCACAACTGCTCGGGGATGGTCACGGAGGCCGGCCGGTGCCGCTCGGTGAACCGGGCCTGGCCCGCCGGGGCAGGCGGCAGCACGCGCTGATCGAAGTCCGGAAGTCGGGACAACGCGCGCTCGAACCTGTCGAAGCGGTCCCCCGCGACGGTCGGCTCGACCCGCCGCGCCGGCCCACCTCCCTCGGGCAGCCGGTATCCGCAGAGCCGTTCGGGCAGCTGGGCATACGTCTCCAGGCACTGGTGCCACATGCGGCGACGACGCAGCTTCCACAGCAGGTGGCGTGCCGCGTCCAGCTGGGCGCTCTGTGCCGGTGTGGTCGCGATGCCCGCGGCCACGGCGAAGGGGTAGCCGCCCAGGAGGGTGTAGACACCATGGGCGTCGCGGGAGGGGTCGAGCTTCTCGATCAGGTAGAGGCCGAGTTCCACCTGGCAGAGCAGGGAGGGGTTTACGTCGTGGTGATCCTGGGGCCAGAACGGTTCCAGGGCTTTGGCCAGTGGCTGGTACCACTCGCTGCTGTTACGCACGGGGGGATCCGTTCGTCGGTGCGGAGTCCGTCAAGTGGGGCCCGCTTGCCCCGCGGAGCCGGGCGGTGGCGAGTGCGACGAGCCGGTCGTCGGTGAGCAGGGGCAGGCCCTCGGCGGAGCCGGGGCGGTTGCGCCGGTACGTGCCGAGGTAGTCGCGGTGAGCTTCGGCCTGTTCACGGGGGACCACCCAGCACGACTCGTCGTAGGGCGGTTCCGGACGGACGGGTTTCGCGGACCGGCCGAGTAGGCCGGGATGCTTCCAGTCCTTGACGTCGATGGCCCAGACGTGTCCGTCGGGGAAGGTCACGCGCAAGTCGTAGGCGTCGAAGCCGGGCCAGAGTTGAACCTCAAGCCCCAGCGCGCTCAGCCGGGCCTCCAGTTCGACCTCGGCGCGTCCCGGGCTGGTGACGAACTGCCTCAGTGGTCGCATCAGTTGCAGCAGTCCGGCCGCGTCAGCCCCGGCCAGGGTCCGTCCGTGCGGCGGCGCTCCCCGGCGCCGGCACCGGTCTCGCTCGCACCACCATGCGCCGCCAGCAACCGGCGTGAGCAAGGTCAGGCAGCGACCGCAGGTGACGTAGGCGCCCTCGAATTCGTAGGAGGCCGGGACCGCCGCGTAGCACTGGTCCAGGAGTTCTTGTACGGGGGCGAGGAACAGGTCGGTATCGGTCTCGAACCGTTCCACTCCGGTGAGCACCGGGCGTTCGACCAGGAGCCTGCGGAAGCCTACGTAGGACTCGGGCGACGACGCCTTGCGGCACAGACGCATCGCCGTGTGGATGACCTCCCGGTCGAATTGCGCGGCGCCGGCGTCCTTGCCTCTGATCCACCACTCGTGGCACAGCTGGGTGGGGACCAGCGCCTCGGGGTCCACCAGGTAGTCATCCGGTCCAAAGGCATCCGGCGGCAGGTCGAGGGGCCAGTCCTCCAAGGGGCGGCTGTGGCACCAGAAGAGCAGTTCCGGCAGGCTGCGGGGGATCTCCTCAACGCCCCTGAGGAGGCAGGCGAGGACGGTCCGATCGAGAGCGCGCTGAGCTTCGGCCGGATAGGGCAGCCTGAAGGAGGAGAGCGACCCGAGGTCGGCGAGCTGGATCACCGCGCCAGCCAGCGTACGGAGCAAGCGTACGTCAGGGAAGTCGAGCCAGTCGCCGCGCTGGGCAGCGTGGGCATCAGAGGCGGTGGTCATCGGTGCTCCTGCTCCGTCGTGGCGAGATGTTCGATGCCCGGCTGGCACCATTCGAGGGCTTCGCAGCTGCCGCAGTGCCGGCCTGGATCGGCCGGGTAGTCCTGATCCCGGGCCCAGGGCTGGGCGAGTTGCGCGATCACTTCTCTCGCTTCGTCGACGGTCCCCGGGCGCGAGGGGTCCAGCTCCTCAAAGGTCACGTCGTCGGTGTGCAGCAGTTCGAGCTCCACCCTCGAGCGCGCCACGGCACCACCCAGGACGCCGGCGGCCAGCATCAGTACGCCGAGCGCCAGCTGAGGGTAGTGCTTCAACAGCGACTCCCCTTCATAGAGGTACCTGCTCGCGGTCTTGGTCTCCCGCCAGATCCAGCCCCCACGACGGGTGTGGAGCAGATCGGGGGTGGCTATCAGGACGAGATCGAGTTCGGGGTCGTAGCAGACCGCCTGGTACTGGACACGCACCTCTTCCTCCGGGGCGAGACCGTCCAACGGGCAGTAGAAGGCGTGCTGTTCGAGCATGGCGGCGCCGTCGAGCGCTTCCTTACCGCTCAGGTGCAGGCCGCCCGCGCCCCAGGACGCAGGGTCCGCCGGGCCCGGGATCTCCTCACAGCTCCGGTAGGGCGTGCTGCCGTGCCGCTGGTTCAGGACATCGTCGACCACACGGCCGCGTCGCACCTCCGGGCTCTCCGGCTTCGAGGAGCGCAGTTTGAGCTGCCGCGTCGCGTGGTATTTCGCGGGGCAGTCCCGGTAGGCGCGCAGATCAGTGGCCGAGACGCTGCGCCGGGGCCGCCGGCGCTCCGGCGGCGTGATCCTCAGCAGTTCCGGGCTGCGCGGAAGGGCCTCGCAGCCAGCCAGCGCCTTGCAGTCGACGCAGCCGGTTCCGGGACGGGTCCCGGTGCCATCGATGGCCTGGCGTAACGCGGGCCACCCCTCCGCCGTGAAATGCTGCCGCGCCTCCTGCCTGTTCCAGTCGAGCAGCTCGCTGTGCTTGCCGTCTCCGCAGCCGAATTCGATGACCCGGACTTGCTCGGGCAGGGCGGTGCGGTACTGCGGGATTTCGTCGAAGGGGATCGGAGTGTGCCGCTTCCGCCACCCTCTGCCCGCTGGCCGCCCTCTTGCCGCGACGTACGCGGCTGCGGCCTTTTCCCCTTCGGGGCGGTCTTCCTTGGCGGCGCCGAAGGTGAGCAGCCACAGTTCCCTGGTGGAGCCGTCGAGGGCCGCGTAGCGGCGTCCCCAGGCGGTCATCTCGTAGGTGTCCGCGCCCCGGGCGTCGACCAGCCCGGGATCCTTGCCGACCACCCATGTGTCACGGACCGGGACGGTGAGCGGGAGGCCGGCGGCCTGGCGGGCGTGCTGGTCCGCCACCCGGGCCGCCAGATAGCGCCGGACCGCCTCGGCCGACCAGGACAGCAGTATGGGGTGCGCTTCACGACGGCGGTAGAGCCCGAAAGTCCCCTCTGTGCGCCTGAGTTCTCCGATCACCCACTCCGGCTCGTTGCGCTCGTGTTCAATGAGGTCGAGCGCGTCCATGAAGACCTTGAGCGTGAAGTCCTGGAATTTTTCGCTGAGTTCCGGAGGTTCGGGATCGGCAATCAGCATCGGGCGGGCGTCGCTGGCGCGTTTCGTGGGGCAGTCCCGGGGGTCGAGTCGCGCCGCACCGAGGTTCGTGCGCACCAGCTTGATGTCACCCCTTGTCCCGGCGGGGCGCGGCCAACTGCTCATAGTTCCTCCAAGCGGTATGGCAAGACCGCCCGTTGCGACACGGCAGAGGACGGCGCACCGGGTGGCGGGCGTCTCCAGCATGACACACGAGAGCTGTGAACTAAGTCCATGCACAAAGCTTCCGTCGATCGCTTTACACTGGACGCCTCCGCCACGCAACGGTCCGGCGGAACCGGAAACCCGCCAGCGTCGCGCCTCTCCTGCGCGTCGGACGCGGGACGCTTCAGAGGCAAGGGGCGGCATGAAGAAGGACGATGTGCTGGGCGGCCGGTACAAACTGCTCAAGCATCTGGGCAGCGGCGGCATGGCCGTGGTCTGGCAGGCGAAAGACCTGCGGGGCGAGAAGCTGGTGGCCGTCAAGTGCCTGCGCACAAAAAGCGATCTCCTGGACTCACTCGACGAAGACGAGGCACACGACGAACTGCGGCGCATGCGTGGCCGCTTCCGGCGTGAGGGCGCGCTTCTCGGACGGCTGTGCAACAGGAGCATTCCCGAGCTGTACGACCAGGGCACCCACGGCTCCGAGCCCTACCTCGTGATGCGCTTCGTCGCCGGCAAGCCCCTCCACCTCTTCCTGGACCAGTACACCCCCACCATCGAGGTCGGCGCGGCCATCGGGGTCCAGATCGCCGAGGCGCTGGCCTGCGCCCACGACCTGCCAGTGGTGCACCGCGACCTCAAGCCGTACAACTTGATCATCGACGAAAACGGCGTGGTCGTCCTCATCGACTTCGGCATCGCCAAGCCACTCTGGCCCGGCGTCACGGACTACACCCAGCACGGTTCCACCGTAGGCAGCAGGGGGTACGAGGCCCCGGAGCAGATCCTGGAACGCCAGATCACCCCGAAGACCGACTTGTACGCACTGGGCTGCGTCCTCTACCACCTACTGACCGGCCACCCGCCGTTCTCCGGGGACGGCCTGAAGGACCAGCATGTGCACGCCGCGCCGATCCCGCCCACCTGTCACATCGGGCACATCCCGGCAGAGCTGGAGGAGCTGGTCCTGAAGTTGCTGGCGAAAGAGCCGGAGGGCCGGCCGGAGGACGCTCGCGCGGTCGCGGAGGTACTGCGGAAGTACGCACCCCGCCCAGGTGACGCCGCCCCGTCCCCTCGGCTGGAGCCGGACCCTACGCGTCCGTTGCGCTTGCCAGACGAGTACGACCTGCCCGCCGCGCCCGCGACACCGGCGGCCGTGGCCAGTCCGAGCAGGAGGCACCGCGGTTCCAGGTTCCTCAGTCGCCGGATGTTTCAGGAGGTCGCCGCCGGGGCCGAGACCGAGATCGATTCCGGTGAACCCGCGAGCGCGGCGGACAAGCTGGTGGAGCTGTTGCCCGCCGCCCGCCGGGACTGGGGCGTCTTCGACCCACGGGTCCGGGCGGCCTTGCGCGTGGCCGCGAACGGCATGCGCGTCGCAGGGCGTTGCAAGGAGGCGATCTTACTCTACGAGGCTCTGGCCCTGCGCGCTGAGGACAGTGCGAGCCCGGACGATCTGGCCGACTACCTGGAAGGCACTCTCGGCGCGGCGGAGTGCCGTATCCCCTTCGGTGACCTGCTCCCCGCCGCAGCAGCGCGGACCATGGTGCTCGACGAGCTGCCCCGCGTCACAGGCCCTCGCGCCCAGGTGCTGGCCGAGCGGTGCCACGAGGTCGGCATCGAGCTCGAGGAGCTGAGCTTCGAGGCGTAGGCGGACAGCCTGGCGCAGGTGCCTCCTCCGCGCTCGCCTCGGTGATGCAGGGCGGCCGACTCATCGGCGCGATCGGTGCAGCCTCCCCGCCGCGAGCCCGTCCCCGAGGCCCCGGACGAGATCCTCACCCACCGCCGCGACCGAGCGGAGTGACTCCTCAAGTGCCAGCAGTTCCCTGAAGGCCGCCGCGTACGGCCGCTGTTCGGCGAGGGAGAGCTGAAGCACCCGCAGTTTGCGTACGTCGATACGGGCCGAGCTGGAGGTGTGCGAACCGGCCTGCCGCGCATTCGCCGGAGCGCGCAGGCAGCCCGCGAGGAACCAGGGGTCGAGGAGTTCGCGGTCCGGGCGCAGCGCGTAGAGCTGAGGTCCGAGCACCAGGGGCCTGTCCTCTTGGACCCAAACGCGATACGCCCGCTCGACACCCGCCACGATGACATCCCCGGGCTCGGCCACGGTGAACGAACCGGTGCTGGCGCCCTTCTCCACCTCGGCCCCGGCGAGCCAGCCCCCCGGCCCCCCTCCCTGGACCAGGTCGGGAACGCTCAGGACCGGTACCCCACCATCCGGAAGTGCGTCAGCGTGCAGCAGCTCGCCGGGAAGCGTCTGCCCCTGCCGCAGCTTGAGCGCGTGGGCACGGTCCAGGTCCGAGACCGTGACCGTGGACGCGGCATCGCCGCTCGCCGACAGGTCGATCGCCGCGAGGGATCGGGAATGGCCGCGTACCTCGTCGAGCAGGCCGTCCAGGCGCCCCCAGGATTCATGTCGCTTGGCCTGGGCCTCCACAGCCGTCTCCGGTACGTGGCGGGCGGGCGTGAGATCCGTCTGTTCATTGAGCAGATCCATCACGGGGACGATGACGCACCCCTCTGGCAGCTTCTTCCTTGCTCTCGTCTTCCGTGCCCCGGACCAGGAATGAGCGTGTACCGCGTCGAGTACGCGGCCACTCAGCCGCACCCAATCGATGCTCTGAGCCCCCCGGGCCGCCCCCTGCGAGGTGGCCGCGTCGAGCAGGAACAGGCGTTCGCCGGGAGCTCCGATGTCGGACGCGGGCATCCGGAGAATCCACAACTGGAGCGAGACGCTGTGCGGTTGCGCGGCCCCGGCCGGCAGTGCGACGACTCCCCGCAGCGCGCCCGCGCGCAGTAGCGCCCCGCGGATGCGCCTGCCCGCACGCCGGGAGGCCACCGCCGGCGGTAGCAGGAGTACGGCCACACCGTCGGGCACCAATCGCGCCAGCGCGTGCTCGATCCAGGCGAGTTCGGGCTCGGTCCTCGGTGGCAGGCCGTAGACCCAGCGGGGATCGGTGGCCAGTTCCTCGTGGCCCCAGTCGCGCGCGTTGAACGGGGGGTTGCAAAGGACGATGTCGGCCCGAACGGCACCGTGCGGGTCTGCGCGGAGCGAGTCTCCTGCCCTGATCTCCGCGTCCACCCCTCCACCGCCTGCGCGGGCGAAGCCCACCCGGGCCGCCGCCAGCGCGGCAAGCGCCGGGTCAAGGTCGGTCCCGAGGAGCGCCGGAGCCGTGGAGTTGGCCTCAGTCCCCCACTCCCCCATGCCCTCACCCGCGGCCAGGAGCAGCCCACCGACGCCACATGCGGGGTCGAGGACGGTCGTCCGTGCATCGCCGCCCCCGGTCCCTCCGGCCCGGACGGCTAGAGCGATGTCCGCCATCAGCCGGGCCAGTGGGGCCGGAGTGGTACTGACCTGCCGTACATGGGCGTCGAGCCAGCGCGAAAGCAGGAAGTCGAAGGTCTCACGGCCTCCTTCATGGCGTGCGGCGTCGACCGTCTCGTCCACCACCTGGGCAGCCTCTTCCGGAAGGAAGGACTGCTCCGGCACGGCCTGGTCCGCGTCTTCCGCAGCGAGAAGGCGGCGGCCGGCTTCCGCAAGCGCCGCGCCCATGACCGCACGCTCTCCCAGCGCCTCGTAGTGCGGCCACAGCCGCTCGCGCAACCCAATCCGCTCAATCTTCCCGTGGGCGTGGAGCCATCGTTCGATGTCGGTGAGGGAGAACTGCGGGCTGGTGTCCGTTCCGCCGACCGGTGTCGGGAACGAGTCGTGGCGGCGCCGCCAGTTGCTTACTGCCGCTCGACCAACACCCGCGATGCGTGCGATTCCCGCCAGGGTGACGGGCACATCGATGGAGTCTGACATGTGATTCTCCGAGCGGGGGATGACTTTCGGACGAGCCTGACACAGACGCCATCAACGTAGCTCAGCCACCTTACACAAACCAATCATTGACTGAGTTCACAGACAGTTGGTCGATCGCGCTCTTCCACCCCTACACGGACGAGCCAGGAGGGCGATCAAGGCAGGCATCGGGCGCGACCCCCGGGCATCGGCGGGCGATATCACCTTGAGGACGCGCTGGATCACGGCCCTCCGCAACGCGATCAGCGGCAAGGTGCTCGACAACCCCGCCGCCGAGACTATGGCGTCCGCCAGTGGGACGCCGCCGCCGGCGAGAAGGGCCAGCAGTGGCACATCATCCCCGTTGGGGGCGAAGCGGGCCTCGTACTTCATCGAGGGCGCCGCCGACGGCGCCGTTCTCGACCTCGCCAACCCCGGCGAGGACGACACCCGGATCTTCCTGGGCGAGCACGACGACAGGGCGACAAGCGGTGCAACTCCGCAGCAGCGCGAGCAGCTCTCCGCGTACGCGGAGCGGGCGTCGACGAGGCCCACCGGTACAAGGGCGTCGGCGCAGCATCTCCGCGCAGGCGGAGATCGCGCCAACAGACCTACCCACCCCGCTCCCAGCGGGGCAGCACCTTGAGCGGCACGCAACTACACATCAGCATGGGTACCCCCATGGAGCGGCTGCTCAGACGCCTCCGATGCCCGCCCACCTCTGGGATTTTTCAGAGACTTTTTCAGCTCTACCCGAGGGGCTTCCGAGGGACTTTCGGCTACCCAAAACGGCAAGCGCGTGAAAGGTCGAAAAGGGCCTCCAACACAGGCCAGAGGCCCTTTCCGAGGCAATGTCCCAGGTAGCGGCGGACGAGTCGACCCGTACGTCGGGTTCTGTGCCCCCGATGCGGAGGGTTGCGCCCCCGATGAGCGGGCTCGTAGCAAAATCTCCCCCGCAGCCCACATTTGGCACGGCCGGAATTTCGAGCTACAACAACACCCTCTGACGGGAAGACCCGCCAGGGACTCTCCGACAGATTGGTGTGGATGTGGCTACGGTCCTAGACAAGGGCGCTGGTGCACCTGGAAAGCGCTGGGCTGTCCGCTACCGGGAGCCCGGCGGGCGCAGCGCCCGGCAGCGCCAGAAGGCATTCGACCGCAAGAAGGACGCGGTGGACTTCGCCACCAAGGTGGAGAACGACAAGCGTGAGAACACGTATATCGACCCGAACGCCGGCAAGGTTTCCCTGCGTCGCTATAGCGAGGACTGGCTCAAGGGAGTGCTCCTGTCGGGCGGCACCTGGGAGTCGTACGAGCGCATCATGCGGCTTCACGTTCTGCCGTACCTGGGGTGCAAGACGATCGCTCAGGTGACGGCAGCCGATGTGGAGGAGCTGTACGCGCGGTGGGCGAAGGACGGGGCCAAGCCGAACACGATCGACGCGCGCAACATTGCACTGTCGTCGCTCTTCTCCCACGCAGTGCGCCACAGGCGTATATCCAGCAACCCGGTCAAGGAAGCGGAGAAGCCTGATAATCCGGTGGTTCCGGTCGATGAGCGGAGCCTTCCGAGGCTCGATGAGATCAAGGCCATCGCGCAGGCTATCGGACCGCGCTTGGAGCCTGCGGTGTGGCTGATGGCTTGCGGCGGGCTGCGTATCGGCGAATCGCTTGGGGTCTTTTCCGAGGATTTTCAGGACGGACTGTTGCGCCTGCGGCGCCAAGTCGTCCGGTATCGCGATGAGGACGGACTCTATGTGGCGCGATACGCGCCTTTGAAACACCGGAAAGAGGGCGAATGGCGCGACGTTCCGGTGCCAGAATACTTCGCTGCCTTCGCCGATCGCTTCCCCATTCTCAACCAGCAGGGCGGGATGACATACCCCGGACTCGTCCGCGCTTCCTGGGATCGGGCCATCAAACGGCTGGGGCTTCGGCAATACACACCCCATGACCTGAGGCACAAATGGGCGACCGTGACCTTGACGAACGGAGTGTCCATTCACGAGGTGTCCCGGTGGCTGGGGCACCGGTCCATCAAGGTCACGGTCGACCGCTACGGGCACCTCACCCAGGACGGGCGTGAGCGCTGCCGTCAGGTGGTGGCGACCTTCCAGGGCTACCTGCCCGACGAGCTGTCGGTGGGCCCGGCGGCGTGAACCCCTACCGGATTCCGAGCTCGCGCAGGACTCGGTGCTGACTTGGTGCTGACTTCACCGGGAAGTAGAGGTAGCAGACACCCCCAGAACCGCTCTTGACCTGGCCTTTTTCGTCGTAACGCTTCGTCCTCAGCCAGATGTTTTCGAACTGGCGGCGTTTGTAGACGTGCCGGACCGCGGCGTCGTCGGGTGAGGCCGGGTCGTTGGTGATGACGTCGCCGTCCTTGGTGAAGCCGACGACGGTCATCAGATGGCCGGCGGTGCCGTAGCCCGCGCCGTCGAGTTCGGCCTTCAGGAAGGACTGGGAGGTGATGACCGGGATGCCTGCATGGACGAGGCGTTCGGCGTCCGTGAGGGAGGAAAGGCGGGTGACGACGCCCTGCAGGCCCGGGTACGTGGCGGCATAGGCGGCGTTGAAGGGCCAGTTGCCGCAGCCGTCGTACTGGTAGTCGAAGGTGTAGCGGGCGGCGTGGCAGACCTGAGGGTCGGCGTAGTCGGGGTTGACCCAGGACAGCTGCTGCTGGGTGGGCCTGCGGCCCCAGTATTCGACGATCATCTGGGAGGAGGTGGGGCTGCACCATGCCTCGCCCCCGTTGTCGTACTCCGGGTACTGGCCCTTGTGGATCTCCTGCGAGTAGCGCGGGACGACCAGCTCGCGGCCGACCGCTCCGGGCTCCGACGCCGGCACCTCGAAGCGGTCGGGGAGGTCCGAGCCCATGGCGCCCAGCCGCCAGACGGTGGGGGTGAGGGTGCCGCCGGGCTTGCGGTAGAGGGTGACCCGGAGTTCATAGGAGGTCAGACGGAGGCCGCTCGCCGGGGTGTCGATGGCAAAAGTGTCGGTCGAGATGCTGCTCTTGCCGTCTTTCTGGCCGTCGACGGAGGTGCGCCGGATGTCGGCGTCGGTGTCGCCGGCGGTCCAGCGGCCCATGACGTACCAGGGGGTGCGGCCACCGTCGGTGTAGGTGCCGCGCAGTTCGACGGCGATCCATGTGCCGGGCGGGGTGTGTGCGTTCCAGGAGGCGACGACCTCGGTGGCCGGGACCCGGAGGCGGTGGACCGGGGACGTCCAGGTGGCGTACTCCCAGGCGGCGGTCCGGCCGGTGTGCGGATCCTTGTAGTCGGCGGTGCCGGCCGGGTGCGCCAGGCGGATGCCGGGCCGGGCGCCGTGCGCGAGGGCGGTGCCCTTGGCGTGGCCCTGGGCCCAGTCGGCTGTAGTGGTCCAGGCGTGATAGTCCACGAGGCTCTTCGATCGGCGCGCGGGGGCGTCCGGAGTGGTGGCGGTGGCCGGGGCGATGGCAGGTCCGCGGGATGCGGCGGCGGCCTGCGCCGAGGGGGCGGCGACACCCGCCGCGGCGGCGAGCGCGGCGGCCAGGACGGTGCGCCGGGGCGCGGAGCTGGTCATGGTGGGGTCCCCCAGTCGGATGCGTACGAGCGGGTGGGAAGGGTCGGGCCGGGACCGCGGGCGGGCACGGGCGGATCAGCAGTGGCTCAACTATTCCCGTTCCGGGCCTGCTTCGGAAGGCGCTGCGGCGCGCGTCGCCGCACGAATATGGGTGTGGACCACTGGCACGGGCTGCGGTGCGGACCCCGCGCGTACGCTGGCGCAATGGATCGTGATCTGGCGTTGCTCGCCGCGCGGCTGCGTACCGTGCCGCCGTCCTGCGGGCCGGTGCGGCTGATCGCGGTGGACGGGCACGCCGGGTCGGGCAAGAGCACCTTCGCCGGGCGGCTGGCCGATGCGCTCGGCGGTGCGCCGGTGGTACACACCGACGATCTCGCCACCCACGAGGAGCTGTTCGCCTGGAGCGGGCGGTTTGCCGACCAGGTCCTGGGTCCGCTGTCGCGGGGCGAGAAGGCGCGGTACGGCGTCTACGACTGGGTGCGTGGGGAGTTCACCGAGGAGCGCGAGCTGGCACCCGCGCCGCTGGTGCTGGTCGAAGGCGTGGGCACGGGCCGGCGGGCACTGCGGCCCCATCTGGCGTGCCTGCTGTGGATGGAACTGGCGAGCGAACACTCCTGGGAAAGGGGGCGACTCCGGGACGGACCGGGGCTCTCCGCGTTCTGGAGTGGCTGGATTCCGGCGGAGCGCGCGCACTTCGCAGCGGACCCCTCGCGTCCACATGCCGATTTCCTGGTGCACCAGAAGAAGGTGGGGTACGAGGTGCTCGTGGGGCCTTCCGCGAGGCCATGACCGGTCCCGTATTTCACGCTCCGTAACGGACCGCGGCCGATGGGCCGGACGGCGCCGACAGGGACCCGCCGAGTGCCCCAACTCGGCTTGACCTGGGGGGCGTACAGGACTTACGTTCTCAATGTGCGGTTCTACGGACCGCCCGCAGATGCGAAGCCCCCGGTTGTTCCCCCGTGATCGGGGGCTTCGTTCTGCGTAAAATCACCTCTTTCCGCGGCTCGGTGCCGCCCTTCCCTCACCCTGGGTCACCGTGTCCTTCCCGCCGCCGCGTCGCGTCGCGTCACCTGCTCTTGCCCCGTGCCGCCCTCTACGGCCTGCACCGATCCCGCAGGTACGATGCGAGTCTGTGCCACCGCAGGCCGGCACCGCTGTGCGCGCGGAGGGGATCAACTCCCGCCCGCCGTACGCCGGTTCGAAAGGCCGCGGCCATGGCACTGGCCCGGCGGTACTCGGGGGGACATTTTGTGGGGGGACGGGATGGATGTCGGCGCTCAGGGTTCGCCCGCCCCGGCCGAGCTCGCCTGGCTGCGCGCGGTGGACGCTTACACCGTGGGCGCCTATCCGCAGGCGGAGGAGGAATTCCGGGCCGCGGTACGACTCGATCCGTCGATGGCCGATGCCTGGCTCGGTCTGCACGCATTGCGCGCCGACACCTCCATCGCACTGCTGCGGATGCACCGGCACCGCGACCGCTTCGGTGAGATGCGCACCCGCCACCGACGCACCCTCAACTCCTGGTACTGGCTGGGCTGGTGGGTGCAGCCGGTGCTGGAGAGCGGGCGCGATCTGCTGCTCGCGCACGCCTCCCACTGGCTCGACGGGCGTCATGTCGCCGAGCTGGACCAGGCGCTGGCCGGCTGCCCGCCGGTCGACACCGACCCCCAGGTGCGCTTTCTGCACGCCTGCCGCGCCTATCTCGTCAAGGACTGGGACCAGCTCGTACGGCACACCGAGCCGCTGCTCGGCGATCCGGTGCTGGGTATCGAGGCCGGGCTGTTCGGCGGGATGGCGCGGGTGCGGCTGGAGATGTACAGGCAGGCCGAGCCGCTGCTGTCGTCCGCGTTGATGCGCTGCCGCAGCGAGCAGCCGCAGCGCAAGGAGCTGCGCTACTGGCTCGCCCGCGCCCATGAGGGCACCGGCCGCAGCGCCGCGGCGCTCCCCCTCTACCGCGCGGTGCACCGCGTCGACCCGGCCTTCATGGACACCGCGGCACGGCTCGCCGCCATCGCGGAGGGGGACGGCCTGGACGAGGGCGCCGATCTCGCGACGGTCTCCGCGTCCGGCCTCGGCCAGGAGGCCGGCGGCGATCCGGCCCCGCTCGATCCGGTCGACGGCCGTGAGCTGCTGGTGACCGGCGAGGCGGACGGGCCGGGCGGGGACCTGGGTGGCGCTCCGGCCGGGAGCGATGCCGCGGCCCGGGTCAAGGCGGCGGCGCCGGTGCCGCGCGGCGCCGAGCGGCTGCCCGCCGGGCCCGCCGATCCGGTGCTGCTGGAGAAGGCCCTGGCGGAGCTGGAGCGGATGGTCGGCATGGAGCCGGTCAAACGGCAGGTGCGCGCGCTGTCGGCCCAGCTGCGGATGGCCCGGCTGCGCGCGAGCCAGGGCCTGCCGGTCCAGCCGCCGAAACGACACTTCGTCTTCTCCGGGCCGTCCGGCACCGGCAAGACCACCGTGGCCCGGATACTCGGGCGGGTCTTCTACGCCCTGGGGCTCCTCGGCGGCGACCATCTCGTGGAGGCCCAACGGTCCGATCTCGTCGGCGAATTCCTCGGCCAGACCGCGGTCAAGGCCAATGAGCTGATCGACTCGGCGCTGGGCGGGGTGCTGTTCGTCGACGAGGCGTACAGCCTGTCCAACTCCGGCTACAGCAAGGGCGACGCCTATGGCGACGAGGCACTTCAGGTGCTGCTCAAGCGTGCCGAGGACAACCGCGACCGGCTCGTCGTCATCCTGGCGGGTTACCCAGAGGGCATGGACCGGCTGCTGGCCGCCAACCCGGGCCTGTCCTCCCGCTTCACCAGCCGCGTCGACTTCCCCAGCTACCGGCCGCTGGAGCTGACCGCGATCGGCGAGGTCCTGGCCGCCGAGAACGGCGACCGCTGGGACGACGAGTCCCGCGACGAGCTGTGCAGCATCAGCGGCCATGTCGTCGACCAGGGCTGGATCGACGAGCTGGGCAACGGGCGCTTTCTGCGCACGTTGTACGAGAAGAGCTGTGCCTACCGCGATCTGCGGCTCTCCACCTGGCGCGGCACCCCCACCCGCGACGATCTCGCCACCCTCCGGCTGCCCGACCTGATGCAGGCCTACGGCGAGGTCCTCTCGGGCCGGGGCCCGGACATCCAGGGCCCGCCGCAGAAGGGGCGGGATCTCTGACCCGGGCGGTGGCTCCCCTCGTCCGGGCAGGCGTGCGACGGGGGTGGCGGCTCCGAGGGTGCCGCTGACCGGTAACACCGCGGCGGTCGCCATGGGCCTGCGACGCCAACGGGATGTGCTCCGTGATGGGTTCATGTCTGCGAGCTTGCCGCACCGTGATCAACCACGGCATCCGGGAAAGCCCCCGGACGGCCCCGTCAACGGATCAGGGATCCCCCCGAGGACGGCCCCCGAAGATCACTCCCCGGTGCCGCCCGGCGCTCGCGGCGGCAGGCGGACCGGTCCGAACCGCCGCCAGGTACCGGCCCCCGGACATCCGCGATCCGGACACCGGCACCGGCACCCGCACCCGCACCGGCACCGGCACCGGCACCGGGCAGGACGATTCATCACCGCACCTCACCGCCCCAGCCCGCCCCAGTCCGCCCCGCCCCGTCCGACACGGAAAGGAAAGCCCAGCTCGGAGCGGAACGTCCGGCCCGAGGCGGCACGTCCGGCCCGGACGTGCCCCACCCCCGCTCAGCGCGCCAGGGCCCGGTCCTCCGCCGGCAGCGGTGCCTCCTCCCGGGGCTCGCTGACCCGGTCCCCCGCGCCCCTGCGGCCGCGGGCGGCGGGTGCCCGGCGGTGGGCCGGGTCGCGGACCTCGCCCACCAGCATCTCCAGGACGTCCTCCAGCGCGACCAGGCCGAGCACCCGGCCGGTCGCATCGGCGACCGCTGCCAGATGGGAGGCGGCCCGGCGCATCGCCGTCAGAGCATCGTCCAAGGGCAGCTCGGCGCGCAGCGTCGTCATCGGATGCCAGATGCGCTGAGGCACCGCGCGGTCGCGTTCCTCCAGGTCAAGGACGTCCTTGACATGCAGATAGCCCATATATGCACCACCGGGCGCACACACCGGGAAGCGGGAGTAGCCGGTCCGTACGGTCAGCTCCTCCACCTGGCGGGGCGTCACGGTCGGCTCGACGGTGACCAGTCCGGCCCGGTCGAGGAGCACGTCCGTGACCGGCCGGCTGCCCAGTTCCAGCACGTCGGAGAGCTGCTCCTGTTCAGCCGGTTCGAGCAGGCCCGCCTGGCCCGAGTCCTCGACGAGATGGGTCAGCTGCTCACTCGTGAAGACCGCCTCGACCTCGTCCTTCGGTTCCACTCGGAAGATCCGCAGCACCCCGTGGGCACAGGCGCCGAGCAGCGCGGTGACCGGTCGGCACAGCCGCGCGAAGGCGACGAGGCCGGGGCTGAACCACAGGGCGGTCTTCTCGGGCGCCGCCATCGCCAGGTTCTTGGGGACCATCTCGCCGATGACGAGGTGGAGGAAGACCACCAGCACCAGGGCGAGGACATAGCCCAGCGGGTGGACCAGCGCCGCGGGGAGCCGGACGGCCGCGAAGACCGGCTCCAGGAGGTGGGCGACGGTCGGCTCGGCGACCGCACCGAGCGTCAGGGAGCAGACGGTGATGCCGAACTGGGCGGCGGCCATCATCTGCGGGAGGTTCTCCAGGCCGTGCAGCACCTGCCGGGCGCGGGTGGAGCCTTCGGTCGCCAGGGGTTCGATCTGACTGCGACGTACGGAGACCAGGGCGAACTCGGCGCCGACGAAGAACCCGTTGGCAAGGACGAGCAGCACCGCGAAGAGCAGCTGGGCCAGCGTCATCGGGCCACCTCCGCGCCCACCACGACGGGCTCACGGGGTGCCTCGGGGGCGGCGGGCGCCGTGACGGTGGCGGTCCGGACGATCCTTATCCGCTCGGCGCGGTGGTGCGAGACCAGCCGCACCCGCAGCCGCCAGCCGTCGAGCTCCGCGATATCGCCGGGGGCCGGGATCCGGCCGAGTATGTGTGCCACCAGTCCTGCCACCGTCTCGTACGGCCCTTCCGGCGCCTCCAGGCCGATCCGCCGCAGGGTGTCCACCCGGCAGCCGCCGTCGGCGTCCCAGGCGGGGCGGCCCTCCTCGGGCGGAGCCTGGCCCAGTTCGGGCAGATCCACCCCGTCGTGCTCGTCGCGGACCTCGCCGACGAGTTCCTCGATGATGTCCTCCAGGGTGACCACACCGGCCGTGCCGCCGTACTCGTCGACGACCACCGCTATCGGCTGTTCGCTGCGCAGCCGCTCCAGCAGCGGCTGCACCGGCAGGGTCTCGGGCACCAGCAGCGGCGGCACCGCGATCCGTCCCGCGGGGATGCGCAGGCGGTCGTGCGCCGGGACGGCCAGTGCGTCCTTGAGGTGCACCATGCCGACGACCTCGTCGAGGCGGGTGTGGTAGACGGGGAAGCGGGAGAGCCCGGTGGCGCGGGTCAGGTTGACCACGTCCTCGGCGGTCGCCGACGCCTGCAGGGCGCTCACCCGGACGCGCGGCGTCATGACGTTCTCCGCGGTCAGGTCGCCCAGCGAGAGAGTGCGGACGAACAGATCCGCGGTGTCCTGCTCCAGGGCTCCGGCGAGGGCGGAGTGCCGGGCGAGCGAGACCAGTTCGCCGGGGGTGCGGGCGGAGGCCAGCTCATCGGTCGGCTCCACGCCCAGGGCGCGCACCAGGCGGTTGGCGACGGTGTTCAGCAGGGTGATCACCGGGCGGAAGAAGCGGGAGAAGGCCCGCTGGGGGCCGGCGACGACCCGGGCGACGGGCAGCGGCTTGGAAACCGCCCAGTTCTTGGGCACCAGCTCTCCGACGACCATCTGGACCGCGGAGGCCAGCAGCATGCCGAGCACGACGGCGGTGCCGGGGACCGCGCCCGCGGGCAGGCCCGTGGCGGCCAGCGGGCCGGACAGCAGCTCGGCCAGCGCGGGTTCGGCGAGCATACCGACCACCAAAGAGGTGATCGTGATGCCCAGTTGGGTGCCGGACAGCTGGAAGGAGAGTTCCCGCAGGGCGGAGACGACGGTGGGGGCGCGGCGGTCGCCGTCGGCGGCGGCCCGTTCGGCATCCGCCTTCTCGACGGTGACGAGTCCGAACTCGGCAGCGACGAAGAAACCGTTGGCCAGGATCAGGACGAGAGCCGCGGCGAGCAGCAGCAGGGGGTCGGTCATGCCGCCGCCTCCGTGGTATGCGGGGGTTGGGGAGGGGCGGCGCAGGTACTACAGGACGATCCGTCCATTGCCGGAGGGAGTCACTCCTCGGGTCGTGGTGAGCCCACTGTGGGGCAGGGCGCACGGTGCGCCCCGGAGAACAGAGTAAACAGCGGGAGCCTGATTAGGGCAGGCTCAACCGGCCGTGTGGTCGAGCGCACCGTGCTTCTCGGTGAGGTCGCGCAGCGCACGGGCGTCCCGGATGGCCTGCTCCTTGGCGATACCGGGCTGGATGCCCATGGCGGGCAGGCTGGTGCCGTCGGCGAGATCGAGATGGACCCAGGCGTCGCCTTCGCGGAGGTTGACGCGCACGACCTGGGCCCAGGCCAGTTCGCGCCGGGTGGTGAGGTTGATCACCGTGATGCCCTCCTGCCGCGCCACCACCCTGGGGCGGCTGAGCAGCAGGAGGACGCCGAGCACCAGCAGTCCGGTGATGACGAAGCTGAGCCGCTCGCCGCCGGTCAGCTTCGGCAGCAGCAGCGCGATCACCGTGAGGGCGGCGAGCTGGGCGATGCCGACGGCGTACAGGACGACCCGGGTGCGGGTCGGCCGGAACGTCACCGGGAGGCTGGGCAGGGGCGCGGACACGTCGTCGGTCTTCCGTCGGGGGTGCGGCGGTGGGTATGGCTGGTCGGTGGCCGCCGGTTACAGCCGGCAGGCGTGGATGCCGGTGGTCAGGATCGCGCGGGCGCCGAGGTCGTAGAGCTCGTCCATGATGCGCTGGGCGTCGCTGGACGGGACCATCGAGCGGACCGCGACCCAGCCCTCGTGGTGCAGCGGGGAGACGGTCGGCGACTCCAGGCCCGGAGTGAGGCCGACGGCCTTCTCGACGTGCTCGACCCGGATGTCGTAATCCATCATCACGTACCGCCGGGCGACCAGGACGCCCTGCATACGGCGCAGGAACTGGCGCACCTTCGGGTCGTCGTCCGGCGCACCGGTGCCGCGGATGACCACGGCCTCGGACTTCAGGATCGGCTCGCCGATGATCTCCAGGCCGGCGTTGCGCAGGGTGGTGCCGGTCTCCACGACGTCCGCGATGATCTCGGCGACGCCGAGCTGGATGGCGGTCTCCACGGCGCCGTCGAGGTGGACGACGGAGGCGTCCACGCCGTTGTCGGCGAGGTGCTGCCGGACCAGGCCGGAGAACGAGGTGGCGATGGTCATGCCGCCGAACTCGGTGACGTCCTTGGCGGTACCCGGGCGGGTGGCGTAGCGGAACGTCGAGCCGGCGAAGCCGAGCTGGAGGATCTCCTCGGCCGGCGAGCCGGAGTCCAGCAGCAGGTCACGGCCGGTGATGCCGATGTCGAGCTTTCCGGAGCCGACGTAGACCGCGATGTCGCGCGGGCGCAGGAAGAAGAACTCGACCTCGTTCTCGGCGTCGACCAGGACCAGTTCCCTGCGGTCCTTGCGCTGGCGGTAGCCGGCCTCATGGAGCATCGCCGACGCAGGCTCGGACAGTGAACCCTTGTTGGGGACAGCGATGCGCAGCATGAGAGCGAGTTCCTTTGCGGGTGAGGGGTGTTGCGACGGGTGCAGGGGGTGGATCAGAGGTGGGCGTAGACGTCGTCGAGGGAGATGCCCTTGGCGACCATCATGACCTGGAGGTGGTAGAGGAGCTGGGAGATCTCCTCGGCGGCGGCCTCGTCGGATTCGTACTCGGCGGCCATCCACACCTCGGCGGCCTCCTCGACGACCTTCTTGCCGATCGTATGGACACCGGCCTGCACCAGCTCGGCGGTACGGGAGGTGGCGGGGTCGCCCGTGGCGGCCTTCTGCTGGAGCTCGGAGAAGAGCTCCTCGAACGTCTTCTTGGACATGATGGTGACCACCCTACGCGGAGATGCGGCTGCGGCGCGCAGCGCCTCGGCCGAAGGCCGGTGGCGGGTGCGGGGCGGGCTGTCAGCGCCAGGGCTCGGACACGGTGCGCAGGGTCGCGGCGGTGGCGACGGCGGCGGTGACCGCTTCGTGGCCCTTGTCCTCGGTGGAGCCTTCGAGGCCGGCCCGGTCGAGTGCCTGCTGCTCGGTGTCGCAGGTCAGCACGCCGAAGCCGACCGGAACGCCGGTGTCCACCGACACCTGGGTCAGGCCCTGGGTGACGCCCTGGCAGACGTAGTCGAAGTGCGGGGTGCCGCCCTTGATGACCACGCCGAGAGCGACCACCGCGTCGTAGCCGCGGCCGGCCAGCACCTTGGCGACGACCGGCAGCTCGAAGGCGCCGGGCACCCGCAGCAGGGTGGGCTCGTCGATGCCGAGCTCGGTGAGGGCGCGCAGCGCTCCGTCCACGAGGCCGTTCATCACCTGCTCGTGCCATTGCGCCGCGATGACGGCCACCCGCAGGTCGCCACAGTTCTTCACGGTCAGTTCGGGTGCGCCCTTGCCGCTCACGGTTCTCCTCTTACGGGTGATGGTGCTGGTGGGTGATGACGTGGTGCCGGGTGGCTACTGGTTGTCGCAGGTGGCCGCGACAGCGGAGGAGGCGGCACCGGCCGCTCCGGTGCCGGGGGCCGCTCCGGTGCCCCGGGGTCCCCCCTGCGCGGGCGGAGCCGAGGGGCCAACGGAGGATTCGACAGCTCGGGGAACGGTGCCGGCACCGGGGTCCAGCCAGGGCAGGTCGTGCCCCATCCGGTCCCGCTTGGTGCGCAGATACCGCAGGTTGTGTTCACCGGCCTTGACGGGCATCGGCTCACGGCCGGTGACCGTGAGGCCGTGCCGCACCAGGGCGGCGGTCTTGTCGGGGTTGTTGGTCATCAGGCGCAGTGAGCGCACGCCGAGGTCCTGGAGCATCTGCGCACCGGCGGCGTAGTCGCGGGAATCGGCGGGCAGGCCCAGTTCGAGGTTGGCGTCGAGGGTGTCGCGGCCGCGCTCCTGGAGTTCGTAGGCGCGCAGCTTGGACAGCAGCCCGATGCCGCGCCCCTCGTGGCCACGGAGGTAGATCACCACGCCGCGGCCGGCCTCGGCGACCTGCTGCAGCGAGGCCTGAAGCTGGGGCCCGCAGTCGCAGCGCAACGAGTGGAAGATATCGCCGGTCAGGCACTCGGAGTGGACCCTGACCAGGACGTCCTCGCCGTCGCCGAGCTCGCCGGCGACCAGCGCGATGTGCTCGACGCCGTCGACGGCGGAGCGGTAGCCGTACGCGGTGAACTCGCCGTGTGCGGTGGGCAGCCGGGTCTCGGCCTCACGGCGGACGGTGGGCCCGGAGGACTGCCGGTAGGCGATCAGATCCTCGATGGAGATGATCGACAGTCCGTGCTTGCGGGCGAACGGCACCAGCTCGGGCAGCCGCAGCATCGTGCCGTCCTCACCGGCGATCTCCACGATGGCGGCGGCCGGGCGCAGTCCGGCCAGCCGGGCGAGGTCGACACCGGCCTCGGTGTGGCCGTTGCGGACCAGCACCCCGCCGGGCCGGGCGCGCAGCGGGAAGATGTGGCCGGGCCGGACGAAGTCGTCGGCGACGGACTCGCCGGAGGCGAGCAGCCGCAAGGTGGTGGCGCGGTCGGCGGCGGAGATGCCGGTGGTCACGCCGTGCGCGGCGGTGGCGTCGACGGAGACGGTGAAGGCGGTCCGCATCGACTCGGTGTTGTGCTCGACCATCTGCGGGAGTTCCAGCCGGTCCAGCTCCGGGCCCTCCATGGGGGCGCAGATCAGCCCGCGGCACTCGCTCATCATGAAGGCGACGATCTCGGGGGTGGCCTTCTCCGCCGCGACGACGAGGTCGCCCTCGTTCTCGCGGTTCTCGTCGTCCACGACGACGACGGGGCGGCCGGCGGCGATATCGGCGATGGCCTGCTCGACCGGGTCGAGCGCCAGGGAAGCCTCTTCGCCGGCGTTCTCGGTGGCGTACCAGCTCTTGAGTGCGGTCATGCCACTGCTCCTTCCAGGACGGTGCGGCCGGCGGCGCGCGAGCGCAGCCACCAGTCGCGCATGCCCCACACGACGAGGGCGAGATAGACGACGTAGACGAGGCCGGAGAAGGCGAGCCCGCTGCTGAAGGCGAGCGGGACGCCGACGACGTCGACCAGCAGCCAGGCGAACCAGAACTCGACCAGGCCGCGGGCCTGGGCGACCATCGCGGCGAGGGTGCCGACGAAGATGTAGGCGTCCGGCCAGGGGTTCCAGGACAGCTGCGGGAGCAGGGTGAACAGGGTGCCGACGGCCGCGGTGCCCACGGCGGTGCCACCCAGCAGCAGACCGCGCTCGCGCCAGCCGGCGAAGCGGACGGCGATGGAGCCGTCCTGGGCCTGCTGCCGGCCGCGCTGCCACTGCCGCCAGCCCCACAACGCCACGCCGATGACGAGGAGTTGCTTGCCGACGCCGCCGCTGAGGTGGGCGGAGGCATAGGCGGCGACCAGGATCACACCGGAGAGGAACTGGGCGGGCCAGGTCCATATCGAGCGCCGCCAGCCGAGTGCCAGGGCAGTCAGACCGATGCTGTTGCCGATCATGTCCGACCAGATGACGTGCTGTCCGAAGGCCGTGAAGGCCTGGCCGTTCAGCGTTTCGAGGACGCTCACCGGTCCATCTCCTTGAGCTCGTCGAGATCCTTGAGGTCGCCGGTGCCCCGGGCGAGCAGCCGCTCGACGTACTTGGCGAGGACGTCGACCTCGAGGTTGACGGGGTCGCCGGCCTTCTTGATGCCCAGGGTGGTCAGGGCGAGGGTGGTGGGGATGAGGCTGATGGTGAAGTAGTCGTCGGCGGCGTCGACGACGGTGAGGCTGACACCGTCGACGGTGATGGAGCCCTTCTCGACGACGTAGCGGGACAGCGCGGCCGGCAGCGCGATCTTGACGATCTCCCAGTGTTCGCCGGGGATGCGCTCGACGAGGGTGCCGGTGCCGTCGACATGTCCCTGGACGAGGTGTCCGCCCAGCCGCCCGCCGAGCGCCATGGGGCGCTCCAGATTGACCCGCGAGCCGGCGACCAGCGCGCCGAGGCTGGAGCGGTTGAGCGTTTCGGCCATCACATCGGCGGTGAACTCACCGTCGGCGGTGTCCACGACGGTCAGACAGACGCCGTTGACGGCGATCGAGTCGCCGTGCTTGGCGTCCTCGGTGACGACGGGGCCGCGCAGCCGGAAGCGGGCGGAGCGGCCGGGGACTCCCCCAGTGGTGGCCGGGGGAGCGTCACCGAGGTTCTCGACGGCGACGACCTCACCCAGTTCTTCGACGATTCCGGTGAACACTTCAGTTCTCCTCGTGGAGGGCGTGGCGAAGGGGAGTGGCGGTGATGCGCAGGTCGGGTCCGAGCCGTTCGGTGCCGGTCACGTCGAGCCGCACCGCCTGGGCGATGGTGGTGATTTTGGCGTCGCCGACCGCCGCCGGTCCGGCGCCGAGCAGCACCGGGGCGAGGTAGCCGACGACCTTGTCGACGGCCTGGGCGGCGAGGAAGGCCCCGGCGAGCGTGGGGCCGCCTTCGAGCAGGACGGAGCGCACCTCGCGCGCGTACAGGGCCTGGAGCAGTGCGGGGATGTGCAGCCCGGGTCCGTCGGCGGCGCGCGGCAGCCGGACGATCGGGGCCAGGCCTTCGAGGTGGCCGGTGTCGGCGTCCTCGGCGACCGCGATCAGGGTGGGCGCGGAGCCGTCCAGCACGCGGGCGCCCGCCTTGACGGCGGTGGCGCCGGAGTCGACGACGACCCGCAGCGGCTGGCTGATCTCGTCGTCGGACAGCCCGCTGATCCGCGCTCCGAGCTGCGGGTCGTCGGCGCGGGCGGTACCGGAGCCGACGATGACGGCGTCCGCGGCGGCCCGCAGCCGGTGCACATCGGCGCGCGACTGCGGGGAGGAGATCCAGCGGCTGGTGCCGTCGGCGGCGGCGATCCGGCCGTCGAGGGTGGCGGCGTACTTCCACAGCACGAATGGGCGGCCGCGCAGGACGGAGGTCAGCCAGGCCTCGTTGCCGGCGGCGGCCTCGTCGGCGAGCAGTCCGCCCTCGACGTCGATCCCGGCGTCGGCCAGGGTGACGGCGCCGCCGGTGGCGGTCGGGTCGGGGTCGGAGACGGCGTAGACGACGCGGACGATCCCGGCGTCGATCAGCGCCTGGGCGCAGGGGCCGGTGCGGCCGGTGTGGTTGCAGGGTTCGAGGGTGACCAGTGCGGTGCCGCCCCGGGCCCGCTCGCCCGCGGCGCGCAGTGCGTGGATCTCGGCGTGCGGCCCGCCGGCCCGCTGATGCCAGCCCTCGCCCACCGCGCGGCCCGCGGAGTCCAGGACGACACAGCCGACCACGGGGTTGGGGCTGGTGTGCCCGAGACCGCGCGCGGCGAGCTCGATGGCTCGGCGCATCGCCGCGGTCTCGACGGGGGCTGCGGTGGCCACCGGGTCCTCCTGCCTCTCAGGGCACGGACTCCGGGGCTGTCTGGACGACAGAAAGCGGAACAACGCCACGGGGACACCGCGACCGGAAAGGAGAGCCCGCCCGGAAAAAACCGGACGCGCCGCCGACGGCGGTGTACCGAAGCTGGCCCGCCGCGCACTGCCTCCCATCCGGACTTTCACCGTCGGTGCAGGAATTTCACCTGCTCAACCGGCCACTGGCGGTGGACGGGTCGCGGACTGTTACCGCCGGTTCGGAATTACACCGACCCCGGAGTGCGCTGCTGCTTTTATGTCAGTACAGCTTCAGTCTGCCACGCCCGGTAGTCGCCCATGCGGGCGAAGCGCTGTGGGCTGCCTCACAGCACCCCCGGCGCGCCGCCTGTCACAGACGGCACGCGTGATCCGTCATAGCGGGAACGTACCCCGCTCCTTCTCCTCTTCAAGGACTGATCCGCGATGGCGACAATTCTGGTGACCGGCGGCACGGGCACACTCGGGCGGCCCCTCGTCGGCCGGCTGCTCGACGACGGCCATGACGTCCGGTCGCTGAGCCGGCGGCCGCACACCGGCACGGCCCGACCGCGGCCGCGGTCGTATGCGGTCGATCTGCGCGACGGCACGGGCCTGGCCGAAGCGGTGGCGGGTGTGGACGCGATCGTGCACTGTGCCTCGTCGCCGGCCGGCGGTGACGTCGAGGCGGCCGGGCGGCTCGTCGAGGCGGCCAAGGCGGCGGGCGTCCCGCATCTGGTGTACATCTCGATCGTCGGCGTGGACCGGGTCCCGATCGGCTACTACCGCACCAAGCTCACGGTGGAGCGTCTGATCGAGGGCTCCGGTATCGGCTGGACGGTGCTGCGGGCCACGCAGTTCCACCCTCTGGTACTCGACGTGATCAAGGCGGGTGCCCGGTCGCCGGTGCTCCCGGTGCCGACGGGCGTACGGGTGCAGCCGGTCGAGGTACGCGAAGTGGCGGACCGGCTGGCCGAGTTGGCCGCCGGTGCGCCGGCCGGGCGGGTCACGGACCTGGGCGGCCCCGAGGTGCTGGACGCCCGGGATCTCGTACGGGCCACGCTCGAAGCGGGCGGGCGGCGCCGGCTGCTGATGCCGCTGCGGCTGCCGGGGGCCGCCGCCGCGGCTCTGCGCCGCGGCGGCAACCTCACCCCGGAACACGCCGACGGCCGGCGCACCTACGCCGAGTTCCTCGCGGAGCGGGCGGGCGACGGGGCACGGCGATGACGGGCCACCGGGAGCGCCCGAGCGACCCGGAGCGCCCGGACTGACCGGCGGGGCGCGCCGGTGCTCAGCCCGCGGGTGCGCACAGTGCGTGCTGTGCGGCGTCCCGCGCGGCGAGGACGGCGCCGCGCAGCACCGCCCGCCCGCCGACCGTCCCTGCCCGTACCTCGGTGCGCAGCGGGGAGAGCCGGGCCAGGTGGCCGGCGACCCGGCCGGCGAGTTCCTCGCCGCCGCCGCGGCCGACCTCCCCGCCGAGGACGACACACCCGGGGTCGAGCACCGCGCACACCGCCGCCACGCCGAGGGCGATCCGCGCGGCCAGCGCGTCGAGGAAGGCCGCGCCGGCGTCGCCGGCGGCCACCGCGGCCCGTACGACGGCTTCGGCGGGCGGGGCGTCGGTGCCGGCAGCGGCGTCGGTGCCGGGCGAGGGCGCGTCCGGCGCCTCGGGACCGGCGCCGGCCCCGGCGGACAGGCCGTGTTCCGCGGCGAGTGCGCAGATCGCGGCGGAGCCGGCCAGGGAGTGGAAGCCGCCGTCGCAGCCGCTTGCGGAGGGCAGCGCGGCGGTGCCGGGGACCGGCAGAAAGCCGATCTCGCCGGTGCCGCCCGAGGCGCCGCGCCGCAGCGTGCCGTCCAGGACCACCGCCGCGCCGGTGCCGTGGCCGAGCCAGAGCAGGACGAAGGTGTCGCGGTCGCGGGCCGCGCCGTCGCGCTGCTCGGCGACGGCGGCGAGATTGACCTCGTTCTCCAGCAGGACCGGTACGGCCCGCCGTGCGCGCAGCTCGCCGACCAGCGCGATGTGCCAGGACGGAATCCAGTCGGTGCCGCCCGGCCGCCCGGTGGCGGGGTCGACCAGTCCCGGGGCGCCGACGGCGATGGTGTGCGGTGGAGGGGCGCCCGCCGCGGCGAGGGCCTTGTCCACGACGTCGAGGGCGGTGGCGACGGCCGCGCCGGGGGCGTCGTCAGGGCCGATGGTGGCGGTGCGCTCGGCGCGTACCTCGCCGAGGAGGTCGGCGACCGCGGCGGTGACACTGTGCGTGCGCAGATCGAGACCGACGAGATGGGCCCGGTCGGCGACGATTCCGTAGAGCCGGGCATTGGGTCCGCGCCGCCGGCTGCCACTCTCGCCGACCACGGCGATCAGCCCGGCCTTCTGGAGTCGTTCGACGAGGTCCGCCACGGTCGGCCGGGACAGTCCGGTCAGCGCCTTGAGCTGACCTGCCGTCAAAACTCCTTCCGATCGCAGGAGTTGCAGAGCGAGACGGTCGTTGATCAGCCGTGCGGTGGTCGGGGAGGCGGTGCGGCCGGCGGCCACCGCGCGCGGTGCGTCCATGGCGGGATTCTGCCATCCTGGCGGGTCAATTCCCTTATTATCAGGCAGGGTTCCTGATAATTTCCGCCCATGGCTGGCAACGGTGTCCCCCACGACGTGACTCCACCCCCCGGCAACGAGCTGCGCCGCGCACGACGGGCCGTCGCCCTGGTGTTCCTCGTCCACGGCTCGGTCACCGGAAACCTCGCGACCCGTATCCCCTGGATCCAGGACCACACCGGTATCTCACCGGGCCGGCTCGGCCTGGCCCTCGCCTTCCCCGCGATCGGCGCCTCCCTGGCGATGCCGCTGGCCGGACGGATCAGCCACCGCTTCGGCTCCCGCACCGCGCTGCGCGGTCTGCTCGCCCTGTGGACCCTGTCGCTGGCCCTGCCCGCCCTCTCCCCGGGCCTGTATGCGCTGTGCCCGGCCCTGCTGGTGTACGGCGCGGCCTCGGGGATGGCGGACGTCGCGATGAACGCGCTGGGCGTGGAGACCGAGGACCGGCTCGGCAAGCCGATCATGTCGGGGCTGCACGGTATGTGGAGTGCCGGCGCGTTGGCCGGCTCGGCGGCCGGCACCGTCGCCGCGCACGCCGGGTGGGACGCCCGGCTCCATCTGGCCGGTGCCGCACTGGTGCTGACCCTGCTCGGCGCGCTCGCCTGCCGGGACGTACTGGACCTGCGCAGCGCCCCCGAGGAGCATCCGCCGCCCCGCTTCGCGCTGCCGCCGAGGTCGGCGCTGGTCATCGGGGCCATCGGGTTCTGCGCGGTCTTCGCGGAGGGCGCCGGCCTGGACTGGTCGGCGGTCTACCTCCGCGACGAGCTGGGCACCGATGCGGGCCTGGCCGCCGCGTCGACCACCGCCTTCGCCTGCACGATGGCGCTCGCACGGCTGGCCGGGGACACGGTGGTGGCCCGCTTCGGCGCGGTGCGCACGGTGCGGGCCGGCGGGGTGCTGGCAGCGGCGGGTGGCGTACTGATCATCGCGGCGCGTCATCCGGCCATGGCGATGGGCGGGTTCGGCCTGATGGGCCTCGGGATCGCGGTCGTGGTCCCGCTGGCCTTCGCGGCCGCCGGGCGCAGCGGTCCCGCGCCCAGCCAGGCGATCGCGGGTGTCGCCACGATCACCTACACCTCCGGGCTGATCGCACCGTCCGCGATCGGCGGTATCGCCCAGGCGACGTCGCTGACGATGTCGTTCGCGCTGGTGACGACGCTGGCGTGCGGGCTGGTGGTGGGTGCGCGGGTGCTGAGGGCGCCGCGCCGTACGGCCTCCGGCGGCGCCCCCGCGGTGACCGGCGATCCGGAACGGTCGTGATCCCGGCCGCGCCGGATCGCCGGTGGCTCAGGCCACGTCCGCCTCGGCACCCTCGTCCGAGGCCGCCGGCCGGAGCAGCTGCCCGGCGATGCTCCGGACCCGGTCGGACCACGGGGTGGGGCGCAGCGTCTGCGCATCGACGCGGACCAGCACCCGGTGGCCGTGGGCGTAGGTCTCGGTGCCGTCGGCCGAGCAGAGCCGGAAGCCGTAGGTGAGGCCGGTGCGGCCGAGGCGGGCGACCCACAGGTGCGCCGCGTAGTAGCCGGGGCGGGTGAGAGGACGCTCGTAGGAGACGTGCATCTCCTTGATGACGTTGCACATGTCACCCGCGGCGGCCCAGTCGCCGTCGAAGCCGAAGCCGTGTCCGTGCCAGTACTCCGCCCAGGCGCGCTCGGCCAGCAGCGGGTAGCGGGAGTTGTGGAGCATGCCGAGGGCGTCCAGGTCATCGAAGTGGACGGTGACGGGGACCAGTTCGCCGTACGGGACGGTGGCGGTCTGCAGGGTTTCGACGCTCACGGGTGGTGCTCCTGGGGTCCGGTCGCGCCGGTCGGCGCTGTCGATGCGGAGAGTGCTGAGGGCGCGGAGGGTATTGAGGGCGCGGAGGGTGCTGAGGCCGCGGAGGGTGCTGAGGGCGCCGGTGATTCTTGTATGACGAGCCGGAGACATCGTAGGCGGCCGCTCAGCCTGTTGTGCCCGCCAGGCTTCCCGGGCGGCCGGACTGCCGGACGTACCGGCGTACGGCCCCCGGACCGCCGGGCATACGGTCCCCCGGGCCACCGGCCGTAGCGGCCGGGTGGAAGACCGGGCGCCGGGAACCCTCGCGGTGCGACGGTCATGTTTTTACGAGACCCTGAGGACCAGGGAGCGCACCCGACAGTGGCGACGCATAGCCGGCGTGACACCCACCCAGCGAGGAGGGCGGGCGGTGATGAGCGATTCGGATACGGGCGCCGCGGGGCGGAGCCGGGACGAGAAGACCCGGCTGTCGGCGATCACCTTGAGCGTCAACGATCAAGTGCGGCAGCTCGCGGTGGATCCGCGGACCACGCTGCTTGACGCGCTGCGCGAACATCTGCGCCTGAGCGGGACCAAGAAGGGGTGCGACCACGGGCAGTGCGGCGCCTGCACGGTGCTGATCAACGGCCGGCGCGTCAACTCCTGTTTGACGCTCGCCGTCATGCACGAGGACGACGACGTGGTGACGATCGAAGGCCTGGGCGATCCCGCTGCCCTGCATCCCATGCAGCGCGCCTTCGTCGAGTGTGACGGCTTCCAGTGCGGCTACTGCACCCCCGGCCAGATCTGTTCGGCGGTCGGCATGCTCGCCGAGGTGGAGGCGGGCTGGCCCAGCCACGCCACCGCCGAGGTGGCCTCGCGGCAGATCGCGCTGACCGATGACGAGATCCGCGAGCGGATGAGCGGCAACATCTGCCGGTGCGCCGCGTATCCGAACATCGTCGCGGCCATCCGCGGCATCGCGGAGGGAGGCCTGTCATGAGGTCCTTCACCTACGAGCGCGCGACGGACGCACAGGCCGCTGTCGCCGCGGTGTCCAGACCCGGCGCGAAGTTCATCAGCGGCGGCACCAATCTGCTCGACCTGATGAAGCTCGACATCGAGCATCCCAGCCATCTGGTCGACATCAGCCGGCTTCCGCTGCGGGACATCGAGGAGCTGCCGGACGGCGGACTGCGCATCGGCGCCCAGGCGGTGAATTCCGAGGTGGCCGCCGACGCCCGGGTGCGCACCCGTTATCCGGTGCTGTCGCAGGCGCTGGTGTCCGGCGCCTCGGGCCAGTTGCGCAACAAGGCATCCACCGGGGGAAATCTGTTGCAGCGCACCCGCTGCCCCTACTTCTACGACACGGCTGCGGGCTGCAACAAGCGCCATCCCGGCTCCGGTTGCTCCGCGATCGGCGGGTTCAACCGGATACACGCGGTCCTCGGCGCCGGCGACTCCTGCATCGCCACCCACCCCTCGGACATGGCCGTCGCGATGACCGCACTGGAGGCGCAGATCGAGCTGCTCGACGCCGACGCGTCGGTGCGCCGCGTCGCCCTCACGGACTTCTACCGGCTGCCGGGCGATACGCCGCACCTGGAGACCGTACTGCGGCCCGGCGAAATGATCACGGGCGTGCTCCTGCCCCCGCCCCTGCCGGGCCGGCAGCTCTACCGCAAGGTGCGCGACCGGGCGTCGTACGAATTCGCGCTGGTCTCCGTGGCGGCCGTCGTCTCGGCCGGTCAGGGAACGATCGGTACGGCGCGGGTGGCGCTCGGCGGTGTGGCGCACAAGCCGTGGCGGTCCTTCGAGGCGGAGGCCGCGTTGACCGGCCGCCCCGCCACGATGGCGACCTGTCGCACCGCCGCCGAGGCCGCGATGCGCGACGCCGTGGGGCAGGGTGACAACGACTTCAAGATCGAGCTGGCCCGGCGCACGCTCTGCCGCACGCTGGCACAAGCAGCCCGGGTGGGCTGAGGAGGCGAGATGATCGGGCAAGCCGTGAACCGCGTTGACGGCGCGTTGAAGGTCACCGGCCGGGCCACCTACGCCTACGAGTACGGGGCGGCCGGCCGGCCGCTGTACGGATGCATCACCGGCGCGACGATCGGCAAGGGCCGCATCACCCGGATCGACGCCGAGGACGCCGAACGCGCCCCCGGTGTCCGCATGGTGATGACCCATCGCAATGCCCCTGTACAAGGTGTCCGTGATGAGTCCATTGCATTGGAGTACTGGCGCGCCCAGCCGGTGCTGACCGGCCCGGACATTCACCATCACGGCGAGCCGGTGGCGTTCGTCGTCGCCACGACCTTCGAGGAGGCCCGAGCAGCGGCCGGGCTCATCGACGTGGAATACGCCGACGGGCAGGGGCATTTCGACTTCGCCGCGTACGAACACGAGGCGTACACCCCGAAAGTGGTCAATGCCGGCCTCCCCACCGACACCGCGGTGGGCGATTTCGACGCCGGGTTCAGCAGCGCCGTCGTGAGGGTCGATCAGCTCTACACGACGCCGTACGAGCTCTCGATGCCGATGGAACCGCACGCATGCCTGGTGGAACCGCGTGGCGAGGACCTGATCGTCCACGTCAGCTGCCAGATCGTCGATGCGGCACGGGCCGCGATCGCCGGCACCCTGCGGACCGACCCCGCGCGGATTCATATCGTCACCCCCTTCGTGGGCGGTGGATTCGGCTCCAAGCTGGGCATCCATGCCGAGACGATCCTGGCAGCGCTCGCCGCCCGTGCGTTGGGCGAACCGGTCAAGGTCGCGCTGACCCGGCAGCAGATCTTCCAGCTCGTCGGCGTACGCCCCACATCGAGCCAGCGGGTGCGGCTGGGCGCGGGGCATGACGGACGGCTGGCCGCGCTCGCCCATGACGTCACCATGCACACCAACCCCGACCTGGAGTACGCCGAGCAGACCGCCGCCACGACCCGCAGCCTCTACGCCGCGCCCCACCGGCTGACCAGCCACCGGCTCACGCCGCTCGATCTGCCGCGCGGGTCGGACGTCCGTGCGCCGGGCGAGGCGCCGGGCCTGCTGGCGGTGGAGTCGGCGATGGACGAGCTGGCCGATGCGCTCGGGATGGACCCGGTCGAGCTGCGGATCCGCAACGAGCCCACCGTCGATCCCGAGCGGGACGTGCCGTACAGCGACCGGCACCTGGTCGACTGCCTGCGCGAGGGCGCGCGCCGGTTCGGCTGGGAGCACCGCCCCGCTACCCCGGCGAGTGTGCGCGACGGACGGTGGTGGGTCGGCTACGGCATGGCCGCCGCCATCCGCGGGCATTTCCAGGGGCCGACCTCGGTGCGGGTGCGGTGCGAGGCGGACGGCACCGCCGTCGTCCAGACGGACATGACCGACCTCGGCACGGGCACCTACACCATCCTGACCCAGGTCGCGGCCGACGGGCTCGGACTGCCGCCCGACCGGGTGCGGGTTGAGCTCGGGCGGTCCGAGTTTCCCGCCAGCTGGGGGTCCGGTGGCTCGTGGGGCGCCACCAACTCCAGTACCGCGGTGCACCGGGCGTGCGCGGCGCTGCGAGAGAAACTGCTGGTCGCGGCGCGCGGCGACATGCACTCTCCGCTCTACGGCCTGGACCCGGAAGGCGCCGTGTTCTCCGGCGGCACTGTGCGCATCGGTGGCGCGTCCGAGGCGCTGAGCGAGATCGTCGCACGCCACCATCCCGACGGGGTGGAGGCGGCGGGCGAGACCCGCTTCATGGGCGATGAGCCGAACTACACGGCCTACTCGATCCACACCTACGGCGCCCACTTCGCTGAAGTGGGGGTCGACGCGGACACCGCCGAGATCCGTCTGCGGCGCATGCTGGGCGTGTTCTCGGTGGGCCGCGTGCTCAACCCGAAGACGGCCCGCTCGCAGCTGATCGGCGGCATGATCTGGGGTGTCGGCGCGGCCCTGGACGAGGAGGCCGTCGTCGACCCGCGATCCGGCGCCTTCGTCAACCGTGATCTCGCGCAATACCTGGTTCCGGTCCACGCCGACGTCCCCGGGGTCGACGCCGTCATTCTCGACGGGTACGACGACAAGGCCAACGTCCTCGGTGCGAAGGGCGTGGGTGAGCTGGGCGTCTGCGGGTCCGGCGGGGCGGTCGCCAATGCGGTGTTCAACGCCACCGGGGTGCGGGTGCGCGACTTCCCCCTCACGATCGAAAAGGTGCTGCCGGGGCTGCCCCCCGTGGATGTCTGACGCCGTATCGGCCCGGGACGGGGGTGACCGGCTGCCGTGGGGCACCGGGTCCGTGCCCGGGTGGCGCGCGGGCCGGAAGACATCCGGTCGGGGCCACAGCCAGATCGCGAAGCCCCACGGGAGCAGCGGCCGCGCAGCATTCGCCCGATGGCCTGGCATTCGTGTGGCCGGCGAGGTGGCGGATCCCGGACCGGGTAGGGGAACTCCTGCAAGCGGCAGCTTCTTCCACCCAGTGCCTGGCGGCCGCGGCTTCACGGGAAGTTCCAGATGATCAGCAGGCGAACCTTCGGAAAGGCCCTCGGTACCGGAGCGGCTGTGGCTTCAGCGGCCGGTCTTTCCTCGGCATGCTCGAAGGCCGTGCCCCACGACAACGATCAGCCTCCGCCGACGACCGGCCAGGGAAGGGGCGAGCCGGGGAGGGAATCGTCTTTCGGCTCATTGCAGCAGGTGCGGGCCGGCGTCCTGAATGTGGGATACGCCGAAGCAGGCCCGGCCCATGGTCCCGTGGTCATTCTGCTGCACGGCTGGCCCTACGACATTCACAGCTATGCCGCTGTCGCACCTTTGCTGGCGGCGAAGGGCTATCGCGTCATCGTCCCGTATCTGCGTGGCCATGGCACCACGCGTTTCCTTTCGGGCAAGACGTTCCGGAACGCACAGCAGTCGGTATTTGCTCTCGACATCATCGCCGTGATGGACGCATTGCGGATCGACAAGGCGATCCTCGCCGGGTACGACTGGGGAGCACGGACGGCGGATATCATCGCGGCGCTCTGGCCGGAGCGGGTCAAGGGCTTGGTCTCCGTGACCGGCTATCTGATCACGAACCGTGCGGCCAACAAGGAGCCGTTGCCGCCGGAGGCCGAGTGGGCGTGGTGGTATCAGTTCTACTTCGCCACGGAAAGAGGCCGGCTCGGTCTTGAGCGGAACCGGCATGATCTGGCGAAGTTGATCTGGAAGTTCAATTCCCCGACCTGGAATTTTGATGCCGCCACGTTCGATCGCACCGCGGCAGCATTCAGCAATCCCGATTACGTCAGCATCGTGATCCACAACTACCGCTGGCGGCTGAGCCTGGCCAAGGGCGACCCACAGTACGACGGGCTCGAAAAGCGACTGGCCCGGGGCCCTGTCATCACCGTGCCCACGATGACCCTTGACGGCGAGGCCGATCCCTTCACGCCTGCGGGCGACGGCTCGGCCTATCGCGACAAGTTCACCGGCCGGTACGCGCACCGCACGCTGAAGGGCATCGGCCACAACGTCCCCCAGGAAGCCCCCCACGCCTTCGCGCAGGCCGTCATGGACGTCGACGGCGGCCCGAGCGCAGGGCGCTGAGCAGGCGAGGGGCGAAGCCGGCGGGCGGCGCGAGACCGTTGCCTGGAACCGCATCAGTGACGGCTTTGTCGCGGGCCTCAGTCATCACCGTCATCCCCGTGATCCCGCTCATCCCCGTCAGCAGGCTCTTTGTACCCGCTGGTCCCGGCGTCGAGGAGTGGTGTGCGTGGCCGGTCTGCCGCCCTGGAGAGCCACCGCAGGCAGTGGTAGCCGGTGAGCACGGTGAGCGTTCCCAGTGCGATGCCGCTCAGCTGGAAGTTCTCGGTGAACTTCAGCGAGACGCCGCCAATGGCAATGATGATCCCGGTCGCTGCCGGGATGAGGTTCAGAGGGACCGAGAAGTCCACCTTGTTCCGCACCCAGATCTGGGCTCCGAGCAGGCCGATCATGCCGTACAGGATGACGGTGATACCGCCCAGCACCCCGCCGGGGATCGCCGCCACCACCGCGCCGAACTTCGGGCACAGGCCGAAGAGCAGGGCGAAGCCGGCCGCCGCCCAGTAGGCCGCGGTGGAGTAGACCCTGGTGGCCGCCATGACGCCGATGTTCTCGGCGTAGGTCGTGGTGGCGGGGCCGCCCACCGCGGTCGACAGGACCGTTGCGGTGCCATCGGCGATGATGGCCATGCCCATCTTGTCTTCCAGGGGATCACCGGTCATTGCGCCGACAGCCTTGATGTGTCCGGCATTCTCCGCGATCAGCGCAACGAGGACCGGCAGCGCGACGAGGATCGCGGAGGCGGAGAAGTTCGGCGCGTGGAAGGTGGGAACGCCGATCCAGTCAGCCTTTTCGACGCCGGAAAAATCGATGCGCCAGTGGTCCGTGAGCTTGCCCGCACCATTGACCGAATGAATCTTTCCTGCGGTGCGGTCGAGCACCCAGGACAGCACATAGCCGAAGACCAGGCCCAAGAAGATGGCGATCCGCGACCAGAAGCCTCGGAGCACGACGAGGGCGAGTCCGGTGAACAGCATCGTCGCCAGGGCCGTCCACTGGTCCTGGGGCCAGTACGTGGACGCCGTGACGGGGGCGAGATTGAAGCCGATCAGCATCACGACCGCGCCCGTCACCGTCGGCGGGAGCACGGCGTGGATCACCCGGGCCCCGACGACATGGATGACGATGCCGCAGCCGGCCAGGCAGGCGCCCACCACGAGCATCGCGCCCGTCAGGGTGCCGATGTCACCCCCCTGGCCTGCGATCACGGCAGAGACGCCGACGAAAGACAGCGAGGAGCCCAAGTAGCTGGGGATACGTCCGCGGGTCATCAGCAAGAACAGTGCGGTGGCGACACCCGACGCCATGAGGGCGAGACCGGGGTCCAGACCCATGAGCACGGGGGCGACGAAACATGCCCCGATCATCGACACCACGTGCTGGGCACCGAGCGCGATCGTCCGTCCCCACGTCAGGCGCTCCCCGGGCCTGACCACCTCACCGGGCTTCAGATGTCGCCCGTCGCCATGAAGTTTCCACCCGAAGCCGGCCATGATCACTCTCCACTCTGCGACGCCCTGTACGTCACAGAGCCGAGGTGATTCATAGTCGAACGACTGCGTCTGGACAAACTGAGCCGAGAGGTGGTCCGGCGGCCCCGGGGGATGCAGGTTTCCCAGCCGCTCTCCGCACCAGGATTCCGCTCCGCCCCCAACGGGATCGGGCGGGGAGCGGAGCTCGGGGATCTCGGGGAGCGCGGGGTGCGGGGTGCGGGGTGCGGGTGCGGGGAGCGGGGAGCGGGGTGCGGGTGCGGGTGCGGGTGCGGGTGCGGGTGCGGGCCGCAACCGGGCGCGCCGTTCGTTACCCCGTTCCGGTCAACGGCCACCGGCGCATCGCGATATCCACCACGAGGCTGTCACGCTGAGTGGATGACGACGACTCAGCGTGACGACTCCCCCGCCCGGTCCGCCCCTGCCGGAGGGCCCGCCGCCCGGCCGCCCGCCGGTCCGGGATCCCGGACCGCCACGGGCGTGGCGGACGTACTGTCCCGGATGCGGGCACTGGCCTCGACGCTGCCCGCCGAGGACGGGGTGGCCGTTTTCAACGGGGTCTATCTGGCCGTCACCGAAGCCGTGGCCCGGCGCATCGCGGACGGCGCGTTCCAGGACCCGGCGGCCGCGGGCGAGCTGGACAGCCATTTCGCCCAGCGGTACTTCGACGCGGTGGACGCCACGTCCACGGGGCTGCGGCCACCGGCCTGCTGGCGGCCGCTCTTCCAGCTGCGCCGCCATCCGGGAGTGCGTCCGCTGCAGTTCGCGCTGGCGGGGATCAATGCACACATCGGCCACGACCTGGCGCTGGCGGTACTGGACACCTGCCGGGCGCTGGAGTGCGAACCGGCCGCGCTGGAGACCGACTTCGACCGGGTCGGCGGGGTGCTGACGAGCGTGGAGGAGCACATCCGCGAGCGGCTGATGCCCGGTCCCGACGTGCTGGACGTCGCCGATCCGCTGACGCATCTGATCGGATCGTGGAGCCTGGACAAGGCCAGGGACGGCGCCTGGGTGGCGGCCAGGGCGCTGTGGAGCGTACGCCGGCTGCCGGAGGTGGCCGAGGAGCTCGCCGAGCGGCTGGATGCCGGGGTGGGCCTGGTCGGGCGGATGCTGCTGACTCCGCTGCCCGGCTGATCCTGTCGGACGTCCCGGCCGCCGGCCGCGGCGCTCCCCACAACTCCCTTGCCCCGGCGGTACGTTGACTGAGGGGCTGATACGAAGGAGTGCAGCTGTGGCCATTCGGCTCGGTCTGGGCCTTCCGCAGATGCGGCAGTACGACATCGGACGCGACGTTCCCGATGTGGCGCGGGCCGCGGAGGAGACCGGTTACGAGAGTCTCTGGGTCTTCGAGCGGATCCTGTTCCCCGAGCCCGCCGCCCAGGGGCTGTACGGCATCCCGGGCCTCCCCTGGCCCGACGCGTACCGCTCGGTGGCCGACCCGCTGGTGACGCTGACCCTGGCCGCGGCCGCCACACGGCGGGCGCGGCTCGGCACGAGTGTGCTGGTCGCCCCGCTGCACATCCCCTTCCAGCTGGCCCGCGCCCTCGCCTCGCTGGACGCGGCGAGCGGCGGCCGGGTGGTGGCGGGATTCGGCACCGGCTGGTCGCTGGACGAGTACGCGGCCGCTTCCGTCGCCCCGTTCGAGCGGCGCGGCCAGGTCCTCGACGAGCTGATCGACGTGTGCCACGCGGTGTGGGGCCCGGACCCGGTGGCGTACGAAGGGGAGCTGACGACCCTCGCACCGTCCGTCGTCGGTCCCAAACCGAAGCGGCCGATCCCGATCCTGCTGCCCGCCAACAGCCCGCGCGCGCTGCGCCGTCTGGTCGACCGGGCGGACGGCTGGATGCCGGTCGGCATGGGCGCCGAGGCCCTCGCGGCCCAGTGGCGGCGGCTGCGGGACCTGGCCGCCGAGCGGGGGCGCAAGGAGCCGGTGGAGAGTGTGCTGCGGGTCAACGCCCGGCACACTTCCCGGCCGTACGAAGGCCGGGACCGCAGCCCCTTCCAGGGCAGCGTCGGGCAGATCGTGGCGGATCTGGCCGCGCATGCCTCGGTGGGCCTGCCGGAGATCCTCATCGATCTGCAGGGCGCGGCCCGGGACGCCGAGGAGCTGAAGGACGTTGCCGCGGAGGTGTACACGGCGGCGCGGGCGGCCGGCGTGTAACGGACGGCGATCGAGGCCGGCGGACCGCGAGTGGCGTGCAGCGGACGGCGATCGAGGCCGGCGGGGGGGCGCAGGCGACGGATCGCGGGCGGCCGGCTCCGGCGAAGGGGCCCGGCGGTGCCGGGCCCCGTACCCCCTGGGCCGCCCCGTGGCCGGCTCTGGTCCTCAGTCCTCGGGCAGTTCGACCGGTGCGATCTGGTCGTAGACGTCGCCCGGACCCGGGTTCGTGGCATCCGTGGCGCCACCGAAGTGGTGCATCACGCCCCACACGGCGTTGAGCGCAGTCTGCACGGCGCCCTCGGCCCAGCCCGCGGTCCAGGAGATGTCGTCGCCCGCGAGGAAGAGACCCCGCTTGTCCTCGGGGAGCCGGTCCTGCATGAAGTGGGTGAACAGACGCCGCTGGTAGCGGTAGTGGCCGGGCAGGTTCGCCTTGAAGGCACCCATGAAGTAGGGCTCGTTCTCCCAGGACACGGTGACCGGGTTGCCGATGATGTGCTTGCGGATGTCGACCTTCGGATAGATCTCCGACAGCGACTTCAGCATGACCTCCATCCGCTCGTTGGCGTTCAGCGGCAGCCACTTGAGGCTGTCGTCGCACCAGGTGTAGGAGAGGCAGATGACGGCGGGCTCGTCCGGTCCGTTGTCGAGCAGATAGGTGCCGCGGGTCATCCGGTCCGTGAGCGTCATCGACATGACGTCGCGGCCGGTGTCCTCGTCCTTGTCGAGCCAGAACGGCCGGTCGACGGGCACGAAGAGCTTGCTGGACTCCATGTAGTGGGTGCGCTCCATCGCCGTCCAGTGGTCGATGGGGAACAGCGAGTCAGCACAGTCGATCTTGCTCAGCAGCATCCAGGACTGCGCGGTGAAGACGGCGGCCTCATAGGTGCGGATGTCGCCGTCGGCGTCGGTCACCGTGATGCGGTTGCCGGCGGTGCGGTGCAGGCGGGTCACCGCGGGCCGGGGGGTGCCGTCGTGCAGCGACGACAGCGAGGTGCCCGGCGCCCAGTGCACGGTCTTCGCCGGCTCCCGCTCCCACAGGCGCAGCGGCAGCTGCTGGCTGCCGCCGACGATGCCGCGGTGGTGGTCGTCGGCCTCGGTGTAGACGACCCGCAGGATCTCCAGGATGGAGTTGGGGAAGTCGGTGTCCCAGCCGCCGGTGCCGAAGCCGACCTGGCCGAAGATCTCCCGGTGCCGGAAGGACTTGAAGGCCGTCGAGTCGCAGAGGTAGCCGTAGAAGGTCTGGTTGTCGAGCTTCTCGACGAGCCGGGACCAGATCTCGCGGATGCGCGGGACATCGCGCTCGCGGATCGCCCGGTTCATGTCGGAGAAGTCCGCGCCCTCCTCCAGGCAGGCGTTCCAGGCGTCCATGACCTGGTGGTAGACCTCGGGGAGGTCGTCCACCGTACGCGCGTAGTGCGACTCGCCCTTGAGGTCGACGACGGTCGACGGGGTGTCTGCCGCCAGCGGGTTGGGGAACGGCGTGGTCGCCAGACCCACCAGGTCGATGTAGTGCGCCAGCGCCGTGGAGGACGGCGGGAAGCGCATGGCGCCCATCTCGGCGGTCAGGCCCGCGGCTTCGGACGGGGTGCCCTCGAAGCCGGCGGTGCGCAGCCGGCCGCCTATCTGATCCGCCTCGTAGACGACGGGCTTGAGGCCCATCTTCATCAGCTCGTAGGCGGTGATGATGCCCGAGAGGCCGCCGCCGATGACCGCGACCTCCTTGCCGTGCTCGAATGCGGGGATCTGGCCGAGGCCCGCCGGGTGGGCGAGGAAGTCGTCGTAGGCGTAGGGGAAGTCCGGGCCGAACATGGTGATCGGCGGCTGGGCATCCGCGTGGTGGGCGGCGGTGGGCACCGTGGACGTCATGGGGGACGGACTCCTTGCAGACAGGGCACAGCAGGCAGGGCACAGCAGGCAGGGCAGCGCAGGCCGGGTGGGCGGCCTGTGGCGGACCGGAGGGGGGCGGGCGGGGTCAGTTCACGTCAGCGGGCCGTACAGCTCCGGCCGGCGGTCGTGCAGATAGGGGTTGTCCGCCCGGGATTCCTTCAGGAAGGCGGGGTCGACATCGGCCCGCACCAGCTGCTCGCTGCGGCCGGCGCGGGTGCGTACGACACCGTCCGGGCCGGCCAGGCAGCTGAGGCCGACGAACTCGAACTCGCCCTCCGTGCCGGCCCGGTTGACGTACGCGACATACATCTGGTTCTCGAAGGCACGGACCGGGATGACGGATTCGGCGACGAACTGGAAGGGGTGCATCTGCGCGGTGGGCACCAGGAGCAGATCGGTGCCGGCCAGCGCATGGGCCCGGACGTTCTCCGGGAACTCCACGTCGTAGCAGATCAGCAGGCCGATCCGGAGACCGGCCAGCTCGGCCTGGACGACGGCCCGCTCCCCCGGGGTGAACCATTCGTGCTCGAAGGAGCCGAAGAGATGGGTCTTGCGGTAGTTCGCGAGCCGCTCGCCGGCCGGGCCGATGAGCTGCGCCGAGTTGTACACCGCGGCGCTGTCGCGCTCGTCGTGCCCGGCGCGCTCGGGGTAGCCGTAGAGCACCGCGATGCCGTGCTCGGCGGCGGTCTTCCCGATGGCCTGTGCGCTGTCGCCGTCGGCGGTCTCGGCGAGACGGTGCACCTCGCCGCCGATGGCGTAGCCGGTCAGGAACAGCTCGGGGCAGGCGAGCAGCCCGGCGCCGGACGCCGCCGCGGCACGGGCCGCGTCGTCGAGGACCCGCAGATTGTGCGCGACGTCGCCGGGCCGGCCCGAACTCTGGAGCAGGGCGGTGTGCAGCGACGTCATGGGACCCCTCGGCGAGGACGGTACGGGTGGACGCCTTGACGGTACGGGCCTGCGACGATTGCGGACAAGGCACCACCGTTGCGCGCCGAGGGACGATTCGTTGCGCGTTCAAGGGCCTGTTCGGTGATTCGTTGCGCGACCGTGCCGCAGCGCGGGGAACCGCTGCAGGGACGATGCCGGCGCGGCGGGCGGGCCGCCCAGGGGCTGCTGCCCGCGGCACCCCCACGGCGGCCACGGCGGTCAGCCCGGCGCCCCCGAGCTGTACCGCCGCAGCAGCGGCGAGAGCACCAGGACGGACTTCGTCCGCTCCACGAAGGGCTCGCCCGCGATCCGCTCCAGCACCCGCTCGAAGTGCCGCATGTCGGAGGCGAAGACCTGGACGACGGCGTCCGCCTCACCGGTGACGGTGGAGGCGGACGCCACTTCCGGGTAGCGCGACAGGCCGCGGTGGATCGCCTCCGGCGAGGTGTTGCGGCGGCAGTAGATCTCGATGAACCCCTCGGTCTCCCAGCCGAGCGCGGCCGGGTCGACCCGTACGGTGAAGCCGGTGATCGCGCCGTCGGCCCGCAGCCGGTCCACCCGGCGTTTGACGGCCGGCGCGGACAGCCCGACCTCCTGGCCGATATCGGCATAGCTGCGGCGGGCGTCCTCGGCGAGGGCGTGGACGATGCGTTCGTCGAGTTCGTTCAGTCGCACTGCGGGTGGATCACTTCTCTGCGGTGGCCAATCGGGAGCGGCGCAAGCCGTATCCGAAGTAGACCACAAGGCCCACGGCCATCCAGACCCCGAAGACCACCCAGGTCACGGCGCCGAGGCTGCCCATCATGTAGAGACACAGCAGAAAGCCGATCGCCGGGAAGAGCGGCGAGAGCGGGGTGCGGAAGCTGCGCGGCATGTCGGGCCGGGTGCGGCGCAGCACGATCACCGCGATATTGACCAGTGCGAAGGCGAACAGTGTGCCGATGCTGGTGGCGTCGGCCAGCTGGCCCAGCGGCACCGCCGCGGCGAGCACCCCGCAGAACAGCGAGACGATCACGGTGTTCACACGCGGCGCCCCGCTCTTGGGGTGCACCTTGGAGAACACCTTGGGCACCAGCCCGTCCCGGGACATCGCGAAGAGGATGCGGGTCTGGCCGTAGAGCACGGTCAGCACGACACTGGCGATGGCGATGACCGCACCGAAGGCGAGCAGCACGGCCCAGAAGCTCTGGCCGGTGACATCCTTCATGATCCCGGCCAGCGCGGCCTCCGAGCCCTTGAACCTCTGCCAGGGCATCGCGCCCACGGCGATGGCCGCGACCAGGCAGTACAGCGCGGTGACGATCACCAGCGAGAGCATGATCGCGCGCGGCAGGTCGCGCTGCGGGTTCTTGGCCTCCTCGCCCGCGGTGGAGGCGGCGTCGAAGCCGATGTACGAGAAGAACAGGGTGGCGCCGGCGGCGCTGACGCCCGCCATGCCCATCGGCATGAAGTTCGCGTAGTTGCCGGACCGCACACCCTGCACGGCGACGCCGCAGAACAGCAGCAGAGCGACGATCTTGACGACGACCATGATCGTGTTGGCGCGGGCGCTCTCCTTGGCCCCGCCCAGCAGGAACACCATGGCGAGCAGCACGACCAGCAGGGCCGGCAGATTGAAGACGCCACCGTCACCGGGCGGCTGGGACAGCGCGTCCGGGATGGTGAACCCCAGCGTGCCGTCGAGCAGCTCGTTCAGATACTGCCCCCAGCCCACGGCAACCGCCGCGACCGAGACGCCGTACTCCAGGATCAGACACCAGCCGCAGACCCAGGCGACCAGCTCGCCGAGGGTGGCGTAGGCGTAGGAGTACGACGATCCGGAGACCGGGATGGTGCCGGCCAGCTCCGCGTAGGACAGCGCGGAGAACAGGGCGGTGATACCGGCGATCACGAAGGAGAGGATGACCGCGGGCCCGGCGTCCGGGACGGCCTCGCCGAGGACCACGAAGATGCCGGTGCCGAGCGTGGCACCGATGCTGATCATGGTCAGCTGCCACATGCCCATCGAGCGGCGGAGCTCTCCCCCCTCGCCCTTGCCGCCCTCGGCGACCAGCCGCTCGACGGGCTTGCGCCGCATCAACCGGAGGCCGAGACCTCCGGAGGAGGGCGGTGAGGGCCCTACGGGTGGGGCTGCGCCGTGCTCCAACACTGGGGTGGCTCCTTTATCGCTGCCGATCGGATGACGTACGGAGGACGGCGACCGGCAGCGGTCGGTACAAGGGCATGCCGAAGCAACCCGCAGCAGGAGACCGCCGAGCAGGCGGTCCCCGCCACTCCACGTACAGCGCTTGACCTTACGGCCCGCCGTTGACCTGCCGTAATGCAGGTTCCTTGCGCAACTGCAGATGATCGTTGCGCACCGGCTCGACACGCGGTGGTTCATTGCGCGCCGCGGTCCGATCGTACGGGCTCCGGCACCGCCTTCGAGGACCGGGCCCGGGGCCCGGCCGAACGCGAGCGACCCCGCACCGAGTCGGTGCGGGGCCGGTGAGCGGCGGTGCCGGGACGGGGTGTACGTCCCGTGCGGGTCAGTTCCAGCTGTCGTGCAGCGGCTTGCCCTCGGCGTAGCCGGCGGCGCTCTGCACACCGACCACGGCCTTCTCGGCGAACTCCGCCAGCGAGGCGGCGCCCGCGTAGGTGCAGGAGCTGCGGACCCCCGCGATGATCGAGTCGATCAGGTCCTCGACGCCGGGGCGCGCCTGGTCGACGAACATCCGCGAGGTGGAGATGCCCTCCTCGAAGAGGCCCTTGCGGGCGCGGTCGTAGGCCGACTCGTCGCTCGTACGGTTGCGCACCGCACGCGCGGAGGCCATGCCGAAGCTCTCCTTGTACGGCCGGCCGTCGGCGGTGTGCTGGAGGTCGCCGGGCGATTCGAGGGTGCCGGCGAACCAGGAGCCGATCATGACGTTGGAGGCGCCCGCGGCCAGTGCCATGGCGACATCGCGGGGGTGGCGCACTCCGCCGTCGGCCCAGACGTGCTTGCCGTACTTCCTGGCTTCGGCGGCACACTCCAGGACGGCGGAGAACTGCGGCCGGCCGACGCCGGTCATCATCCGGGTGGTGCACATCGCACCCGGTCCGACACCGACCTTGATGATGTCCGCGCCGGCCTCGATCAGATCGCGCACGCCCTCGGCGGCGACGATGTTGCCCGCCACGACCGGGACCTGCGGGTCCAGCCCCCGGACCGCCTTGACCGCGCTGATCATGGACTCCTGGTGGCCGTGCGCGGTGTCCACGACGAGGGTGTCGACGCCGGCTTCCAGCAGTGCCTTGGCCCGGCCGGCCACATCGCCGTTGATGCCGACGGCGGCCGCGATCCGCAGCTTGCCGTCGGCGTCCGTGGCGGGGGTGTACAGGGTGGCGCGGAGCGCGCCCTTGCGGGTGAGGATGCCGATCAGCATGCCGTCCGCGTCGACCGCGGGGGCGAGCTTGCGGTTGGCGGCGTCGAGGCGGTTGAAGGCCTCCCGGGGATCGATGTCCGCATCCAGGACGAGCAGGTCCTTGGACATGACCTCGGACACCTGGGTGAAGCGGTCCACTCCGGCCAGGTCGTGCTCGGTGACGACACCGACCGGGCGGCCGCCCTCGACGACGATGCCCGCGCCGTGCGACCGCTTGGGCAGCAGCGCCAGGGCGTCGGCGACGGTCGCGACCGGGGACAGCACGATCGGCGTGTCCAGGACCAGATGGCGGCGCTTGACCCAGGTCACCACCTCGGTGACGACATCGAGCGGGATGTCCTGCGGAATGACGACCAGGCCACCACGGCGGGCAACGGTCTCGGCCATCCGGCGGCCGGCGATCGCCGTCATGTTGGCGACCACGAGAGGGATGGTGGTACCGGTCCCGTCGTGGGAGGACAGGTCCACTCCCTGACGGGAGCCCACGGCGGAGCGGCCGGGCACCATGAACACATCGTCGTAGGTCAGGTCGTAGGGCACCGAAGAACTCTCTTCGAGCGCGCCGTTCTTCGGATTCAGGAATCGCATACGGCCAGGATACGGGCCCTGACCAGGGCTCATGTGATAATCCGAGCCGCGCCGCGGCCATGTGTGCGATCCGCCGAACGGCACCACGGCGACCGGGGTGCCGGCGTCCGGACGGGGCATTTCGTGCCTGCCGCGGACCGCACGGCATCGCCGCCGGTCAGGCGGGGTACGGCGGCGCTACACGCCCTGCCGGGCCCGCCCCCTGACCATGATCACGGCCAGGCCGGTGCCGGTGTCCCGCCAGTGGCCCACCGCATCCGCCAGCACGCCCTCGACGATGCTCCACTCCTCCGGTGCCGCGGCCGCATAGCCCTGCCAGCCCGTCACGACGAGCAGCCGGCCGCGGTCGGCGGGGCACCAGGACAGATCGGTGAGGCAGTCGGCGAGCGCGTCCCAGTTGCGGCCGAACCAGTCCGGCAGCCGCAGTGCGCGGACGCACCGGTCCATGAAGGCGGCCTTGTCCCCGACCCCGTCCAGGTCCAGCGAGGTGCCGGTCCAGCCGGCGGCCCGCGCGGCGGCCAGCGCCTGGGCCACCGAGCGCTCCGCGGGCCAGGGCAGCACCCCCGGGGGCGTACTGCCGTCGAGCACCGCCGCGAGGGGCCGGGGCACAGAACCCGTCATCGGAGCACCGCCTTGAAGGTCCGGTAGTGGTCGTCGGTGTAGTACGTCTCATGGCTCCGGCCGGTGACGAGGCGGCGGGCGCCGCGGTCCGGCGAGCCGGGCGTGGGCACCGTGTACTCGTGGTAGTGGCCGCGCGGCTGACGGGGCAGCAGCCGCTCGCGGTTGCCGAAGACGGTCCCGTCCTGCGGGTACGGGAAGGGTCCGCCGGCGTCGATGAGCCGGAGGGTGTCCCGCGCCTGGGAGGGCAGCGCGCCGGCCGGGACGACCGGCATGCCCCGCGCCCGGCCCGGTACGCGGGAGCGGCTCGGCGCCTCGGCGACGGCCGTGGCGGTGGACCGCGGCGATCCGGGTGAACTCCCCTTGTCACCACCGCCCGTGGCGCACCCGGTCAGTACGAGGAGCAGCCCGGCGAGCGCCGCGCACAGAGCGGCGGTGGCACGGCGCGGGGTGGAGCGGATCACCATGCGCCGATGCTGTCACAGGCCCGCCGAGGCTGCCCGTCGATGTCTGCGTCAGGGGTGCCCGGGGCGGTGCACAGGAGCGGGCGCCCGCGGCCGTCCGCGCCGCGTCCCGCTCCGGCAGAGGTCACGCCCCGTCAGGATCCGCCCGGTCCAGTGCGGGGCGCGGCCCGGGGCCGGTCTCCAGCAGCAGATGGTCGGCGGCGGCGGTGTCCGTGACCAGGCTCGTCACCAGCCCGGAGCGCAGTACCGCGCCGATCGCGTCGGCCTTGCGCCGGCCGCCGGCGATGGCGACGACCTCCGGGATGCGGCGGAGCCGGTCCGCCTCGACGGTGATGCACCGCTCGCCGAGGTCCCGGCCGATCCGCCGCCCCTCGGCGTCGAAGAGGTGCGCCGACATCTCGGCGGCCGCCCCCAGCGAGGCGTAGTGCTCCCGCTCCTGCTCCGACAGCATGTCGTAGACGGTCGAGACGCCCGGCTCCCAGGAACCGATGGAGACACAGGCGACGGTGACCTTGTCGAAGTAGTCGAACGCACGGGCGATGCCGGTCTGGCGGCGCAGCGCCTCGGCGGTCGCCGAGTCGGGCAGCAGCATCGGTGCGTAGATCGGGTGCGCTTCGCCCCCGGCGACATCGGCGGCGCGGCGCACCGCCTCGACCGAGCCGCGGTCGGCGGTGCCCGCGTCGTACACACCGGTCAACTGCACGACGGTGCACGGCGGGAGGCGGTGCAGTGCGGCCGCCATGTGAATGGTCGACCGGCCCCAGGCCAGTCCCAGCACATCGCCCTCGGTGACCAGCTCGCCGAGGAGATCGGCCGCGACCTCGCCGAGGTTCTCCGGGTCGGCGGCGTCCTCGGGCGGGGTCTGGCCGCCGAAGGCGGGGGGCGCGTCGGCGGGGGACTCGACGACGACCGCGTGCCGCAGGCCGTAGCGGGCCCGCAGGGCGTCGGAGCGCTCGGCGTCCAGCTCGGAGGGCACCCGGATCTCGATCCGTACAAGATCACGCTCCAGGGCGGTCTCCAGTACCCGCGCGACCTTGAACCGGCTGACGCCGAACTCCTCGGCGATCTGGATCTTCGACTTGCCCTCAAGATAGAAACGGCGGGCCATGGCAGCGGCCTGCACCAGCTCGGCAGGGCCCATTCCGGACTGTGGGCGGCTGGCTACCACGAAATTCTCCCCTTTTGCGCATCTGATCGAGTCTTTGCTCATCCTTTCAGAAACCCGGCGGCAACGGGGACCATCACCTCCCCGACCCTCGTGAACGCTCGGTAGCGCCACGTATAACGGGCGTCACGGTCCACGCCACGGGCGCATTCCCGTGGCGTGGACCGGACGGGCCGCCCGTCCCGTCGGCCGCTGTCAGTGGGCGCAGCCCCAGCCCGCGGCTGCGGTCGCCGTCTCGGCCTTCTCCCGCAGGTCCCGGACGGCCTTGGCCGGGTCGTCCGCGCCGTACACCGCGGAGCCCGCCACGAACACATCGGCGCCCGCCTCCGCGCACCGTTCGATGGTCTCCGCCGAGACCCCGCCGTCCACCTGGAGCCACAGCTCCAGACCGTGCCGGGAGATCAGCTCACGGGTACGGCGGATCTTCGGAAGCATGATGTCCAGGAACGCCTGGCCGCCGAAGCCGGGCTCCACGGTCATGATCAGCAGCATGTCGAGCTCGGGGAGCAGGTCCTCGTACGGCTCGATCGGTGTGGCGGGCTTCAGCGCCATCGACGCCCGCGCGCCCTGGGCCCGGATCTCCCGCGCCAGCCGCACCGGTGCGGCCGCCGCCTCCACGTGGAACGTCACGGACCCGGCCCCGGCCTCGATGTAGCGCGGCGCCCAGCGGTCCGGGTCCTCGATCATCAGATGCAGGTCGAGGGGGGTGTCCGTCGCTTTGCTCAGCGACTCGACAACCGGCACACCAAGGGTGAGATTCGGGACGAAGTGGTTGTCCATGACGTCGACGTGCAGCCAGTCGGCGCCCTCGACGGCCTGTGCCTCCTCGGCGAGGCGGGCGAAGTCGGCGGACAGGATGCTGGGGTTGATCAAGGCCATGTCCCCAGTATGGCGTGCGGGCCGGCCACGGGCGGAGGCGGGACGGAACGGGGACGGGAGGGCACGGCACGGGAGGGCACGGGACGGGAACCGAGGGGCCGACCGGGGTGAAGCCCTCGTCCGTCACAGGCACGGGCCGCTCCTTGCGGGAACCGGCCGTGCCGCGCTCTGTTGCGGAACCGGCCGTGCCGCGCCCAGCCGGTCCCGCTCAGCCGGTCCCGCTCAGCCGGTCCCGCTCAGCCGGTCCGTCGCAGCAGCGCCAGATACATCGCGTCCGTCCCGTGCAGATGCGGCCACAGCTGCACGTCCGGCCCGTCGCCGAGCGCCGGTACGCCGGGCATCAGGGGCCGCGCGTCGATCCACTCCACCTGCACCGGCTCGCCGCCCCGTCCCTTGAGGACGTCCTCCACCACGGCCCGGGTCTCGGCCGGATGCGGCGAGCACGTCGCATAGCCGACGACCCCGCCGACCCGCGCTGCCGCGAGTGCCTGCCGCAGCAGTTCACGCTGCAGCGGGGCGAAGCCGTCCAGATCCTCCGGACGGCGCCGCCAGCGCGCCTCCGGCCGCCGCCGCAGCGCGCCCAGACCGGTGCACGGCACGTCCACCAGGACCCGGTCGAAGGCGCCCGGCTGCCAGGCGGGGCGGGTGCCGTCGGCGGCAATGACCGCGTACGGGCCGGGGTTGCCCTCCAGCGCCCGCGCCACCAGACGGGCGCGGTGCGGCTGCTTCTCCGACGCCAGCAGCGCGGCACCGCGCTGCGCCGCGAGCGCCGCCAGCAGCGCCGCCTTGCCGCCGGGACCCGCGCAGCCGTCGAGCCAGGCGCGGTCGGGGCCCTCGACCGGCGCGTTCGCCAGCGCGAGGGCGACGAGCTGACTGCCCTCGTCCTGCACCCCGGCGCGCCCTTCGCGGACCGGGTCCAAAGCGCCCGGCTCACCGCCTTCCGCGAGCCGCACCGCGTACGGGGACCAGCGCCCGGGAAGTGCGCTCTCCTCGCCCGCCGCCACCAGCAGCTCTTCGGCGGTGGACCGGCCGGGCCGGGCCACCAGGGTCACCTCGGGGCGTTCGTTGTCCGCCTCCAGCAGGTCCTCGATGCCGGCCCGGCCGCCGCCGAGCGCGTCCCACAGCGCCGAGACGATCCAGCGGGGGTGCGCATGCACGATGCCGAGGTGGTCCTCGGGGTCCTCGTCGTACTCCGGGGCGACCCGCTCCAGCCAGCCGTCCAGGTCATGGGCCGCGACCTTGCGCAGCACCGCATTGACGAACTTCGCCCGCCCGTCGCCCAGCACCACCCGCGCCAGCTCGACGCTGGCGCTCACCGCGGCATGCGTCGGGATCCGGGTGCCGAGCAACTGGTGCGCCCCGAGGGTCAGCACATCCAGCACCGGCGGGTCCACCTCCCGCAGCGGCCGGTCCACGCACTGCGCGATGATCGCGTCATACGTCCCCTGCCGCCGCAGCGACCCGTAGACCAACTCCGTGGCCAGCGCCGCGTCCCGGGCGTCGAAGTCGCCGCCCTCGCGCGCCTTGCGCAGCAGCGGCGGCAGCACCAGGTTCGCGTATGCGTCCCGCTCGTCGACGGCCCGCAACGCCTCGAACGCGAGGATCCTGACCGGGTCCTTCTGCGGGCGGCGATGGGGCTTGCTGGGGCGGCGACGCGGCTGCTGACTCACAGAAAAGGTGCTCCGGGTACGAGATGAGGGGTCCGTCCCAGCCTACGCGGGCGCACGGCCGAAGCGTGCGGGAGGACGGACGCGGGGCCGGGGCCCGGAGGCGTCGGGCCCCGGGACAGGGGCGGCTCCGGCGGGTGCCGGGCGGCCGGAGGCTCAGTCCCCCAGCCGCTCCCCGCTCTCGATACGCACCCCGCGCGCCCAGTCCGCCGCCTTCATCGGCTTCTTGCCCTGCGGCTGGACCCAGACGAGTTCGACCGGGTGGCTGCCGGTACCGACGTACACCGCCTTCTTCGTGACGGCGAGCTCGCCCGGCGCCAGGGCGGATTCGGTGTGGCCCGCCGCGGAGGCGGCCGACATCAGCTTGAGCCGCTCCCCGCGGAAGACCGTCCAGGCCCCGGGTGCGGGCGCACAGCCGCGGATCACCCGGTCGACCCGCAGCGCGGGCGCCGTCCAGTCCACCTTGGCGTCCTCGACCTCGATCTTCGGTGCGAGCGTGACCCCCTCGGCCGGCTGCGGCACCGCCTGCAACGTGCCGTCCTCGATGCCGTCCATCGTCGCCACGAGCAGCCCGGAACCGGCGAACGCCAGCCGGGTGAGCAGATCGCCGCTGGTGTCCGTCGGCCGGACCTCCTCGGTCAGCACCCCGAAAACCGGGCCGGAGTCAAGTCCGGTCTCGATCTGGAACGTCGAGGCGCCGGTCACCTCGTCCCCCGCCAGCACCGCATGCTGCACGGGCGCCGCACCCCGCCACGCGGGCAGCAGCGAGAAGTGCAGATTGACCCACCCCTTCGCGGGAATGCCGAGCGCGGCCTTCGGCAGCAGCGCACCGTAGGCGACCACCGGGCAGCAGTCCGGCGCGATCTCTTGCAGCCTGGTCAGAAAGTCCTCGTCGCGCGGCTTGACGGGCTTGAGCACCTCGATGCCCGCCTCCTCCGCCCGCTCCGCCACGGGGCTGGCGACCAGCTTCCGGCCCCGTCCGGCGGGCGCATCGGGCCGGGTGACGACGGCCACGACCTCGTGCCGGTCCGAGGCGATCAGGGCATCGAGGGCGGGTACGGCGACCTCGGGGGTGCCGGCGAAGACAAGCCTCATGGGTGGCGATCTACCTCTCACACGCAGCGGAACGACGCACCAGTCTATGGGTCCCGTTCCTGGCCATGAGCGGTGGATCCAGGGGGCGTACAAGATTTCCCGCGCCTCGTACGGAAGCCCGTACGCCCCCATACCGTGACCAGAGCCGCTGCTGTCGCGTTGGTCAAACAGCATTGACCCGGACCGGGCCGCTTTGGCGGCCCGCTCGCCTTCACCCTTCCTTTTCCACGCCGGTTCGAGAGGCTTGCTCATGGCCGACCACGCAACCCACGACGCCCAGGCGCGCGCCAGCCTGCATCTCCTGGTGCGGGACATCGAGCGGGTGCGCCGGCAGGTGGACGCACTGCGCACGCTGACCGCTCAGCTCGGCAACGTCTACCGGCCGCGGCGCACGGGCCCTTCCGCGGGCTTCGTCGTCTACGGACGCGCCCCCGCCCCGACGGTCCGCCTCGCCCAGGAGCTGCGGGACAGCGTCGAAACACTCGTCACGGCCGCGGTCGACTTCGACCGTTCGCTGGGGTTCTCCTGGGACGCGGTGGGCTCGGCGCTCGGTGTCACCAAGCAGGCGGTGCACCGCCGTTACGGTGCCCGCAGAGCCGCTGCCCAGCCCGCCGCGGAGACCAACGGCGGTGAGCCGACCGTGCGTTCACCCGACCCCGCGGCGACCCGCGCGGTGACCATGGCCGCGGGCCTGCCCGGCTCCCCGTCCGTGCCGGCCGCCCGTTCCATGCCCGCCCAGCCCTCCGCGGTCTCCCGCGACGAGCCGGCCCGCCCGGGTGCCTTCCCCGGCCCCCGCAACGGCTGAAACACCCCGACACCGGGCGTCCTTCGCTCCCTCGTCGCTCGCCAACGCCCCGGGACCACCGCCGACAGCGGTCCCGGGGCGGCGCCATGTCCGGGGGTCACGCGGGGAGATGGCCCGGGGAGACGGTCTCGGGTAACACGCCCTCGCGACCTCACCGGCTCACGGCTCACGGCTCACGGCTCACGGCTCACGGCTCACGGCGTCATGGCATCGGCATGAACATCGGCGTCGGCACCGGAACCGGCACCGGCACCGGCACCGGCGACGCAGCCGGAACGCCTCTCCCCATCAGGATGCGGCGGACTCCCCCGATCGGACTCCTGTCCGGCTCCCGCGATCGGCCTCCGATCCGGCGCCGTCGAGCGGACTCCCTCGGTCGGTCCCACCCGAAGGCTTCGGCCCCGCCCGCAGGCTCCCCTCCCGCTCCCCCGCTCCCCCGCTCCCCCCGCTTCGCCCTCCGCCCCGTCCGCTGGACCCTCACCCCAGATCGGGCGGATCGATCCGCACCCGTACGGCCTCCCCCTCCCGCTTGACCAGCCGGGCCGCACGGGCGGCCTTGAGCGCCGCGGCGAGGGCGGCGCCCTGGCCGGGGCGGACCCGTACCAACGCACGCTCCCACTGCTCGCCCGGCGGAGGATCGCCCGGCCGGCGCGGGCGCGCGGGGTCCGGCACCGGCAGCGGCACCGGCCCCAACACCTCGGCCCCCGGCGGCAGTCCGGCGTCCCTCAGCAGCTCGGCGACATCCTCGGCGCGGCCGGCCACGGAGGCCATCCGCGACACCGGAGGGAATCCCAGCTCGGCCCGCTCGGCCAGTTCGCGGACCGCATGGCCGACCGGGTCCCAGCGCACCAGCGCCTGCACCGGCCGCAGCGTCGGCTCCGCGATCACGGCGACGGTGCCGCCCTCCGCCTGGCCGCGGACCAGCGCGGCGGCGCCCAGCCAGCGGCGCAGCGCCTCCTCCCCCGCCCGCAGATCCGGCCGGCCCAGCAGTGCCCAGCCGTCCAGCAGCAGCGCCGCCGCATATCCGCCGTCCTCGGCCACCGGCTCGGCACCCGGTGTGCTCACCACGAGCGCGGGGGCACCCGGAACCGTGGTCAGCACATGATCGCGCCCCGAGGTACGCACCGGGACCGAAGGGAACACCCGGCCCAGCTCCTCCGCCGTCCGCCGCGCCCCCACGATCTGGGCCCGCAGCCGCGCGCCGCCGCACTCGGCGCAGTGCCAGTCCGGCTCCGGCCGGCCGCACCATGCGCAGACCAGCTCCCCCGCGTCCTGCGACTCCAGCGGGCCCGCGCAGGCCCGGCAGCGCGCGGGGGTACGGCACCGTTCACAGGCCAGCCGGGGCGCATATCCCCGCCGCGGGACCTGGACGAGCACCGGCCCCTGGGTGAGGCCCTCGCGCACCACCTGCCAGGCCATGGTCGGCAGCCGGGCGGCGCGCGCAGCGGCGTCCCGCGCCTCGTCCCCGTCGCCGACCGTACGCACCAGGGGCGCGGCGGTCCGCACCTGCTCGCGCTCGGCGGTCAGCGGGCGGGCCCAGCCCGTCTCGACCAGCTGCGCCGCCTCGACCGTGCAGCTCAGCCCGCCCAGCAGAAATCCGGCGCGCTCATTGACCGACCGCTGGATGAGGACCTCGCGGGCATGCGGCTGGGGTGCATGCGGATCGCTGTGGCTGGCGTCCCCGTCGTCCCACAGGGCGACCAGTCCCAGGCCGGCGACCGGCGCGAACATCGCCGCGCGGGTCCCGACCACGGCGCGCACCGCGCCACGGCTGACCGCCAGCCAGCGGCGGTAGCGCTCCTCCGGCCCGGCATCCGCGGTCAGCAGCACATGCCGGCCCTCCCCGACCAGCTCGCCGAGGGCCGCGTCGACCCGCGCCGCGGCGCGTCCGTCCGGCACCACCGCCAGTGCGCCGCGCCCGCCCGCCAGCGCCGCGGCCACCGCCCGCGCCAGCTCCTGCGGCCAGGTCGGCCCGGGAAGCGCCGTCCACACCGCGCGCGGCGCATCCCCGCGCGTCAGCGCCGCAAGGAACCCGGGACCCGCCCCGTAGCGCTCCCAGCTTCCCGGCTCCGGCGGCGGGTTGGGCGGCAGTGCCGCAGGCGACGGCTTGGCCTCCGCCCGCGCCCGGCGCGGCGGCACGGCCAGCTGCACCACATCGGCGAGCGTCCCGGCATAGCGGTCCGCCACTGCCCGGCACAGCCCCAGCAGCTCGGGCGTCAGCACCCGCTCGGACGACAGCACCTGGGCGATCGGAGCCAGCACCCCGCGGTAGTCGCTCTCCGCGACCCGCTCCACGATGTACCCGCTGACCAGCTTGCCGCCCTCACGGCGGCCGCCCTTCTCCCCCGCCCCGAAGCGCACCCGCACCCGCACCCCGGGCTGCGCCTCGGCATCCATCGCCGCGGGCACCGCATAGTCGAAATACCGGTCGAGGTGCACCAGCCCCTTGTCGACCAGCACCCGCGCCACCGGCAGCCCGGCGGCCAGCTCGGCCCCCCGCCACGTCCGCGGTTTCGCCCGCTCCGCCTTGGTCTCCCGCACGGCCTCCCGGATGAGGGCCAACTGCTCGCCCGCACCCGACGCCCCCGCCTCCGGTCGCCCGTTCTCCCTGCTCACAGCATCAGTCTTAGCAGATGGCACGGACAGCGAGCGGTGGCCTGTGGACAGCCGACGGCCCCGGACCGCCGAGCGGTCCGGGGCCGTGGGTCACCTCACGGGTCGTACGGGGAACGGCAGGCTCTCCGCCTTACAGCCCCGCAGCCTTCTTCAGCGCCTCCACCCGGTCCGTGCGCTCCCAGGTGAAGTCCTCCAGCTCACGGCCGAAGTGGCCGTAGGCGGCGGTCTGGGCGTAGATCGGACGGAGCAGATCGAGGTCACGGATGATGGCGGCCGGACGGAGGTCGAAGACCTCGCCGATGGCCTGCTCGATCTTGTCGGTGTCGACCGTGGCGGTGCCGAAGGTCTCGACGAAGAGACCGACCGGCTCGGCCTTGCCGATGGCGTAGGCCACCTGGACCTCGCAGCGGGCCGCGAGGCCGGCGGCGACGACGTTCTTGGCGACCCAGCGCATGGCGTAGGCGGCCGAGCGGTCGACCTTGGACGGGTCCTTGCCGGAGAAGGCACCGCCGCCGTGACGGGCCATACCGCCGTAGGTGTCGATGATGATCTTGCGGCCGGTGAGGCCGGCGTCGCCCATCGGGCCGCCGATCTCGAAGCGTCCGGTCGGGTTGACCAGCAGCCGGTAGCCGTCGGTGTCCAGCTTGATGCCGTCCTCGACGAGCTGGCTCAGGACGTGCTCGACGACGAACTCGCGGATGTCGGGGGCGAGCAGCGAGTCCAGGTCGATGTCGCTGGCGTGCTGCGAGGAGACCACGACGGTGTCGAGACGGACGGCCTTGTGGCCGTCGTACTCGATGGTGACCTGGGTCTTGCCGTCGGGGCGGAGGTAGGGGATGGTGCCGTTCTTGCGGACCTCGGACAGGCGGCGGGAGAGCCGGTGCGCGAGGTTGATCGGGAGCGGCATCAGCTCCGGGGTCTCGTCGCAGGCGTAGCCGAACATCAGGCCCTGGTCGCCGGCGCCCTGCCTGTCCAGCTCGTCGTCATCGCCCTCGACACGGTTCTCGTACGCGGTGTCGACACCCTGGGCGATGTCCGGGGACTGCGCACCGATGGACACCGAGACGCCGCAGGAAGCGCCGTCGAAGCCCTTCTTGGACGAGTCGTAACCGATGTCCAGGATCTTGTTGCGGACGAGGTTGGGGATGTCGGCGTACGCCTTCGTCGTCACCTCGCCGGCCACATGCACCAGGCCGGTGGTGATCAACGTCTCCACGGCGACCCGGGACGTCGGGTCTTCCTTGAGGAGAGCGTCGAGGATGGTGTCGCTGATCTGGTCAGCGATCTTGTCGGGGTGGCCCTCGGTGACGGACTCCGAGGTGAACAGGCGGCGGGACACATCGCTCCCTGGGGTTGCAGCGGCTGCTGGCTGATCATTGGCGGAAGGGCCGAGAGCTGCGCTCGGCCCGATCCACTCGCCAGTTTATCGGTCGTGTGCGGCGTTCGGGCACGCGGTCTCGATTTATGGACCCCCCGTGACCTGGGACACCGCGGCCCAAGGTAGGACGATCACCTCGAGCATGGGCCGGGTCAAGGGGACGCGCTGGATTTTATGGGGCCGGTGGGGTGATTCCGGGGGCCCTATGGGCACATCAGGGGCGAGTCTCGGCCAGGCGGGGGGCGACCAGGTCCCAGACCGTGTCGGCCAGGCCTTCCTTGGGGCCGTACGGGACCGGGGTCTCGGTTCCGTCGGCCGCCAGGATCACTGCTTCGTTCCCGTCCGAGCCGAAGGCCTTGCGCTCCCCGACCTCATTGACGACCAGCAGGTCACAGCCCTTGCGGGCGAGCTTGGCACGACCATTGGCGAGCACGTCGTCGGTCTCCGCGGCGAAGCCGACCACGAGCCGGCCGGGGCGGGCCCGCTCGGCGGAGAGCTCGGCGAGGATGTCCGGATTTCGTACCAGAATGACTGGTTCCGGCTCCTGGCCGTCGACCTTCTTGATCTTGCCGGTGGTGTAGACGGCGGGCCGGAAATCGGCAACGGCAGCGGCCATGACCACGGCGTCGGCGTCCGCGGCGGCTTTCAGCACGGCCTCGTGGAGCTGACGTGCCGTGCCGATGCGGATCACGTCCACCCCGGCCGGATCGGGCAGCTCGGTGTTGCCGGCGACGAGCGTGACCCGGGCGCCGCGGGCGACCGCCGTGCGGGCAAGGGCGTAGCCCTGCTTGCCGGAGGAGCGGTTGCCCAGGTAGCGGACGGGGTCCAGCGGCTCGCGGGTGCCGCCCGCGCTGATCACGACATGGCGGCCGGCGAGATCCTGCTCCGTCGCCCGTGCGCCACGGGCCAGCACCCGGCGGCAGAATTCGAAGATCTCGGCCGGGTCGGGGAAACGGCCCTTGCCGGTGTCGGCGCCGGTCAGCCGGCCGACCGCCGGGTCGATGACGAGCGCCCCGCGGCGGCGCAGGGTGGCGACGTTCTCCTGGGTCGCGGGGTTCTCCCACATCTCGGTGTGCATCGCCGGGGCGAAGACCACCGGGCAGCGCGCGGTCAGCAGGGTGTTGGTCAGCAGGTCGTCGGCGAGGCCGTGGGCAGCCTTGGCCAGCAGGTCTGCGGTGGCCGGGGCGACCACGACGAGATCGGCGGCCTGGCCGATGCGGACGTGCGGAACCTCGTGGACGGACTCCCAGACCTCGGTGGTGGCAGGGTTGCCGGACAACGCCGACCAGGTGGCCTCGCCGACGAAGTGCAGCGCCGAGGCGGTCGGCACGACCCGCACGTCGTGCCCGGACTCGGTCAGCCGCCGCAGCAGCTCGCACGCCTTGTACGCGGCGATCCCGCCGCTGACCCCCAGGACGACCCTGGGCCGCTCCCGCTCCCGCTTGTCCATCGCTCCGCCGCTCCCCGAGCCTCGGTCCGTGTGTATGCCCCTATGACACACCAAGGGCCCGGCGGTCGCGCCGCCAGGCCCTTGCTGAAGTGTTCTGCTGCTTACTGGGCGGGGCCCTCGATGGCCTCGGAGGTCAGCAGACCCGCGTTGATCTCGCGGAGCGCGATCGACAGGGGCTTCTCGTGGACGTGGGTGTCCACGAGCGGGCCGACGTACTCAAGCAGGCCCTCGCCGAGCTGGGAGTAGTACGCGTTGATCTGACGCGCGCGCTTGGCGGCGTAGATCACCAGGCTGTACTTCGAATCGGTGGCCTCGAGAAGCTCATCAATGGGCGGGTTGATGATGCCCTCGGGTGCAGTGATGGAAGAGGACACTCTCTACCTTCCGAAGGGGGATGAAGCGGGGGTGTTACGCAAAGTCCTGGACGATCCGGGGAGCTGCGCGGTCAGTCGCCGGCGTTCCGGTCTCCGGATCGATTCAGCATCAAGGCTAGCAGCTCACGGCTGACATCCTCGACGGAGGTGTTGACAAGCGTCACATCGAACTCTTTCTCCGCCGCCAGCTCGACCCTGGCGGCGGCCAGCCGGCGCTCGATGACCTCCGGGGCCTCCGTGCCCCGGCCGGTGAGCCGGCGGACCAGCTCGTCCCAGCTCGGCGGGGCCAGGAAGACCAGGTTCGCCTCCGGCATGGACTCGCGGACCTGACGGGCGCCCTGCAGGTCGATCTCCAGCAGGACCGGCTCCCCGGCCTCCAGGCGGTCCAGCACCGCCTGGCGGGGGGTGCCGTAGCGGTTGCCCGCGAATTCGGCCCATTCGAGCAGCTCGCCGTTGGCGATGAGCTTGTCGAATTCCCCGTCGTCGACGAAGAAGTAGTGGACGCCGTGCCGCTCCCCGGGCCGCGGCTTGCGGGTGGTGGCCGAAACCGAGAGCCAGACCTCGGGGTGGACCTTGCGCATATGCGCGACGACCGTGCTCTTGCCGACCCCGGAGGGGCCGGAGAGCACGGTCAGTCGCGGTTGTCTGGCCGGGGGCGCGGGGGTCGTCCCCCCGGAGACTGCAGAACTCATGCAGCGATTATTCCAGCTTCCCGGTGATGCCGGAAAATTCAGGAACCAGTGCTGCCGAACTCGCGCTCCAGCGACGCGATCTGGTTGGAGCCAAGACCCCGGACTCGGCGGCTCTCGGAGATCCCGAGCCGCTCCATGATCTGCTTGGCGCGGACCTTGCCGACGCCCGGCAGGGACTCGAGGAGGGCGGAGACCTTCATCTTGCCGATGACGTCGTTCTCCTGGCCCTGCTTGATGACCTCATGGAGGGAAGCACCGGAGTGCTTGAGCCGATTCTTGACCTCGGCGCGCTCCCGGCGAGCCGCGGCGGCCTTCTCGAGCGCGGCTGCGCGCTGTTCAGGGGTAAGGGGCGGAAGAGCCACGCCTACGTCACCTCGGATGTCGAACTGTCGGATACGGACCGGTGTGGAACCTAGTCGCCCCGCATCTGCGGAGCAACGAGCAACGCGCTTACGTGCAGTGCTCTCGTCGGAGACTAGCGCCAGAGGGCGCCGGAGTCAGCGAGAACAAGCGAAAAGTCCTGGTCAGACTCTGCCGACCAGGACAATTCGGGACCAAAGTCCCCGCTGGAAGGCTCTCAGGCGAGCGCGGTGCGCACTTCGTCGGTGAATCGGTCCGCCGCGGCGCGCAGAGCTGCGGTGTCCGGTCCGTGCCGCAGCACCCCCCGGCTGACGCTCGGTACGACGTGGTGCACCGCGTCCCCGAAGACCGTCGGGAGGTCAGCGGGGGTGGCACCCTGGGCGCCGATGCCGGGGGCGAGCAGCGGGCCGTTGATCGCCAGATCGAACGAGGAGAGATCGCCGAGGGTGGCGCCGACGACCGCGCCGAAGGAGCCCAGCGGCTCGGCGCCGGTGTTCTCGGCGGCGAGGTGGCCGAGCATGGTCGCGGCGAGCGTGCGGCCGTCCTCGCGCACCGCCCGCTGGACCTCGGCCCCCTCCGGGTTGGAGGTGAGGGCGAGGACGAAGAGCCCGGCGCCGTTGTCCCGCGCCATCTCGACGGCCGGCGCGAGCGAGCCGTAGCCGAGGTACGGGGAGACGGTCAGCGCGTCGGAGAACAACGGCGAGTCCTTGCGCAGGTAGGTCTCCGCGTAGGCGGCCATGGTCGAGCCGATGTCGCCGCGCTTGGCGTCCATCAGGATCAGGGCGCCGCGCTCGCGCGCCTCCTCGACGGCGGTCTCCAGCACGGCGAGGCCGCGCGAGCCGAAGCGCTCGAAGAACGCGGACTGTGGCTTGAAGAGGGCGACCGTCTCGCCCAGGGCCTCCACGACGGTCCGGGTGAACCGCGCCAGGCCCGCGACATCGTCGTTCAGGCCCCAGTCGGCCAGCAGTGAGGCGTGCGGGTCGATGCCGACGCAGAGCGGACCACGCTCGTCCATGGCACGGCGCAGGCGGGCCCCGAAGGGGGTCGCAGACGAATCCTGCGGCCCGGAGGGCCTCGGTGAGGGGTGGTGGTCGGGCGACGGGCGGGACCCGAACGCTTCCCGGGTCATGCGGACACCTTCTTGTGCTCGGCGCCGACGGCGTCGGCGAGGGTGGCGTACGGGCTGTTGCGCAGCCGGGCGGCGAGGCCCTTGTGGATCGCCCGGCACCAGAACGGCCCCTGGTAGATGAAGGCGCTGTAGCCCTGGACGAGGGTGGCACCGGCGAGGATCCGCTGCCAGGCGTCCTCGGCGTTCTCGATGCCGCCCACGCCGATGAGGGTGATCCGGTCGCCGACGCGGGCGTAGAGGCGGCGCAGGACCTCCAGGGAACGTTCCTTGACGGGCGCGCCGGACAGCCCGCCGGTCTCGGCGACCAGCCGGGGGTCGGAGGTCAGGCCGAGGCCCTCGCGGGCAATGGTGGTGTTGGTGGCGATGATCCCGTCCAGACCCAGCTCGACGGCCAGGTCGGCGACCGCGTCCACGTCCGCGTCGGCGAGGTCCGGGGCGATCTTGACCAGCAGCGGGACCCGGCGGTCGGTGACCGTGCGGTCGGCGGCCTCGCGTACGGCCGTCAGCAGCGGGCGCAGGTGGTCGACGGCCTGGAGGTTGCGCAGCCCCGGGGTGTTCGGGGAGGAGACGTTGACGACCAGGTAGTCGGCGTGCCGGGCGAGCCGCTCGGTGGAGGTGACGTAGTCGGCGGTCGCCTCGGCCTCCGGCACGACCTTGGTCTTGCCGATGTTGACGCCGACGGTGGCCGGGAAGACGGGGTTGCGGGCGGCCAGACGGGCCGCCACGGACGCCGAGCCGTCGTTGTTGAAGCCCATCCGGTTGATCAGCGCACGGTCCGGTACGAGCCGGAACAGGCGCTTCTTGGGGTTGCCCGGCTGCGGCTGGGCGGTGACCGTGCCGATCTCGACATGGTCGAAGCCGAGCATGGTCATGCCGTCGATCGCGACGGCGTTCTTGTCGAATCCGGCGGCCAGGCCGAAGGGGCCATGCATCCGGCGGCCGAGGGCCTCGGTGCGCAGTTCCCTGTAGCGGGGCGCGAGGGCGGCCGCCACGAAGGTGCGCAGCACGGGGATGCGCACGGCCCACTGGATCCAGCGGAAGGCCAGGTGGTGGGCCTGCTCGGGATCCATGCGCCGGAAGATCAGGTGGAAGAAGAGGCGGTACATCGTCGGGTGGGGCCTTCCGCGCCGAAGAGGGTCTGAGCCGAAGAGGGTCTGCGGGGACTTGTGACGAGGGGGACACCGCTTCGGTGTCCCCCTCCCGGTCCTACTCCGCGCGGGCCGCGGTGAGGTGTTCGGCGTGTTCCTGGAGGGAACGCACGCCGACGTCTCCGCGGGACATGGCCTCGATGCCCTGGACGGCGGCGGCCAGCGCCTGGACCGTGGTCAGGCAGGGAATGCCGCGGGCGACGGAGGCGGTACGGATGTCGTAGCCGTCCAGCCGGCCGCCGGTGCCGTAGGGGGTGTTGACGATCAGGTCGACCTGGCCGTCGTGGATCAGCTGGACGATGGTCTTCTCGCCGTCCGGCCCCTCGCCCTCGGACTGCTTGCGCACCACGGTGGCGCTGATGCCGTTGCGGCGCAGCACCTCGGCGGTGCCGGAGGTGGCGAGCAGTTCGAAGCCGTGCGCGACCAGTTCCCGGGCCGGGAAGATCATCGAGCGCTTGTCGCGGTTGGCGACGGAGACGAAGGCGCGGCCCTTGGTGGGCAGCGCCCCGTAGGCGCCGGTCTGCGACTTGGCGTAGGCGGTGCCGAAGACGGAGTCGATGCCCATGACCTCGCCGGTGGAGCGCATCTCCGGGCCGAGGATGGTGTCCACTCCGCGGCCGTGGATGTCGCGGAACCGCGACCAGGGCATCACGGCTTCCTTGACGGAGATCGGCGCGTCCAGCGGCAGGGTGCCGCCGTCGCCCGTCCTGGGCAGCATGCCCTCGGCGCGCAGCTCGGCGATGGTCGCGCCCAGCGAGATCCGGGCGGCGGCCTTGGCCAGCGGCACCGCGGTGGCCTTCGAGGTGAAGGGCACCGTACGGGAGGCGCGGGGGTTGGCCTCCAGGACGTAGAGGATGTCCCCGGCCATCGCGAACTGGATGTTGATCAGCCCGCGGACGCCGACGCCCTTGGCGATGGCCTCCGTGGAGGCGCGCAGCCGCTTGATGTCGAAGCCGCCGAGGGTGATCGGGGGCAGCGCACAGGCGGAGTCGCCGGAGTGGATACCGGCCTCCTCGATGTGCTCCATGACGCCGCCGAGGTAGAGCTCGTGGCCGTCGTAGAGCGCATCGACGTCGATCTCGATGGCGTCGTCGAGGAACCGGTCGATGAGCACCGGGTGCCGGTCGATCAGGCCGGCGTGGCGGGTGAGGTACTCGCCGAGCGACGGCTCGTCGTAGACGATCTCCATGCCGCGGCCGCCGAGCACGTAGGACGGGCGGACCATGACCGGGTAGCCGATCTCGGTGGCGATCCGCTTGGCCTCGTCGAAGGAGAAGGCGGTGCCGTACTTGGGCGCGGGCAGCCCGGCCTCGGTGAGCACCCGGCCGAAGGCGCCGCGCTCCTCGGCGAGGTCGATGGCCTCGGGCGAGGTGCCGACGATCGGCACTCCGTTGTCCTTGAGCGCCTGCGCCAGGCCCAGCGGGGTCTGGCCGCCGAGCTGGACGATGACACCGGCGACCGGTCCTGCCTGGGTCTCGGCGTGCACGATCTCCAGCACGTCTTCGAGCGTCAGCGGCTCGAAGTACAGGCGGTCGGAGGTGTCGTAGTCCGTCGAGACGGTCTCGGGGTTGCAGTTGACCATCACGGTCTCGTAGCCGGCGTCGCTGAGCGCGAACGAGGCGTGGACGCAGGAGTAGTCGAACTCGATGCCCTGGCCGATCCGGTTGGGGCCGGAGCCGAGGATGATCACGGCCGGCTTCTCGCGGGGCGCGACCTCGTTCTCCTCGTCGTAGGAGGAGTAGAAGTACGGGGTCTTCGCGGCGAATTCGGCGGCGCAGGTGTCGACCGTCTTGTAGACCGGGCGGACACCGAGGGCGTGCCGCACCTCACGGACGACGTCCTCGCGCAGCCCGCGGATGGCCGCGATCTGGGCGTCGGAGAAGCCATGACGCTTTGCGTCCGCAAGGATCTGGGGGTGGAGCTTTTCGGCGGCCGCGATCTCGTCGGCGATCTCCTTGACAAGGAAGAGCTGGTCGACGAACCAGGGGTCGATCTTCGTGGCGTCGAAGACCTCCCGGGGCGTGGCACCGGCCCGGATCGCCGCCATGACGGTGTTGATCCGGCCGTCGGTGGGGACCTGGGACTTCTCCAGCAGCGCAGCCTTCTCGCCCGGCTCGCTGACGAAGTCGAACTGGCTGCCCTTCTTCTCCAGGGAGCGCAGGGCCTTGTTGAGCGCCTCGGGGAAGTTACGGCCGATGGCCATGGCCTCGCCGACCGACTTCATGGTCGTGGTGAGCGTGGCGTCGGCGGCCGGGAACTTCTCGAAGGCGAACCGCGGGACCTTGACGACGACATAGTCGAGGGTCGGCTCGAAGGACGCCGGGGTCTTCTCGGTGATGTCGTTGGGGATCTCGTCGAGGGTGTAGCCGACGGCGAGCCGGGCGGCGATCTTCGCGATCGGGAAGCCGGTGGCCTTGGAGGCCAGCGCCGAGGAGCGGGACACGCGGGGGTTCATCTCGATGACGATGACCCGGCCGTCCTCGGGGTTGACCGCGAACTGGATGTTGCAGCCGCCGGTGTCGACACCGACCTCGCGGATCACGGCGATGCCGATGTCCCGCAGGGTCTGGTACTCGCGGTCGGTCAGCGTCATCGCCGGGGCGACGGTGATCGAGTCGCCGGTGTGCACGCCCATCGGGTCGAAGTTCTCGATGGAGCAGACGACCACGACATTGTCGTTCTTGTCGCGCATCAGCTCCAGCTCGTACTCCTTCCAGCCGAGGATGGACTCCTCCAGGAGCACCTCGGTGGTCGGGGAGAGCGTCAGACCCTGGCCGGCGATCCGGCGCAGCTCCTCCTCGTCATGCGCGAAGCCGGAGCCGGCGCCGCCCATAGTGAAGGAGGGACGGACGACGACGGGGTAGCCGCCGAGCTCGTCGACGCCCGCCAGGACGTCGTCCATGGAGTGGCAGATGACCGAGCGAGCGGACTCGCCGTGGCCGATCTTGGCGTGGACGGCCCGGACGACCTCCTTGAACAGGTCGCGGTCCTCACCCTTGTTGATCGCCTCGACGTTGGCGCCGATCAGCTCGACGCCGTACTTGTCGAGGGTGCCGGCCTCGTGCAGCGAGATCGCGGCGTTCAGGGCCGTCTGGCCGCCCAGGGTGGGCAGGAGCGCGTCCGGGCGCTCCTTGGCGATGATCTTCTCGACGAACTCCGGGGTGATCGGCTCGACATAGGTGGCGTCGGCGATCTCCGGGTCGGTCATGATCGTCGCCGGGTTGGAGTTCACCAGGATGACGCGCAGGCCCTCGGCCTTGAGGACCCGGCAGGCCTGGGTGCCGGAGTAGTCGAACTCGGCGGCCTGGCCGATGACGATCGGGCCGGAGCCGATGACCAGGACGGACTGGATATCGGTGCGCTTAGGCACGCTGGCCCTCCATCAGGGATACGAAGCGGTCGAAGAGGTACGCGGCGTCATGCGGACCCGCGGCGGCTTCGGGGTGGTACTGGACGCTGAAGGCCGGCTGGTCGAGGAGGTGCAGACCCTCCACCACGTTGTCGTTGAGGCAGACGTGGGAGACCTCGGCGCGGCCGAAGGGGGTGTCGGAGACCGTGTCGAGCGGGGCGTCGACGGCGAAGCCGTGGTTGTGCGCGGTGACCTCGACCTTGCCGGTGGTACGGTCCTGCACCGGCTGGTTGATGCCGCGGTGCCCGTACTTGAGCTTGTAGGTGCCGAAGCCCAGCGCGCGGCCCAGGATCTGGTTGCCGAAGCAGATGCCGAACAGCGGCGTCTTCCGCTCCAGGACCCCGCGCATGACGGAGACCGGGTGGTCGGCGGTGGCCGGGTCGCCCGGACCGTTGGAGAAGAACACGCCGTCCGGATGCACCGCGTAGACGTCCTCGACGGTGGCGGTGGCGGGCAGGACGTGCACCTCGATGCCGCGCTCGGCCATCCGGTGCGGGGTCATGCCCTTGATGCCCAGGTCGATCGCGGCGACGGTGAACTTCTTCGTACCGATCGCCGGGACGACGTAGGACTCCTTGGTGGCGACCTGTGCGGACAGGTCGGCGCCCTGCATCTCGGGGGCCTGGCGCACCTTGGCCAGCATCGTGCCCTCGTCGGGCAGCGCCTCGCCGGAGAAGATGCCGACCCGCATGGCACCGCGCTCGCGCAGATGGCGGGTCAGGGCGCGGGTGTCGACCCCGCTGATGCCGACGACGCCCTGGGCGGTCAGTTCGTCGTCCAGGGAGCGCACCGCGCGCCAGTTGGACGGGATGCGGGCGGGGTCGCGGACGACATAGCCGGCCACCCAGATCCGGTGCGACTCGGGGTCCTCGTCGTTCACACCGGTGTTGCCGATGTGCGGGGCGGTCATGACGACGACCTGGCGGTGGTACGAGGGGTCGGTCAGCGTCTCCTGGTAGCCGGTCATGCCGGTGGAGAACACCGCTTCGCCGAAGGTCTCCCCCACGGCCCCGTAGGCACGGCCGCGGAAGCTGCGGCCGTCCTCCAGGACGAGTACGGCGGGGAGCCCCCTTGTGCCGTGGGCGGTACCCCTGGTGGAGGTCGTCATCGTGCGCCTTCCGTTTCGGTGTGCTCGGTGGTGCTGGTGGTGTGCTCGGTGGTGCTCAGCCGGTTGACGGCCTCGACCCAGGCCGGGTGCTCGTCCGCCCGGTCGGAGCGGAAGCCGGAGTCGATCTGCCGGCCGCCGTGCTCCCAGGTGACGATCAGCAGGCCGCCCTCGGTCAGGACCTTGCCGGCGATGCCCTTGTCGAGGCGGGCGCCGCGCAGTGCCGCGGCCGGCACGAAGAAGTCCGCCGCGCCCGGCCGTACGACGTCCAGCCCCTGGTCGGTGAGGGTCAGCTCGACGCGGCTACGGGTGCCCAGACCGCGCGCCACGATCCGGTCGAGCCACTGCCCGGCGGTGGTGGAGCCGTGATAGCGGCCGGACATGGTCAGCGGCGGCCTGCCGCCTCCACTCGGGGTGGTGGCGGGCGAGGGGCCGGCCGTCAGCAGCGCGCTACCGGGGTCGTCGGGGGCAGTGGGCAGCTCGGGCAGATCGCCCTGGAGCGTGCCGCGCCACTTCCAGCCCTGGCGCATCAACCAGTAGACGAAGACGACGAAGACCAGCAGGCCGGCGACCCAGCCGATCCGTCCGGCCCAGTCGGTGACCGGCGCGGAATGCTGCGCGGCGGCCAGTTGCATCAGTGGAGGAGTCACGCCAGCTTCCCGTCGACGACCGTTGCCCGGCCCCGCAGGAAGGTGTGGGTGACACGTCCCGGCAGCTCACGGCCCTCGTAGGGGGTGTTGCGGCTGCGGGAGGCGAAGCCCGCGGGGTCCACCTCTCCACGGTAAGCGGAATCGAGCAGTGTGAGGTTGGCGGGTTCACCGGCCGAGACGGGGCGGCCGTGGCCCTCCAGGCGGCCGATGTGCGCGGGGCGGAAGGACATCCGGTCGGCGACCCCGGCCCAGTCCAGGAGCCCGCTGTCGACCATCGTGTGCTGGACGACGGACAGCGCGGTCTCCAGGCCCACCATGCCCATGGCCGCCGCGCCCCACTCGCAGTCCTTGTCCTCGTGCGGGTGCGGGGCGTGGTCGGTGGCGACGCAGTCGATGGTGCCGTCGGCGAGCGCCTCGCGCAGCGCGAGGACATCGGCCTCGGTGCGCAGCGGCGGGTTCACCTTGTAGACGGGGTTGTACGAGCGGACCAGCTCGTCGGTGAGCAGCAGGTGGTGCGGGGTGACCTCGGCGGTGACGTGCCAGCCCTTGGACTTGGCCCAGCGGACGATCTCGACCGAACCCGCCGTCGACAGATGGCAGATGTGCACCCGGGAGCCGACGTGCGCGGCGAGCAGCACATCGCGGGCGATGATCGACTCCTCGGCGACCGCGGGCCAGCCGCCGAGGCCCAGCTCGGCGGAGACGATCCCCTCGTTCATCTGGGCGCCCTCGGTGAGCCGGGGCTCCTGGGCGTGCTGGGCGACGACGCCGTCGAAGGCCTTCACGTACTCCAGGGCACGGCGCATGATCACAGCGTCGTCCACGCACTTGCCGTCGTCGGAGAAGACCCGGACGCCGGCCGCGGAGTCGTGCATCGCGCCCAGCTCGGCGAGCTTCTTGCCCTCCAGGCCGACGGTGACCGCACCGACCGGCTGGACATCGCAGTAGCCGGACTCCTTGCCCAGCCGCCAGACCTGCTCGACGACACCGGCGGTGTCCGCGACGGGGAAGGTGTTGGCCATCGCGTGGACGGCGGTGAAGCCGCCGACGGCGGCCGCCTTGGTGCCGGTCAGCACGGTCTCGGAGTCCTCGCGGCCCGGCTCGCGCAGGTGGGTGTGCAGATCGACCAGGCCCGGCAGCAGGATCTTGCCGTCCGCCTCGATGACCTGCGCGCCCTCGGCGCTCAGCCCGGTGCCGACCGCCGCGACGGTCTCGCCGTCGATCAGCACGTCCTGCGGCTCGCCACCGAGGACCTTCGCGCCGCGAATAAGGATCTTGCTCATGGTTACTTGCTCTCCTCGGTGCGAGTGCCGGTGCCGGTGCCGGTGCCGGCGGTGAGGGCGGGCTCGTTGCCGCCCAGAAGCAGATAGAGGACGGCCATCCGGATGCTGACGCCGTTGGTGACCTGTTCGACGGCGGTGCAGCGGGGCGAGTCGGCGACCTGGGCGGTGATCTCCATGCCGCGGTTCATCGGGCCGGGGTGCATCACGATCGCGTGCTCGGGCATCCGGGCCATCCGGTCGCCGTCGAGACCGTAGCGCCGGGCGTACTCCCGCTCCGTCGGGAAGAACGCCGCGTTCATCCGCTCGCGCTGGACGCGCAGCATCATCACCGCGTCGGACTTGGCGAGCACGGCATCGAGGTCGTAGGAGACCTCACAGGGCCACTGCTCGACGCCGATCGGCACCAGCGTCGGCGGGGCGACCAGGGTCACCTCGGCGCCGAGGGTGGTCAGCAGATGGACGTTGGAGCGGGCGACCCGGCTGTGCAGGATGTCGCCCACGACGGTGATGCGGCGGCCGGCGAGGTCCTGGCCCACGCCCGCGTCGGCGCCGACCAGACGGCGGCGCATCGTGAAGGCGTCGAGCAGTGCCTGAGTCGGGTGTTCGTGGGTGCCGTCACCGGCGTTGACCACGGAGCCGCCGATCCAGCCCGAGGTCGCCAGGCGGTGCGGGGCGCCGGAGTCGTGGTGCCGGATGACGACCGCGTCCGCGCCCATCGCCTCCAGGGTGAGGGCGGTGTCCTTGAGCGACTCGCCCTTGGAGACCGACGAGCCCTTGGCGGAGAAGTTGATGACGTCGGCGGACAGGCGCTTCGCCGCGGCCTCGAACGAGATACGGGTGCGGGTCGAGTCCTCGAAGAAGAGGTTGACGACGGTGCGGCCGCGCAGGGTCGGGAGCTTCTTGATCGGCCGGTCGGCGACCCGGGCCATCTCCTCGGCGGTGTCGAGGATCAGGACGGCGTCGTCGCGCGTGAGGTCGGCGGCCGAGATGAGGTGACGCTTCATCCGGTTTTCTCCGTGAGTGAAGGAGGTGTACGGGAATGTCCGTTGAGCAGGCATGCCTGCGGGCCCGGGGTCACCGGGTCCCTGCGCGATGCGCTATCGCTCGCCGGCCGGGGCGGGGTGCTTCACACCGAGCAGCACGGCGTCGCGGCCGTCCTCCTCGGTGAGCTGGACCTTGACCGTCTCCCGCAGCGACGTCGGGAGGTTCTTGCCCACGTAGTCGGCGCGGATCGGCAGTTCGCGGTGGCCGCGGTCGACGAGGACCGCCAGCTGTACGGCGCGCGGCCGGCCGATGTCGCCCAGCGCATCGAGCGCGGCGCGGATGGTGCGTCCGGAGAAGAGGACGTCGTCGACGAGCAGGACGACGCGGCCCTCGATACCGTCGGCGGGGATGTCCGTGCGGGCGAGCGTGCGGGCCGGGCCCAGGCGCAGGTCGTCGCGGTACATCGTGATGTCGAGCGAGCCGACCGGGACCGGGCGGCCGGTGATCTCTTCGAGCTTGGCAGCGAGCCGCCGGGCGAGGAAGACGCCGCGGGTCGGGATCCCCAGGAGCACCACATCGTCCGCGCCCTTGGCGCGCTCGACGATTTCATGGGCGATACGGGTGAGCATCCGCGCGATGTCCGGGCCTTCGAGCACCGGCCGTGCGGGGAGCTGAGCTGTCGTGTCGGAACTGCTTGCGTCCATATGAAACGGACCTCCTTCTCCGCCTCACGGGACGGATCTTAAAGGACGTCGGAATTACGCAGCCCAGGCTACCAGGAGCCCTCTCCGGAGCCGTCCGCCCCCCTGACGGGCGAGGGTCCACCCCGTTCCGCTTGACGAAGTCAGATTACGCTGCGTAACCTCACAGTGAGTTACCAGCCCGCGGCGGAGCCGCATGTCGATACAGCCGTCTGGGGAGTTTTATGTCCAGCGAATACGCCAAACAGCTCGGGGCCAAACTCCGCGCCATCCGTACCCAGCAGGGCCTCTCCCTCCACGGCGTCGAGGAGAAGTCCCAAGGCCGTTGGAAGGCCGTGGTGGTGGGTTCGTACGAGCGCGGCGACCGTGCCGTGACCGTGCAGCGCCTTGCCGAGCTGGCGGACTTCTACGGCGTCCCGGTCCAGGAACTGCTGCCGGGCACGACACCGGGCGGAGCGGCCGAGCCGCCGCCGAAGCTGGTGCTCGACCTGGAGCGCCTCGCCCATGTCCCGCAGGAGAAGGCCGGCCCGCTGCAGCGCTATGCCGCCACCATCCAGAGCCAGCGCGGCGACTACAACGGCAAGGTGCTGTCGATCCGCCAGGACGACCTGCGCACCCTTGCGGTCATCTACGACCAGTCGCCTTCGGTGCTGACCGAGCAGCTGATCAGCTGGGGCGTGCTCGACGCCGAAGCACGCCGCGCCGTGCAGCACGAGGAGATCTGAACCCCTCACCACCTGCAGAAACGTACCGCCGTTCCGGGCTTCCGGGGCGGCGGTTCGTGCGTACCGGCGCATCTGGGGCGCACACAGGGAGCGCACAGCGCGCCGGGAGAGCCCCCGTACGGCGTTCTGCGGGCATGCGAAGGGCCCGGAGCATCCAGCGTCACCCCGGGCCCGTTCACACGCTCTGCCGACCGCCTACTGCGCCTCGCGCCGCAGGCTCGGCTTCAGCTCCTTGAGCCGGCCGAGGAGGCCGTTGACGAAGGCCGGGGAGTCGTCCGTGGAGAACTCCTTGGCGAGCTGCACGGCTTCGTCGATGGCCACCGCATCCGGCGTGTCGTCCACCCAGAGCAGTTCATGGGCGCCGAGCCGCAGAATGCTGCGGTCGGCCGCCGGCATCCGGTCCAGGTCCCAGTCGACCGCGTAGGTGGAGATCAGCTCATCGATCCGGGCGGCATGGTCCGCATACCCCTCGACCAACTGCAGGGTGTATTCGTTCACCGGCGGCTGCCGGGGGTCGGTCCGGGCGTGCCGCATCCAGTCCGCGAGCACGGACTGCACATCGGCACCGCGCTGGTCGGCCTCGAAGAGAATCTGGAAGGCGCGCTTACGGGCCTTGGTGCGGGCAGCCACGGTTAGCTGTTCACCCGGCCGAGGTAGTCGCCCGTGCGGGTGTCGACCTTGATCTTCTCGCCGGTCGTGATGAAGAGCGGCACCTGGATCTCGTAGCCGGTCTCCAGGGTGGCGGGCTTGGAGCCACCGGTGGAGCGGTCGCCCTGGACGCCGGGCTCGGTGTGCTGGATGACAAGCTCGACGGCGGCCGGGAGCTCGACGTAGAGCACCTCGCCCTCGTGCTGCGCCACGACGGCCTCGAAGCCCTCGAGGAGGAAGTTCGCGGCGTCGCCGACGGCCTTGCGGTCAACCATCAGCTGGTCGTAGGTGTCCATGTCCATGAAGACGAAGTACTCGCCGTCCATGTACGAGAACTGCATGCCGCGCTTGTCGACAGTGGCCGTCTCGACCTTCACACCGGCGTTGAAGGTCTTGTCCACCACCTTGCCGGAGAGCACATTCTTCAGCTTGGTGCGGACGAAGGCCGGGCCCTTACCGGGCTTGACGTGCTGGAACTCGACGACGGACCAGAGCTGGCCCCCTTCGAGCTTGAGCACCAGGCCGTTCTTGAGGTCGTTCGTGGAAGCCACGGTTGCGGAATCTCCTGGACTGCAGGTGGTGGGTACCTCGAAGCCGTACGCCGCAAGCCGTGAGGCTCACAGCGCGAGCAGCTCCTTGGTCGTGATCGTGAGTAGCTCGGGCCCGCCGTCCGCCTCGGGGCGGACGACGAGTGTGTCGTCGATCCGGACACCCCCACGGCCCGGGATGTGAACCCCCGGCTCGACGGTGACCGGCACGCAAGCGTCCAGTTTACCCATGGCGGCAGGCGACAATTGAGGGTCCTCGTCGATTTCGAGTCCCACGCCGTGCCCGGTCCACGCTCCGAGCCTCTCACCGTACCCCGCGGCATCCAGCACATGGCGGGTCACCCGGTCCACCTCACGGCACTCCACACCGGGCGCAAGCGCCTCGCGCCCCGCCCGCTGGGCTGCGAAAACGAGATCGTACAGCTCGATCTGCCAGTCCGAGGGCGTGGTGCCGATGACGAAGGTCCGGCCGATCTCGCACCGGTAGCCGCGGTAGTTGGCGCCCAGGCAGACACTGAGGAAGTCGCCCTCCTCGACCCGCCGGTCGGTGGGCAGATGGCCGGGGCGGCCGGCATTCGGGCCGGTCGCGACGGACGTGGGAAAGGCCGGGCCGTCCGCACCGTGATCGACCAGCCGGCGCTCCAGTTCCAGTGCGAGATGCCGCTCGGTGCGGCCGACCAGGATCGATTCGAGGAGCTCCCCCAGGGCCTGGTCGGCGATCTCGGCGGCAATGCGCAGACAGGCGATCTCGTCGTCGTCCTTCACCAGCCGCTGGCCCTCGACCGCGCAGGCCAGGTCGGTCAGCCGCAGCCGGGGCGCGACCTGGGAGAGCGCGCGGTGCCGGGTGACGGTGAGGTGGTGCTCCTCGACGGCCAGGGTGTCCGCGCCGGCCGTCGCGGCGAGGTCGGCGCCGGCCACGACCGGGTCGCCGCCGCGGGTCGGCAGCACCGTCACCCGTACGTCGTCGGCCGGCCGGCCCTCGGCGGGATCACCGCTCAGCGGTCTGCCGCACAGCAGCACGTCATCGGCCGGGCCCAGCAGCAGCGCGGCGCCGGGCGGCGCACAGCCCGTGAGGTAGCGGACGTTCGCGGGGCGCGAAATCAGTGCGGCGGCACTTCCGGTTGCGGCGCAGCGGTCGCGCAGCCGCGTGCGCCGGGCCGCGTACAACTCGGACATATCACGAGCGTACGGCGGCTCCTGCGAGGCGGCTGGTCGAGCGGGGCCGCCCGGGGGACCGGCCGCTGCCGGGTGCTACCAGCTCGGCGGGCTGGCGATGCTGCGGGCGACGACGTCGTCCAGCACCCGCACCGTCGTGGCGACGTCGTGCTGGGAGTTGTCGATGATCGGCAGGCCGGAGCCGTACCAGCCGGCCATCCGCCCGTGGATCCTGGCCACCTCTTCGTCGGACAGCCGGCGGTTGCCGCTGCGCCGGGCGTTGCGCTCCAGGACGATCTCCAGGCCGGGCAGCAGCACGACCGGCAGCAGACCGGGGCCCACATGACGCTTCCAGCCGCCGAGGCCGACGACCGGCCGGTCGGGGAAGACGGCATCGTCGAGGATGCACGAGATGCCGTTGGCGAGGAAGTTGCGGGCGGCGAAGCCGCAGGTGCGGCGGGCGAGGCGGTACTGCGCCTCGGAGTGCTCGTTCCAGCCGGACTGCGGGTCGGCGAAGCCGGACCGGACCCATTCGCGGACGTCGTCGAGGCTGATGTGCGCGGTCGGCACCCGCCGGGTGTCGGCCCAGTGGCGCGCCACGCTGGTCTTGCCGGCCCCGGCCGGACCGATCAGCAGCACGGCGACGGCGGCGTACGCGGCGTCCGGCGCGGCGGTGTCGGTGGGCGGGCTGGGCAGCGGCACCGGGGCGCCCGGGGGCAGCTGCACATGGCCGGTGGGGTCCGTGCTGTGCGGGGCGGGCGGGGCCTGCTGGGGCGCGGGCCCGTGCCGGCCCTGGCCGGGGGCGGGCTGCTGTGTGGGCAGAGGCGGGGCCGCGGGGGCCGGCGGCGAAGCGGGCGGGGGGTGCTGGCCCGGGTTGGGCGTCCAGTTCATGGCGGCACCGGGTGATGCCTGCCCGTGGGGCGGTGGCAGCGGAGCCCCCACTGCGTTGTGCATCCGGTGGCTCTCCGTCTCGTGCGGTCGATGTGGTGCGGTGCTCCGCCGGACAACGCCGGGCGGTGCTCCCGGGCGGTGCTCCCGGGCAGCCGGGCCCGGCTGCCCGGTGCGTCATGCGGTAACCCACCGGCCCGAAGAGGCCGTTGCGCCCCACGGCGGCCGGCATGGTGGTACTGCTGCGAACGGTACCCTCCCGCGCGCGGCCGGAGCGCTCTCCGCCCCCGGCGCTCGGTGGAGGAACGCCGGGGGCGGAAAGACGTGCCTGTGGGGGCGTCAGCCGTCCAGTTCCCCGGCCAGCGCACGGAGCGCGAGACGGTACGAGCCGATACCGAAGCCGGCGACCGTACCGCTGGCGACGGCCGCGATGACCGAGGTGTGGCGGAACTCCTCGCGCGCGTACGGGTTCGAGATGTGCACCTCGATCAACGGGGCGGTGCGCTGGGCGGCCGCGTCCCGCATGCTGTACGAATAGTGCGTGAAGGCACCGGGGTTGATGACGACCGGAACCGATCCGTCGGCGGCCTCGTGCAGCCAGCGGATCATCTCCCCCTCGTCGTTGGTCTCCCGGACCTCGGCCTCGAAGCCCAGCTCCTTGCCCAGCCGGGAGCACTCCTCGACCAGCCCGGCGTAGGAGGTGGCGCCGTAGACATCGGGCTCACGGGAGCCCAGCCGGCCGAGGTTGGGGCCGTTGAGGACGAGCACCCGCCGGGTCACGAGGCGATCTCCGCATGCGCGGCGAGCAGCATCGCCGGGTCCGGGCCCTCCAGGACGGTCGGCTTGGCCAGGCCGTCCAGGACGATGAAGCGCAGCCGGTCGCCGCGGGACTTCTTGTCGACCTTCATCGTCTCCAGCAGCTTGGGCCACTGGTCGCCCCGGTAGGTCAGCGGCAGCCCGACGGACTCCAGGACCGAGCGGTGCCGGTCGGCGGTGACGTCGTCCAGGCGGCCGGCGATCCGGCCGAGTTCGGCGGCGAAGACCATGCCGACGGAGACGGCCGCGCCGTGCCGCCAGTTGTAGCGCTCGTTCTTCTCGATGGCATGCGCCAGCGTGTGGCCGTAGTTGAGGATCTCGCGCAGCCCGGACTCCTTGAGGTCCGCGGAGACCACCTCGGCCTTGACCCGGATCGCCCGCTCGATCAGCTCGGCGGTGTGCGGGCCGTCGGGGCGCTTGGCGGCCTCCGGGTCCGACTCGATCAGTTCGAGGATCGCCGGGTCGGCGATGAAGCCGGCCTTGATGACCTCGGCCAGACCGGAGACGTAGTCGTTGACCGGCAGCGAGTCGAGCGCGGCCAGATCGCAGAGCACTCCGGCCGGCGGATGGAAGGCGCCGACGAGGTTCTTGCCCTCGGCGGTGTTGATGCCGGTCTTGCCCCCGACCGCCGCGTCCACCATGCCCAGGACCGTGGTCGGCACCGCGATCCAGCGCACCCCGCGCAGCCAGGTCGCGGCGACGAAGCCGGCCAGGTCGGTGGTGGCGCCGCCGCCGACCCCGACGAGCACATCGCTGCGGGTGAAGCCGGACTGGCCGAGCGCCTTCCAGCAGTACGCCGCGACCTCGGCGGTCTTGGACTCCTCGGCATTCGGCAGCTGGATGGCGATCGCCTCGTAGCCCTGGACGGCCAGGTCCTCGCGCAGCGCCTCGCCGGTGGCGGCCAGCGCCTCCGGGTGCAGCACCGCGACCCGCCCGCCCGTCGCCCGCCGCCGCCCCGAGTCGACACGCTCCGCGGCGCTGTGGCTCCCGCCGCCGATCAGGCCCGGGAGTTCGCCGAGCAGCTGCCGCCCGACGAGCACCTCGTACGGGTCGGTGCCCGCCGTGCCGCCGACCTGGATACGGGTGGCCTGCTCCGTCATGCCTGTTCCTCCCTGTGGGCGGCCTGCGGGCTCTGCCCCGCGGCCTGCCGTAGCTCCAACGCGTCCAGGACCGCCTCGGCGACCTGCTCGGGCGTGCGCTCCTCCGTGGCGAGCACGGCGCGCGCGACCTCGGTGTACAGCGGGCGGCGCCGCTCCATCAGCTCGCGCCACTGCTTGCGCGGGTTGACGGCCAGCAGCGGGCGGGGCGCGTCGAGGCCCACCCGCTTGACGGCGTCGGCGAGTGCGACGTCCAGGAAGACCACCGGCAGGCCGGCCAGCAGCTTGCGGGTGCCGTCGTCCAGGATCGCGCCGCCGCCGAGCGAGAGCACCCCGGGGTGGCTCGCCAGCGCGTCACGCACCGCCGTCCGCTCCAGCTCGCGGAAGTGCGGCTCGCCCTCGTCGATGAAGATCTCGGCGATCGGCCGGCCGGCCGTGGCGACGACATCGGCGTCGGTGTCCCGGTAGCCGACGCCCAGCCGCCCGGCCAGCAGCGCGCCCACCGTCGACTTGCCGGCCCCGGGCGGGCCGACCAGCACGACGAGCGGCGACGTCATCGGATCGCCAGGTTGTCGAGGAAGGTCTGCACATTGCGGCGGGTCTCCGGCACGCTGTCGCCGCCGAACTTCTCCAGCACCGCGTCCGCCAGCACGAGGGCCACCATCGCCTCGGCGACGATGCCCGCGGCCGGCACGGCGCAGACGTCCGAGCGCTGGTGGTGCGCCTTGGCCGCCTCGCCCGTGCTCACATCGATGGTCGCCAGCGCCCGCGGCACCGTCGCGATCGGCTTCATCGCGGCCCGCACCCGCAGCAGCTCGCCGGTCGTCAGCCCGCCCTCGGTGCCGCCGGAGCGGCCCGAGCTGCGCTTGATCCCGTCGTCGGTCGAGAGGATCTCGTCATGGGCCTTCGAGCCCGGCGCCCGCGCCAGGTCGAAACCGTCGCCGACCTCGACGCCCTTGATCGCCTGGATGCCCATGAGGGCGGCGGCCAGCCGGGCGTCCAGACGCCGGTCCCAGTGGACGTGCGAGCCGAGACCCACCGGCACGCCGTACGCCAGCACCTCGACCACACCGCCGAGGGTGTCGCCGTCCTTGTGGGCCTGGTCGATCTCGGCGACCATCGCCTTGCTCGCGTCCGCGTCCAGGCAGCGCACCGGGTCGGCGTCCAGCTTCGCCACATCGGAGGGCTTCGGGTAGACCCCGTACGGGGCCTTGGCCGCGGCCAGCTCGACGACGTGCGAGACGATCTCGATACCGGCCGTCTCCTTCAGGAAGGAGCGGGTGACCGCGCCCAGGGCGACCCGGGCGGCGGTCTCGCGGGCGGAGGCGCGCTCCAGGATCGGGCGGGCCTCGTCGAAGCCGTACTTCTGCATCCCGGCGAGGTCGGCGTGGCCGGGACGGGGACGGGTCAGCGGTGCGTTACGGGCCAGCGCGGCCAGCTCCTCCGGGTCCACCGGATCGGCCGCCATCACCTGCTCCCACTTGGGCCACTCGGTGTTGCCGACCATCACGGCCACCGGCGAGCCCAGCGACAGCCCGTGCCGCACCCCGCCCAGGAACGTGACCTCGTCCTGCTCGAACTTCATCCGGGCACCGCGGCCATAGCCGAGCCGGCGCCGGGCCAGGGCGTCCGCCACCATCTCGGTGGTGATCGGGACTCCGGCCGGAAGGCCCTCCAGCGTCGCCACGAGTGCGGGGCCGTGCGACTCCCCCGCCGTCAGCCAGCGCAACCTGCTCAACGGTGCTCCTCATGTACTGCTCATCCGCGTACGGTCTCCCCCCGATCCTCCCACGTCGCCCGCCACGGGCGGCGCCCAGTCCAGGGGGCGGACCGGACGCGCAGGGGCAGCGTGGGCGGTCCTGGCCGAACCGGTCGGGTCAGCGGGCGGCGAGCGCCGCCTCGCCGGCCGCGCGCATCGCGGCCAGCGGCGCCGGGGACCGGCCCGTCATCTGCTCCACCTGCAGTACGGCCTGGTGGACCAGCAGGTCGAGGCCGCCGACCACGGCGCCGCCGCGGCCGGCCCAGGCGGCGGCCAGCGCCGTCGGCCAGGGCTCGTAGAGGACGTCGAAGAGCGTGCCGGGCCGCTCGGGAACGGCGGCGGCGAGCGCGTCGGTGGTGCCCGCCGGGGTGGTGGCAATCGTCAGCGGCGCCTCGAAGGCCGCGGCGGCGTCCTCCCAGGCGGCGGTGCGGACCGTCACCCCCAGCCGCTCGCCCCAGCCCCGCATCTCGTCGGCGCGCGCCCGGCTGCGGACGTACGCGGTGACCTCACCGGTACAGATACGGGAGAGCGCAGCGAGCGCCGAGGAGGCGGTGGCGCCGGCGCCCAGCACCGACGCCCGCGCGACCTGCCGCACCCCGCGTTCACGCAGGGCGGCGAGCATGCCGGGGATGTCGGTGTTGTCGCCGAGGCGGCGCCCGTCGGCGGTGAGGACGACGGTGTTCACCGCTTCGACCGAGGACGCGGTGGCGCTGATCTCGTCGAGCAGCGGGATCACCGCGCGCTTGAGCGGCATGGTCAGCGACAGGCCCGCCCAGGTGGCGTCCAGGCGCTCCATGAACGCGGGCAGCGCCGCCTCGCCGACCTCGTGACGGTCGTATGTCCAGTCACTCAGCCCCAGCTCCCGGTAGGCGACGCGGTGCAGCACCGGCGAGAGGGAGTGGGCGATCGGGGAGCCGAGGACCGCGGCTCTCTTGTTGTCGGACACGCTCCGGCCTCAGTTCTGCTTCTGTGCTTGCTGCCGCCTGTTGAATTCCTTGACGAGCTTCATATGATCGGTGAGATTCGTGGTGAATTCCGTCTTCCGCCCGTCGATCGAGATGAAGTAGAGCCACCTCTTGGTATTGTCCGGGTTGACCGCCGCCTTCAGCGCGTCGTCCCCGGGGTTTCCGATCGGGCCGGGCGGCAGGCCACGATAGAAATAGGTGTTGTACGGGTCGTCGTAGTGGCGGATCTCGTTCGTACTGATATCGATTTTGCTCTGGTTCTTCAGGTAGTTGAAGGCCGAGTCGAATTCGATCTTCTGGTTGGTGTCCGTATTGCTCGGGTCGAGCCGGTTGTAGACAACCGCGGCCATTTTCCGGAAGTCATCGTGCGTCCTGCCCTCGGCCTGGGTGAGGCTGGCGACGGTGATCAGCTGCAGCGGAGACTTCAGATGGAACTTCTGGGCGTTCGCCTCCAGGTCGTAATTCGCGTACACCTGGTTCGCCCGCGCCACCATCTGCTTCAGGACCGCGGCCGGCTTCGCCTTTTCTCCGACGCTGTAGGTCGACGGATAGAGGAAGCCCTCCAGCGGGTCCTTTATCTTCGGGGAATCGTTGGCCCACGACGGCAGCCCGAGGTTCTTGGTCTCGGACTTGGCGACGTCCTTGGTCGTGCCCTCCTTGAGGCGGAGCTTTTTGTCGATGAGTTTGTAGACGTCGCCGGAGCGCAGTCCCTCACGGATCGTGAGCTTGTTTCGGCTCTTGGGGTCCAGCATCAGCTCGATGGCCGAGGCCCCCGACATCCGCTTGCGCAGCGAGTATGTGCCGGGCTGGAGGTTTTTCGCGTTCTTGTTCTCGCCGGCCGCCTCGGTGAATGCGCCGGCGCTCTTGATGACGCCCTCGCGCTGGAGGATCTGGCCCATCTCCGAGAGCAGCGAACCGTCCGGGATGTCGACCTGGACGGCACCGGAGCCCCCACCCGTGTAGTCGGGAGCCGATCCGAAGTGAGCCTTGAAGAAGTCGTAGCCGAAATAGCCGACCGCGCCCACGGCTCCGGCGAAGACCAGCGCGACGACCAGGCAGGCGGTACCGCTGCGCCGTTTGTTCTTCTTGCCCCGGCGCTCGCGGCCGGACCGGCCCCGGTCGCGCGGGTCGTCGTCGGGGCCGTCGTCCTCGCTGTCGGCGAAGAACGCATGCTCCGGCTCCGGTTCACGAGGCCCCGGTTCGGCCCGCCAGTCGTCGCCGGCGCCGTCGCCCTCGTCGTAGTACGGCTCCGTGTGCTGCGGATACTGCGGGCTCTGCTGCTGCGGATGCGGCGGCTGCTGGTACTGCTGCTGCATGTGCTGCTGTTGCTGCAGCTGCTCTTGCTGTAGCTGTAGCTGTTCTTGCTGCAGCTGCTGCCGCAGATGCTGCGGCTGTGGCGGCGGGTAGGCGTCCGGGGCCGCGTAGTAGTCGGGGCTCGCCCCGCTGTACGGGTCGACCGGCGGCTGCTGACCGTAGGGGTCGTACGGGTCGTACGGCAGCTGCCCGCCCTGCGAGGTGTCCCAGCCGCCGTTGTAGTGCTGCTGGGCGTAGGGGTCGGCCTGCTGCTGGGGGTACCGGTGGGCCTGCGGTCCGTCCCACTGAGGCTGCTGCGCATGGCCTCCCGAGGGACCCGGCTCTCCGTAGAGCGGGTCCTCGGGGTACCACGGTTCGGAGCCGTAGCCCCGGCCATACTCGGTCATCGATCCCCTAGAGCCGAGAGGCGGTGCGCTCCGGACCGGCAGCGCGCTTGCGGTACCCGACCCGCCTCTACTTGCACGCGCGGCTGTTCGAACGCCGCACATCGCGCGGAACGTTACCGTACCGCCATCAGATGACCACTTCGACGCTCTCGCCGGGAGGTTCCCCACAGACGCGTTCGGCCTCCAGTGCGCTCTGCAGGATGACCACCGCGGCCGCCTGGTCGACCACCGAGCGGCCCTTCTTGCTCCGCACGCCCGAGGCCCGCAGACCCTGGGTCGCGGTGACCGTCGACATCCGCTCGTCGACCAGCCGGACCCCTACGGGTGCGATGTTCCGGGCCATCTCCTGGGCGAAGGCCCGGACCTTGGCCGCGGCCGGCCCCTCTCCCCCGTTGAGGGAGCGGGGCAGGCCGACCACGACTTCGAGAGGTTCGTACTCCTCGACGATCGCCTTGAGACGGCGGTGTGCTGACGGGACGTCACGTCCCGGCACGGTCTCGACGGGGGTGGCGAGGACCCCGTCGGGGTCGCACGAGGCGACCCCGATACGGGCGTCCCCGACATCCACGGCGATGCGCCGGCCGCGTCGCATCTCACTCACGCGCGTCAGGCCGCCTCGGCGACGAGGCGCTCGACGGCCTCGATGGCCTCGGGCACCGCGGCGGCGTTCTGGCCGCCACCCTGGGCGACGTCCGGCTTGCCGCCGCCACCGCCACCGAGCGTCTTGGCGGCCGTACGGACCAGGTCACCGGCCTTGATGCCGCGCTCGCGGGCGGCCTCGTTGGTGGCGATGACCGTCACCGGGCGGCCGTTGGCCACGGTGAAAAGGGCCACAACGACGGCACGGTCGCCCTGGATCCGGCCGCGTACGTCGAGCACCAGCTTGCGCAGGTCGTCGGCGGAGGTACCGTCCGGTACCTGGCCGGCGGCCAGCGCCACCCCACGGACGTCCTTGGCACCCTCGGCCAGCCCGGCGGCGGCCTGCAGCACCTTCTCGGCGCGGAACCTCTCGATCTCCTTCTCGGCATCCTTCAGCTTGGTCAGGACGCCGGAGATCTTCTCGGGCAGCTCCTCCGGGCGTCCCTTGACCAGCTCGGTGAGCTGGGAGACCACGGTGTGCTCACGGGCCAGGAACTTGTAGGCGTCCACGCCGACCAGCGCCTCGACGCGGCGTACGCCGGAGCCGATGGAGGACTCGCCGAGCAGCTTCACCAGGCCCAGCTGAGCGGTGTTGTGGACGTGGGTGCCGCCGCACAGCTCCTTGGAGAAGTCACCGATGGTGACCACCCGGACGCGGTCGCCGTACTTCTCGCCGAATTCGGCGATGGCGCCCTGCTTCTTGGCGTCCTCCATGCTCATGACCTCGGCATGGACGTCGAGCTCACGGGCCAGCACCTCGTTGATCTTCTGCTCGACGTCCGTGAGGACCCCGCCGGGCACGGCGGCCGGCGAGCCGAAGTCGAAGCGGAAGCGGCCCGGGGAGTTCTCCGAGCCGGCCTGGGCGGCCGTCGGGCCGAGGGCGTCGCGCAGCGCCTGGTGGGTGAGGTGGGTGGCGCTGTGGGCACGGGCGATGGCGCGCCGGCGGGTGACGTCGATGGTGGCGTACGCGGCGGAGCCGAGCAGCACCTCGCCGACCTGGACGACGCCCTTGTGGACCGTGACACCGGGGACCGGCTGCTGGACGTCGCGGACCTCGACGACGGCGCCGGAGTCGAGCTTGATCCGGCCGGTGTCGGCGAGCTGGCCGCCGCCCTCGGCGTAGAAGGGGGTGCGGTCCAGGACGACCTCGACCTCGTCGCCCTCGTGGGCGGCGGGCGCCGAGCCGCCGTTGACCAGCAGACCGACGACGGTGGACTCGCCCTCGGTGGCGCTGTAGCCGGTGAACTCCGTGGCACCGGAGGTGTCGGCGACCTCACGGTAGGCGGACAGGTCGGCGTGGCCGTGCTTCTTGGCACGGGCGTCGGCCTTGGCGCGGTCCCGCTGTTCCGTCATCAGGCGGCGGAAGCCGTCCTCGTCCACCGAAAGGCCCTGCTCCGCGGCCATTTCGAGGGTGAGGTCGATCGGGAAGCCCCAGGTGTCGTGGAGCAGGAAGGCCTTGTCGCCGGGCAGGATCGTGCCGCCCGAGGCCTTGGTGTCGGTGACGGCGGTGTCGAGGATGTTGGTGCCGGCCTTCAGCGTCTTGACGAAGGCGGCCTCCTCGGCGAGGGCGACGGTCTCGATGCGGCGGCGGTCCTCGATCAGCTCCGGGTACTGCTGGCCCATGGTCTTGATGACCACGTCCAGCAGCTCGCCGATGACCAGGCCGGTGGCACCGAGCAGCCGCATGTTACGGATGGCGCGGCGCATGATGCGGCGCAGGACGTAGCCGCGGCCCTCGTTGCCGGGGGTGACGCCGTCGCCGATGAGCATCGTGGACGTACGGATGTGGTCGGCGACGACGCGCAGCGAGACATCGGTGGCGTCCGAGGCGCCGTAGCGCACGCCGGAGAGCTCGGTGGCCTGGTCGATGACGACGCGCAGGGTGTCCGTCTCGTACATGTTCGGGACGTCCTGCAGGATCATCGCCAGGCGTTCGAGGCCGAGGCCGGTGTCAATGTTCTTGCTGGGCAGCTCGCCGAGGATCTCGAAGTCCTCCTTGCCGGTGCCCGCGCCCCGCTCGTACTGCATGAAGACGAGGTTCCAGATCTCCACATACCGCTCGTCGTTGACGGCCGGGCCGCCCTCGACGCCGAATTCCGGGCCGCGGTCGTAGTTGATCTCGGAGCACGGGCCGCAGGGGCCCGGGACGCCCATGGACCAGTAGTTCTCCTTCTTGCCCAGCCGCTGGATGCGCTCGGCGGGGACGCCGATGACGTCACGCCAGATGCGCTCGGCCTCGTCGTCCTCCAGGTAGACCGTGATCCACAGACGCTCCGGGTCGAGGCCGTAGCCACCGTCGGCCTGCGAGCCGGTCAGCAGCTCCCAGGCGTACTTGACGGCGCCTTCCTTGAAGTAGTCGCCGAAGGAGAAGTTGCCGCACATCTGGAAGAACGTGCCGTGCCGGGTGGTCTTGCCGACCTCTTCGATGTCCGGCGTGCGCACGCACTTCTGGACGCTGGTGGCACGCGGGGCGGGCGGCTTGACCTCACCGAGGAAGTACGGCTTGAAGGGGACCATGCCCGCGTTGACGAGCAGCAGCGTCGGGTCGTCCGCGATGAGCGACGCCGACGGCACGACGGTGTGCCCGCGCTCCTCGAAGAAGCGCAGCCAGCGGCGGCGGATTTCAGCCGACTCCATCAGTGGTCCTCTTTTCCAGTCGGTCCGGTCAGACCGGTAGGTCCGGTTGTTCTCGTGGTGCGGTACTGCGGTTCGAGCACCGCGCGGCGCGGCGCGGGCAGCTCGCGCACCTCACCCGTCCCGCCGAGGCCCAGGGCCTCGTGCAGCTGTTCTTCACGGTCCGCCATTCCGGTCCGTACGTCCAATGCAAATTGGCGCAGCCGGTGTCCGGTCTCGACGGCCTTGTCCGCGGCCTGTGCGGCGAGGCTGTCGGGCTGCAGCTTGCGCAGCTTGCGGTGGACCTTGCTGGTGGCCCAGACCCCGGCGGCGGCGCCGGTGGTGAACCAGAATGCGCGGCGGAACATCGCTGTGATCAGTCCTTGGAGCGGCGGTTGCGGCGCCCGCCGCGGCGGGCGCCGGGCAGGGTACGGCCGAGGACGACGGTGCGCTCGGGCTCCGGCTCGCCCTTCTTGCCGATCGCACGGCGCACGCCGTAACCGAACGCCGCCACCTTGACCAGCGGACCGCCGAAGGCGGAGGAGACGGTCGAGGAGAGCGCGGAGGCGTTGGCGGTGACCTCTTGGACGTCGGCGGCGATGGCGTCGACGCGGGCCAGCTGGGTGTGCGCGGAGCGGACGGTCGCGGAGGCGTCGGCGAGGAGCGGAACGGCCTGCTCGGACACGTCGGCCACCATCTTGGTGGTCGCCTTGAGCGTCTGCGCGAGCCTCACCAGCACGAGGGCGAGGAACGACACGAGGATCGCCCAGAAGACGGCCACGAGGATCCCGGCCACCTCTCCACCGGACACGTTGGCACCACTCTCCGACTGATTTGGTCTGGGCTCGTTCCCGCTCGGCTCTCCCGCTCGAACGGCAACCTTGACCTTATCGCGCCGTGACTGTCCGTCCGTACCCCGTTCCCCGTGGCGCGGAGTGGACGCCCGGGGAAACGGGAGGCGTGATTGTACGGTCCGCAACCTGCCGAGTACGCTCCGTGTGCCATGCGACGCCTCACGCGCCCCGGCCCTGCTCCCCGCCCCTCCCCAGCGCTTCCGGGGGCGCCCCGAAAGCCGGGGAACCTGCCCGTGGAGCTCAACCGTTTTCTCGGCCGCCAGGACGAACTGGCCACGCTGGCACGGGAGCTGGAGTCCTCCCGGCTGGTGACGCTCACCGGCCTCGGCGGCATCGGCACCTCACGGCTTGCCCGCCATGGTGCAGCGATCTTGCAGGATCGCTTCTGCGATGGAGTGTGGCTGGTCGAACTGGCTTCCCTGCGCGAGCCTCACCTCCTTGACCACACCGTCGCCGAGGTGTTGGGGGCCGCCGACCACAGCGGGCGCCCGGTGCGCGCCGCACTGTGCGACCTCCTCGCCGACCGGGACCTGCTGCTCGTCCTGGACGGCTACGAGCACCTGGTCGACGCCTGTGCCGAGCTGACCGGGCAGTTACTGCGCCGCGCCCCCGGGCTGCGGGTGCTGGCCGCGGGCCGGCGGCCGCTCGGGCTCGACGGCGAACGGAATGTGCCACTGGGGCCGCTGAACACCGCCGATGCGACCGCCCTGTTCGCCGACCGGGCCGCGGCCGTCGTCGCCGGATTCACCGTCGGGCCGTCCAACGAGATGGCGGTCACCCAGCTCTGCGACCGGCTCGACGGCATTCCGCTCGCGCTGGAGCTGGCCGCCGGGCGGCTGCGGGCGCTGTCCGTGGACCAGGTGCTGCACCGGCTCGACGACCGTTTCCGGCTGCTGACCGGCACCCGCCCGCGGCGCTCCCTTGGGCTCTCGGCTCCGCTCGGGCAGGGTGGCCCCCCATCCCTGGCCCCGGCTCCCCTCGCCCAGGGCAACCCCCCGCCCCGCCACCGGACGCTGCGTACCGCGATCGGCTGGAGCCATGAGCTGTGCACGTCCGGGGAACGGCTGCTGTGGGCGCGGCTGTCGGTCTTCGCCGGGCAGTTCGACCTGGAGGCGGCCGAGTACGTCTGCTCGGGGCCGGAGCTGCCGGCCGATGAACTCCTCGACGTCCTTGCGGAGTTGGTCGCCCAGTCGGTGCTCGTACGCGAGGAGACCGCGGCCGGGGTGCGCTACCGGATGCTGGAGACCGTACGGGCCTACGGCGAGGACTGGCTGGCGGCGACACCCGACGCGGGGCGGCTGCGACGCCGGCACCGGGACTGGTATCTGGGGCTGGCCACCTTCTGCGAACTGGACTGGTTCAGCTCCCGGCAGGCCGAGATCGCGGTCCGGATCGAGGCCGAGCTGCCCAATTTGCGGGTGGCGCTGGAACAGAGCCTTCAGAGCCCGGCCGATACCCACCTGGGCCAGTATCTGGCGGGCACCCTGTGGTTCTACTGGGTGGGCTGCGGCCGGCTCGCGGAGGGCCGGCACTGGCTGGACCGGGCCCTGGAGCTGGAGGGCAACCATGACGAGGCCCGGATGAAGGCGCTGTGGGTGGCCGGTTATGTCGCGGTGGTCCAGGGGGACACCGTCGGCGCGCTGGGGGCCCTGCAGGAGTGCCGCGAGGAGGCCGAGCGGACCGGCAACGCCACCGCGGCGGCGTATGCCCTGCACCGCACCGGCTGTCTGGCACTGGTCTGTGACGACATGCCGCGCGCCGAGAAGCTGCTGCGCGCGGCGCTGCTGCGCTACCGGGAGATCGGCGAGCTGAACAGCAATGTGCTGCTGGCGCAGGTCGAGCTGGCGATGGCGGTCGCCTTCCGGGGCGAGCTGGCGGACGCGGTGCGTCTGTGCGAGGACGTCGTGGAGGTGTGCGAGGAGCACGGCGAGCGCTGGACGCTGGCCTACGCCCAGTACGTGCTGGCGTACGCGGCATGGTCCCGCGGCGACGGCGGGCGGGCCCGTGCGCTGCTGGAGGAGTGCCTGGCCATCGACCACACCTTCCACGATCTGCTGGGGGCGGTGCTGGCGATCGAGCTGCTGGCCCTGGTGACGCTCGGCGAGGGCGACGCGGAGGAGGCGGCGGTGCTGCAGGGCGCCGCGGGGCGGATCTGGCCGTCGGTGGGGCTGCCGCTGTTCGGCTCGCGCCACTTCCACCACCCGCATGCGCGTTGCGAGGAGCAGGCGCGCGAGCGGCTGGGAGCCGCGCGCTACGAGTACTGCCGGCGCGCGGGCGAGCGGCTCGACCTGGACGCGGCGGTGGCCCGGGTCCTGCGGCCCGCCGGCCGGCTGCCCGCACGGCTGCCTGCGGTGCGGATCACGGCGCCCGGCACGAACGAGCCCGCCGCCTCCCCCTCCGCGAGCGGCGGGGAGACGGCGGGCTGAGCGTGGTGCTGCGCCTGCAGTGGTGCTTAGCGGGCGTAGTACTCGACGACGAGCTGCTCGTCGCAGATCACCGGGATCTCCTTGCGGTTCGGGTCCCGGTCGAGGCGGAACGCCAGAGCCGGCAGGTTGACCTCGAGGTAGCGCGGGGTCTCACCGTCGGTGTCGTAGCCACCCTCGCGGGCGACCTGGAAGGGGTGCTTCTCGCGGCTGCGCTCGCGGACCATCACGACGTCGCCGGGGCGGACGCGGAAGGACGGCTTGTCGACCTTGCGGTCGTTCACCGAGATGTGGCCGTGGACGACCATCTGACGAGCCTGGTAGATGGTGCGGGCGATGCCCGACCGCAGGACGAGCGCGTCCAGACGGCGCTCAAGCTCGATGATCAGCGCTTCGCCGGTCTTGCCTTCGACCTTCCGAGCGCGGTCGTAGGCACGCGCCATCTGGCGCTCGCTGATGTCGTACTGCGCACGCAGGCGCTGCTTCTCGAGCAGACGGACCTTGTAGTCACTGCTCTGCTTGCGGCCACGGCCGTGCTCGCCGGGCGGGTAGGGACGGGCCTCGAAGTACTTGACGGCCTTCGGCGTCAGGGCGATGCCGAGCGCGCGGGACTTCTTGACCTTGGGACGCGACTGGTTCACGTGGAACGGACCTCCGTGTAAGTTAGGTGAGGCTTACCTTAGCGCGAGGAGAACGCATGTTTCGACCTGGGATCCCCCTGCCCCGTGCACACCGCACCGAGGCGGGTCAGCCGCGTCCCGTGGAAGACGCCCAGCAGCCCACTGCCGCCGAGCGCGTACGGACCCTCGTCGAGTCCAATGGTATGGCGTCTGTGAGCATCCCCGGCGTCGAGGACTCCGACGAATCCGGTCTCTCGGCTCCCGTATGCCGCACCGTGACACCCGACGGAGACGTGCTGTTGCTGGTTCCCGGCGACTCCGCGGCGGCTCGGTCGGCCGCACACGCCCAGGACGACGATCTGGCGGCCGTGATGGAGATCACGGACGTCGCACCCGTTTCGGTGCCTCATCGCATCCGCGGACGGGCCTGGGTGGCCGGCTGGCTGACCCCCGTACGCAATGGTCAGCGCGCCGAGGCCGCGATGCTGCTCGCAAAGCGGCACCCGGTGGGCGAACTGCTCGGCATCGGTGAGGCGCTGCAGCCCGACCCGGCACCGGGCATGTACGGGCGCACCGCCTGGATGATGCTGCGCCTGGAGGTCGGCGAGGGCGCGGTGGACGACCTGTGGGGCGCCGAGCCCGTCGAACCCGACGCGTTCGCCGCCGCGGCCCCCGATCCGCTGGCCGCCCATGAGGCGGATCTGCTGCAGCATCTGCACGCGGCGCACAGCGAGCAGGTGCGCGGGCTGTGTGCCCTGCTGGGCGACCGCGGCGAGCTGTGCGGACTGCGCGACCAGGCCGTGCCGGTGGGCCTGGACCGCTTCGGGCTGCGGGTGCGCTTCACGGACCCCGAGCAGCGGTCCTTCGACGCGCGGTTCGACTTCCCCGAGCCCGTACGGGACGTGGCGGAGCTGCGGCGGGCGATGCATGTGCTCTTCGAGGCGGCGGCCGGGTAGGCGGGGGCTGCCGGGGCCTGCGCCCCGGCCCCGGCCCCGGCCCCGGCCCCGGCGGGATTATTCGGCGGCACCCGCGCCGGAGTCCGAACGCAGGCGGACCCGGACGCGCTCGACCACATCGGCATAGCGCGCCTCCGCACCATGGCGGGTGGGCTCGTAATACCGCTTGCCGTGCACCTCGTCCGGCGCGTACTGCTGGGCCGCGATGCCGCCCGGGAGGTCGTGGGGGTACTGATACCCCTGGCCGTGGCCGAGCTTCTGAGCGCCCTTGTAGTGGCTGTCGCGCAGATGCGGCGGTACCGCACCCGCCTGACCGGCGCGGACGTCCGCCAAGGCGGCATCGATCGCCATATACGCGGCGTTCGACTTCGGTGCCAGGGCGAGTGCGATGGTGGCCTGGCTCAGCGTGATCCGCGCCTCCGGGAAGCCGATCAGCGCGACGGCCTGGGCGGCGGCGACCGCGGTCTGCAGGGCCGTCGGATCGGCCAGGCCGATGTCCTCGCTCGCCGAGATCATCAGCCGGCGGGCGATGAACCGCGGATCCTCCCCCGCCTCGATCATGCGCGCGAGGTAGTGCAGCGCGGCATCGACGTCCGAGCCCCGGATGGACTTGATCAGCGCACTGGCGACGTCGTAGTGCTGGTCGCCGTCACGGTCATACTTCACCGCCGCCCGGTCGACCGACTCCTCCAGCGCCCGGAGGGTGATCTCCTTCTCACCCTGGGCCAGCGCGGAGCCGGCGCCGGCCTCCAGCGCCGTCAGCGCCCGCCGGGCATCGCCGCCCGCGATCCGCAGCAAATGCCCCTCGGTGTCCTCGGGGAGGGTGACCGAGCCTGCCAGCCCGCGCGCATCGGTCAGCGCGCGCCGCAGCAGCCTGCGCAGATCGTCGTCCGTGAGGGGTTCGAGGGTCAGCAGCAGCGAGCGGGACAGCAGTGGCGAGATCACCGAGAAATACGGGTTCTCGGTCGTCGCGGCGATCAGGGTGACCCAGCGGTTCTCCACGGCCGGCAGCAGGGAATCCTGCTGGGCCTTGCTGAAGCGGTGGATCTCGTCGAGGAAGAGGACGGTCTCCTTGCCGTAGCCGCCCGAGGCGCGGCGGGCACCGTCGATGACCGCGCGGACCTCCTTGACACCCGCCGTGATCGCGGAGAGCTCCACGAAGCGCTTGTTCGTCGCCTGGCTGACGACATGGGCGAGAGTCGTCTTGCCGATGCCCGGCGGCCCCCACAGGAAGACCGAGGACGGCCCCGCGGGGCCCCCGCTGCCCTCGCCGACCAGCCGGCGCAGCGGCGAGCCCGGCTTGAGCAGATGCTGCTGGCCCACGACTTCGTCGAGGGTGCGCGGACGCATCCGCACGGCGAGCGGGGACCCCGCGGGGTCCTTCTCCTGACGGTCTTCGGCAGCGGCGGTGAACAGGTCGGGCTCCACGATCACGAGCCTATGCCACCCCACTGACAACGCCCCGGCCGCCGTCATCGACGGCGGCCGGGGCGTGGAGCTACGAAGCCCTAGATCAGGCTGTTCCAGTACGACCACCACTTGGTGAGGATCAGCAGGGCGATCACGCCGTACCAGAGCACCGGTACGACCCAGTGGAACTCCAGTACCGTCCGGCGCAGCCCCTCGGGGGCCGGGATGATGCCGTGCCTGAGGTTGTGCGCGGTGGTGTACCAGAACATCAGGATGGTCACGCACCAGGTCAGCGTGCACCACAGGCACAGGGAGTTGATGCTGTACAGCGACTGGGACATCAGCCACATGCAGAAGACCGCAGCGAGACCGGTGCCGGTGTTCAGCCCGATCCAGTACCAGCGGCGGAAGCGGGCACCCGCCAGCAGGGCCATCCCGATCGCGACGACCACGCCGAAGCCGACCAGCCCGGCCATCGGGTTCGGGAAGCCGAAGACCTCCGCCTGCTTGCTCTGCATCACACTGCCGCAGGAGATGATCGGGCTGAGGCTGCAGGCCGGCTTGAAGTTCGGGTCCTTCAGCAGCTCGAACTTGTCCAGGGTGATGACCCAGGCCGCGAGGATGCCCAGCGCGCCGGTGATCACCAGGAGCAGGGCGAAGCCGCGACCCGAGCCGATGGCGCCCGAGCCGCTCGCGCGGTCGTCGTCGGTGGACACGTCGTCAAGCGCTGTCGTCGTCATATCGCCGTTCCGTCGATCCCTCGGGAGATGGGGCTGAGCAAGCGGGCGCGCCCTCGCGGCACCGTCGTTCATTCTGCCCCAACTCCACCACGACCCGGTGTGCGATGAGCATAAAGACGAGGCGGCGGAACACAGGGTTCTCTCAGCATCCGCTCCGCCGCGGCCTGCCCTGTTGCCCGTCCGGGGGCGGGCCACCGCCGGTGCGGGAGCGCCGGAATCCCTCCGCCGGGATGAATACGCTGCCGGGCATTGACACCCGCCCGGCAGCCCGAGGGGCCCGCGTGGTCCGCCTGCCGTGCGGCCTCAACCCAGCGTGCGCCGGACCTCCTCGGCCACGCCGTCCAGCGCGACCGCGGTCTGCTCGCCGCTCTCCAGATCCTTGAGCTGGACGACGCCCTCGGCGAGGTCCCGCTCACCCGCGACGAGCGCCAGCCGCGCGCCGGAGCGGTTGGCGGACTTCATGGCGTTCTTCAGCCCCTTGCCGCCGAACGCGAAGTCGGTGGCGACGCCGGCCCGGCGCAGCTCGGTCACCACACCGAACAGCACCCGGCGGGCCTCCTCGCCGAGCGGCACCGCGTACACGGCGGTGGCGGCGGGGATGTCGAGCGTGATGCCCTCGGCCTCCAGCGCCAGCACCGTTCGGTCCACGCCCAGCGCCCAGCCGACGGACGGCAGCGCGGGGCCGCCGATCATCTCCGACAGGCCGTCGTAGCGGCCGCCGCCGCCCACCGCTGACTGCGCGCCGAGGCCGTCGTGGACGAACTCGAAGGTGGTGCGGGTGTAGTAGTCCAGGCCGCGCACCAGCTTCTCGTCGTCCTCGAAGGCCACGCCCGCCGCGGTCAGCAGCTCGCGCACCTGCTCGTGGTACGCCTTGCAGGCCTCGCAGAGGTGGTCGCGGAGCCTGGGCGCCCCGTCGAGCTGCTTCTGCACCGCCTCGCGCTTGTCGTCCAGGACGCGCAGCGGGTTGATGTCCACCCGGCGCCGGGTGTCCTCGTCCAGGTCGAGCCCGCGCAGGAAGTCCTGCAGCGCGGCGCGGTAGAGGGGGCGGCACTCCTTGTCGCCCAGGGAGTTCAGCAGGATGCGGAACTCCCGCAGCCCCAGCGCCCGGTAGGCCTGGTCTGCCAGGATGATCAACTCGGCGTCCAGCGCCGGGTCTTCGGCACCGATGGCCTCGGCGCCGACCTGGGAGAAGTGGCGGTAACGGCCCTTCTGCGGACGCTCGTAGCGGTAGTACGAGCCGGAGTACCAGAGCTTGACGGGGAGGTTGCCCGCCTTGTGGAGGCCGGCCTCCAGCGCGGCGCGCAGCACGGACGCGGTGCCCTCGGGGCGCAGCGCCAGCTGGTCACCGCCCTTGGTCTCGAAGGCGTACATCTCCTTGGTCACGATGTCGGTGGACTCGCCGACACCGCGCGCGAACAGCTCGACGTTCTCGAAGCCCGGCGTCTCGATGTAGCCGTATCCGGAGTTCTTCAGCGGCGCGGCGATCGCCTCGCGCACCGCAAGATAGGTGGCGGACTGCGGCGGAATAAGGTCGTACGTGCCCTTGGGGGCCTTGAAGGTGCTCACGGAAGCTCTCGTCACATTCCTCGTCGTGGAGCGGCGCTGAGGCCGTCTCCGAGGCCGGCGGCCACCTCCCGCAGGAAGGGGTTGGTGGCGCGCTCGCGGCCGATGGTGGTCTGGGGGCCGTGGCCGGACAGGACGACGGTCGAGTCCTCCAGCGGCAGGCACACACGCGCCAGCGACTGCAGGATCTCGGCGTGATCGCCGCCCGGCAGGTCGGTGCGTCCGATGGAGCCGGCGAACAGCAGGTCGCCCGAGAAGAAGACCGGCGGGCACCCCTGATGCGCTGGGGTGGCCGCCTGCTCAGGCATCCGGAAGGTCACCGACCCCTTGGTATGGCCCGGGGCGTGCGCGACGGAGAATTCCATCCCGGCGAGTTCCAGGGCGGCACCGTCGCTCAGCTCCTTGACGTCGTCCGGCTCCCCCACGGTGAGTTCGCCCATGAGCTGCTGACCGATGGAGCGGCCGATGGCCTTCTCCGGGTCGCTCATCATGTAGCGGTCGGCGGGGTGGATCCAGGCCGGGACATCGTGCGCGCCGCACACCGGGACCACGGAGGCGACATGGTCGATGTGGCCATGGGTGAGGACGACCGCGACGGGCTTGAGCCGATGCTTTGCGACCGCGTCCTCGACACCTTGAGCGGCCTGGTGGCCCGGGTCGATGATGACGCACTCCTCGCCGGCGGCGGGGGCGACCAAGTAGCAGTTGGTGCCCCAGGCCCCGGCAGGGAACCCGGCAATCAGCACGTTCGTCCTTAAGGGTCGGTGTGGAGGTCGGTCCGCGGGACCGCTTCTCCCTCGGATCTCGGCAGCTCCAGAGCCTACCGGCGGGACTCCCGGCAGGGCGAACCCGTATACCGTACGGCCACGGCGCACGAGCGCGATCAATGATCGGACAAGGAGACGACCGGTGGTCAGCAAAGATCAGCGGCGGCGGCAGCTCGCCCGGGAGAAGTACGAGCGTCAGCGGCAACGGCGGTCCGCGGACCAGCGGAAGACCAAACGCCGCAAGGTGATCCTCGCCTCCGTCGTGGCCGTCGCGCTGGCCGCCGGCGCCGCGGTCTACGCCTCCGCCGGCCTCGCGGGCGGAGGCGACCAGAAGTCCCGCCGGGCCGCGGCGGATCCGGCACCGTCCAAGGCACCGGATCCCTGCAACAAGCCCGCGAAGGGCACGCCGTCGACGAAGACCTGGCCGAAGGAGCCGTCGATGTCCCTCGACACCTCGGCCTCCTACTCCGCGAAGCTGGCGACGACCTGCGGCACGATCGCGCTGAAGCTGGACGCCGGCAAGGCGCCGCACACGGTCAACTCCTTCGCCTTCCTGGCCGCCCAGGGCTACTTCGACCACAGCAGGTGCCATCGCCTGGTGGACCAGGGGATCCACGTCCTGCAGTGCGGCGACCCGAAGGGCACCGGCCAGGGCACCCCCGGCTACACCATCCCGGACGAGAACCTCAAGGACCCGCGGCTCAAGGGCGGCGTCTATCCGGCGGGCACGGTCGCGATGGCCAACCGCTATGACGGCACGAGCGACAAGACCCGCAACTCCGGCGGCAGCCAGTTCTTCCTCGTCTACCAGGACAGCAAGCTGCCCCCTGACTACACACCGTTCGGCACCGTCACGGGCGGTATGGACGTGCTGCAAAAGATCGCCAAGGCCGGTTCGACGACCGACCCGCAGACCCGCAACTCCGCGCCCAACGCCACCGTGGTGATCGACAAGGCATCGGTGCGGAAGTCCTGACCTGCCGGGCCGCCGCGGGGCGGTGCCGCGGCACCGCCCCGTGCGAACCACGGAATTTCGTCGTGCTGGATGCGGACAGCTGACCGCCGGTCGCCTAGATTGGCGTTGGGTAGGGTGCCTGCTCCGACGGCTGCCACCCTCACCCGCAACTCAGCCCGTCGGACCGGCCAGGGCGTGGCTCTGCCGGACAGAAACTGTGGACGATGCCGGGGGGCCGCACGCCCCCGTCGGCATCATGTGGAGGAGGCGCTGTGAGCAGCGACCCATGGGGCCGCGTCGACGAGACGGGGACCGTGTACGTGCGTACCACCGAGGGCGAGCAGGTCGTCGGATCGTGGCAGGCGGGAACTCCCGAGGAGGCTCTCGCCTACTTCGAGCGCAAGTATGAGGGCCTGGTCGTCGAGATCGGCCTCCTCGAGCGCCGGGTCAAGACCACCGACCTGTCGGCGAAGGACGCAACGACCGCGATCGACCATCTGCGCACCCAGGTCGACGAACACCATGCGGTGGGCGATCTGGCGGCGCTGCGCAAGCGGCTGGACAGCCTCGTCGAGGCTGTCGAGTCGCGCCGCGAGGAGCGCAAGGCGCAAAAGGCCCGGCAGAGCGACGAGGCCCGGCACGCCAAGGAGAAGCTGGTCGCCGAGGCCGAGGAGCTGGCGGCCAGCGAGCAGTGGCGGGCGGCCGGCGAGCGGCTGCGTGCGCTGGTCGACGCCTGGAAGGGCCTGCCACGGCTCGACCGCAAGGCGGACGACGAGCTGTGGCACCGCTTCTCGCACGCCCGCTCGGCGTTCTCCAAGCGGCGCAAGGCGCACTTCGCGTCGCTGGACGCGCAGCGTGAGGAGTCCCGTAAGGCGAAAGAGAAGCTGGTCGCCGAGGCCGAGTCGCTGTCGAACTCGACGGACTGGGGGGCCACCGCGGCCCGCTACCGCGAGCTGATGGCGGACTGGAAGGCCGCGGGCCGGGCCCAGCGCGAGCACGAGGACGACCTGTGGAACCGCTTCCGCGGCGCCCAGGACGTCTTCTTCCAGGCCCGCGGCGAGATCTTCGCGGAGCGCGACGCCGAGGAGCGGGAGAACCTGACCCGCAAGGAGGAGCTGGCCGTCGAGGCCGAGAAGCTGCTCCCCGTCTCGGACCTGAAGGCCGCACGGTCGGCGTTCCGCGCGATCAACGAGCGGTGGGAGGCCATCGGCCATGTGCCGCGGGACGCCCGCCCCAAGATCGAGGGCCGGATGCACGCCGTCGAGCGCGCCCTCCAGGAGGCCGAGGAGACCGAGTGGCGCCGGACGAACCCTGAGGCGCGGGCCCGCGCCGCGGGGCTGACCGGCCAGCTGCAGGACGCGGTCGACAAGCTGGAGAAGCAGATCGACACCGCTCGGGCGGCGGGCAACAACGCCAAGGCCGACAAGCTCGGCCGGGAGCTGGCGGGCCGCAAGGAGCTGCTGGACCAGGCGCTCAAGGGCCTGGAGGAGTTCGGCGGCTGAGAAGCCCGGTGCACATGCGGCGGCCCCGGTACGGAGATCCGTAC
>NZ_JBSHBP010000021.1:26955-113937 GCF_053612065.1 Streptomyces sp. NPDC054765 | reverse complement strand
CTCGTCCTCCCCCCGCCCCCCCGCCCCCCCCGTTCGCGCCCCCGGGGGCGGGTGGGGGGGGGCCCCGGGGGGCCCCCCCCCCCCCCCCCCGACACGCCCTCGGTCCCGGGACACGAAACCTGGGCGCGAGCACCCCTCGGGACCCTGTACACTTTTTCTCAGCCGGTGGGGAAAAAGAACCACACAGCACCGGTCATGGTGGGTATAGCTCAGCTGGTAGAGCACCTGGTTGTGGTCCAGGATGTCGCGGGTTCAAGTCCCGTTACTCACCCCACATCAAGGCCCCCGACCTCAGGTCGGGGGCCTTGGCGTTATGCGGGCGCAGACACAAGCAGAGACAAGGGGCCGGTGGCGGGGCTCAGTGGCCGACGGTGAAGCGCTCGCCGCTGTGGCGGGGCCGCTCGATCTCGTCGAGGACGGCGACGGCGTAGTCCTCGGCGGTGATCCGGCTGGTGCCCCCGGCGTCGGTGATCAGCTCGTCAAGGGCGGTGCGGTAGCTGCCGGTGCGCTCGCCGGCTCGATGGCGCTCACCCGCACGTTCTTCCGGCCCAGTTCGACCCGGATGAGACGGGTCAGGTGGCTGATGGCGGCCTTCGTACCCGAGTGGATCGAAAACTTCTCCAGGATGCGCGTCGCTGCGATGGAGAAGGTACTGATCAGGCCGGCGGCATCTCCCCGCTCGGCGGCGGCAGTCAGGTGCGGGAGGAAGGCAGCGATCACATCCCTCACTCCCGCGACGTTGAGATCGATCTGCCGCTGCCGGTCGTCAACTTTGCGCTCGCCGACGGCGGAGATCAGCTGGACGCCCGCGGAGTTGAACCCCAGGTCCACCGGTCCCCGTGCGGCCGCCACCTGGTCGGCGGCCGTGCGGACGGCTGCTCGGTCGGTGACGTCGACGGGCCGGGGCATGACCTGCCCGCCGAGGGAGGTCATGGCTGGGCTACTTCCTGATTCTCGGGATCGGTGGGGGCGTCAGGCGGCGTCGTCGCAGGCCGTGGCGGCGGACTTGTCCTGCCAGGCCACGAGGTCGCCCTGAAGGCTGCTGATCTTGACCAGCCGGCGTTCGATCGCGTCACGGCCCAGGGCCAGATGCCCGGGGAGCTTGTCCCGGCTGGTGACCTCGTAGATCAGGGCGGCTCCCTTGACGGGGTCCCCGAGCTGGGTGTGGTTGGCGGTGTCGAGCCAGTCCAGGGTGGCGTGGGCGGGTGTGCCGTCGTAGGCGGCGACGCGCTGGGCTGCAGTGGACAGGGAACTGGTGTCGAGGAAGTCGGTGCGGAAGACGCCGGGTTCCACGACCATGCTCTGGATCCCGAACGGCTCCAGCTCGACTGCGAGCGCCTCGCTGATGCCGGCCACCGCGAATTTCGACGCGCTGTACATGCTCACTCCGGGCTCCCCCTCGAACCCTGAGCGTGAACCTATGTGCACGATCTTCCCTGCTCCGGCTGCTCGCATCACGGGCAGGACGGCGCGGGTCATGTTGATCAGCCCGAAGACGTTGAGGTCGAACAGGGACCGCGCCTCGGCGTCCGTGATCTCCTCCAGCGCCCCGAGCAGGCCACGGCCCGCGTTGTTGACCAGGACGTCGACCGTGCCGAAACGCTGCACGGCCCGTTCAACGGCAGCCGTGATCTCGTCACTCCGGGTGACGTCGAGGGCGACACCGAGGACTCGGTCGGAGTGCTGCAGGTCGTCCGGCAGTTTCTGCGGCTTCCGGGCGGCGGCCACGACTGTGTCGCCGCCCCGGAGAGCGGCCCGCGCAATTTCGAGCCCCAGGCCGCGGGATGCGCCGGTGATGAACCACGTCGACATGAGATGCCTCCAGATCGTTTGTTCGGACAGTGCCCCGGCCGCCAACCCCGGCGGCGAGGCCCGGCTTCCACCGAACCAGCTCTGAACGGGGAAGAAAGGCCGTAGAAGGGCCCGCCTGATCGGGGGACAAAGTGGGCCCCCTCCCGCCGCCGAACCCCGGGCGACTGCGCGACGATGGACAGATGGACCATGAGCACCCCACCAGCGCACCGATGGCGGAGTTCCTTCGCTCCGCCCGCTCGCGCCTCACTCCACAGGAAGCCGGGCTCGACGACCATGGCCTGGGCCGGCGCCGGGTCTCAGGCCTGCGCCGGGAGGAACTCGCCCGGCTGGCCGGGGTGAGCGTGGACTACTACACGCGCCTCGAACAAGGCCGCAGCCGCAGCGCCTCCGCAGAGGTCCTCGACGCGCTCGCCTCCGCCCTGCACCTGGACGACGCCGAGCGCAGCCACCTGCACACGCTCGCCCGGTCCCGGCCTGCCCGGCGACGCCGCCCCCGCCCCCAGCGCGTCCACCGCGCCACCTGGGACCTGCTGGACACCCTCCAGCAGACCTGCCGCCCCGGCTTCGTCCTCGGGCGGCGACTCGACGTGCTGGCCCACAACCAGCTCGCCGGACGCCTGATCACCGACTTCCGCGCGCTCCCCGCAGCCGAGCGGAACCAGGCCCGCTTCGTCTTCCTCGACCCACACGCGCGCGAGCTGTACCGGGACTGGCCCCGCGTCGCCGCGGACACCGCCGCCATGCTCCGCCTCGACGCCGGCCGCCACCCGGACGACCCAGCCCTGAGCGCCCTGGTCGGTGACCTTTCCCTCAGCAGCGAGGAATTCCGCCGCTTCTGGTCGGACAACAAGGTCCACCGGCGCACGACCGGCACCAAGGACTACCACCACCCGCTCGTCGGCGACCTCACAGTCACCTACCAGGCCCTCACTCCCGCAGACGACCCCGACCAGACCCTCTTCGTCTACAGCACCGAACCCGGCAGCGTGTCCGAGACCTCCCTGCGCTTGCTGGCCCAGTGGAGCAGGGCGGCTGCCGGTAGCAGCAGCGCCACAGCGCAAGCCCCAGGAGCGCACGGCTGACACCAGCCCGCTGCGGTCGTCAAGAAGTACGGGACGGATCTGACGCGGACCAGTCCTCCCCCACGACAAGCGCTGTCGCCCGGCCCGGGGCTGTGCGCCGCGCACCCTCTCCCGGGCCACCGAGGCCTTTGCCGGGGCGGGGGCCAAGGAGTTCATCGACCGGCGGTGGTGCCGGAGGCCGAGCGGCTGCCGGCGCTCGGCGACCGGTCCGCGGCCCGGATCGCGGACCGGCTGGGCTTCGCCGACGCCGCCGACTTCAGCACGTTCTTCCAGCGGCAGCCGGGCACCGCGCCGATCGCCTTCCGCACGGCGGTACGGAGCGGTGCGGCCTGGGGACGGCCGTGCCGCGTACGGGAGTTGCGGGGCGCACACGGCGGATGGCGGGGCGCAGCGGGTGGGAGGAGTGCTCCGCTGCGCCCCGCCCGGGGGCGAGCGGTCCGGTGGGGGCCCGGACCGCCGGTGGGGGTCAGCCGGTGTAGGCGCCGAGGGCCTCGGTGAATTCCAGCGGCTTCTGCTGGACGGAGCTGCAGGTGGGCTGCGCGGAGTTGCCGGCACCGCCCGGACAGGCCTTGTCGCGGGCCCCGGACCACATCGACAGCCAGGCCAGGTGCTTGTCCTTGGCGAACTGCACCAGTTCGGCGGCGTCGTCGGTCGTGAAGACCTCGCTCTGGACGTCGTTGACGCCGATCATCGGGGTCACGGCCACGGTCTTCCAGGCGTCGGCGTCGCTCAGGCCGAGCGCCGTCTTGATCTGGCTCTGGGTGGCGGTGGCGGCCCGGATCGCGTAGGTGCCCATGTCGCCGTTGTAGGAGGTGCCGTAGTCCATCGCCATGATGTTCACGGCGGAGATCTTGACGCCGTTCTTCCTGGCGTCGGCGACCAGGTTCACCCCGTCCTGGGTCAGGCCCTCGGGCATGACCGGCAGGGTGAAGGAGACGTCCAGACCGGGGTGCTTCTTCTGGAGCTGGGTGATGGCCTGGGCGCGGCGCGTGTTGGCGGCGGTGTCGGGCAGCGCGCCGCCCTCGATGTCGAAGTCGGCCTTGGTGAGCTGGAAGTGGTCGATGACCTTGCCGTATGCGGCGGCCAGTTCGTCCGCGGAGCCGCAGGCCACCCCCAGCTCGGTGCCGTTGGCGCCGCCGAAGGAGACCCGGACGTCGCCGCCGGCCTTGCGCAGGGCGGGTATCTGCCCGGCCACCGGGTCGTTGCCCAGCTCACCGGAGCCGCCCCACTTGGGGGTGCAGCCGCCGCCGGAGGTGACGAACGCCAGGTTGAAGTTCTTCACCCCGGTCTTCCGGGCGGTGCCGGCCAGGTCGTAGGCGGGGGTGAGCGAGGTGTCGGCGTACGGGGCGAAGCCGGCCGCGGCCTTCGGGGCGCCGGTGGTCCGCGGCGCCTTGGCGGCCAGGGCCGAGCCGGCGACGGCGAACGCGCCGCCGGCCGCGACCACGGCGGCCGCGCCGCTCACGATCAACCGGGTGGTGCGGCTCTTGCGCCGGCGGTGTACCGAGGAACTCATCTCGTGCCTGCCTGTCGTCACATGGGGGGTGGAGGGCACCACGTGGGGGGAGTGCACCCCGTGGGGGGTGGAGTGCACCGTGGTGCGTCCCGCACGCTAGCGGCAGCGAAACGGACAAATGCCGGGATCGGTACGGCGGTTGGCGGAATTATGGCCGCCTTAAGGAAGCGGAAGGGGGTGGTTAAGAGCGCCCGCTCCGAAGCCCTTCCGCATCCGCTCCGCCGGACGGCTGCGCGCCCCCGCCGGACCTGCGCCAGGGGATGATGCGTACGGCCCGCCGTCCCCGGCTGCGCAGCGTGCGGCGCAGCCGGTGGCCGCGGCGCCCGCCGCGGTGGGCGCGCCGGTCGTCCAGAGCCAGCCAGACCCGTACCTCGGTGCCGCCGAGGACGGAGCGGCCGATGCGCACATCACCGCCGGTGGACTCGGCCAGCCGCCGCACGATGTCCAGGCCGAGTCCGGTGGAGCCTCCCTCAGCTGCCGCTGGGCGGTGCCCCCACCCGCCGCCCGACCAGCCGCGGCGCAGTGCGGCGTCCGGGTCGGCGATGCCCGGACCGGCGTCCGAGACCAGCACGATCACCGCCTCCTGGGCGTTGTGGACATCGACCGCGAAGGCGGTGCCCTCGGGCGTGTGGCGGAAGACGTTGCCGAGCATCGCGTCCAGGGCGGCGGCGAGTTCGGGGCGGGCGACGGGGACGCGTACGGGCCGGTCCGCGCCGGCGATGCGTACGGTGCGGCCCTCGTCCTCGGCGAGCGCCGACCAGAAGTCCATCCGCTCGCGGATCACCTCGGCGGCGTCACAGCCGGCCGCGGCGGCCGCCGGCCCGGTCTGGGCCTTCTGCTCGCGGGCGGTGCGGATGATCTGGTCGACCTCGCGCTCCAGCTGCGCGACGGCGGCCCGGGTCTGTTCGGCGGCGGGGGTGTCGCCGAGCGAGGCGGCGTTGAGCCTGAGGACGGTCAGCGGGGTGCGCAGCCGGTGCGAGAGGTCGGCGGCCAGTTCGCGCTCGTTGGCCAGCAGTTGGACGACCTGGTCGGCCATGGAGTTGAAGGCACTTGCCGCGGCGCGCAGTTCCTTGGGGCCGTCCTCGGGGACGCGGACGCCGAGCTTGCCCTTGCCGAGGTCGTGGGCGGCGCCGGCCAGCCGTTCCGCGGGCCGCACCATCCGGGTGCCGAGCCGGTCGGCGACGGCGACCGAGCCGATGATCAGCGCCAGGCCGACGCCGGCCAGCACCACCCAGGAGGTGGTGACACCGTTGGTGAGTGCCGCGTCGGGGACGAAGACCTCCACGACGGCGATGCCGGCGGCGACGGCGGTCGGCTGGAGCAGCGAGGTGCCGCCGGGCACCGGTGAGATGGAGGCCCGGCCGAGCTTGGCGGCGGCCTCGACGTCCCGCTGCGCGGCGCGCCGGGAGCCGATCTCGGCGGGACCGCCGTTCTTGCCGCTCGCCGGGACATGGACCCCGATCCGGCCGCCGGGCCCGGTCTCCGCGCTGGCCACGGCGCGCTCCAGCTGGGCGCGGTCGGTGGTGATGGCGAGGACCGGGCCGATGGTGGCGGCCTGCCGCTCGGCGCTTCCGTAAGCGCGGTCACGGGCCAGCTCCTTGACGACCAGTCCGAGGGGGACGGCGAAGGCGACCACGACCATGGCGGTGACCGCCAGCGCCACCTTGACCAGCGCCCATCTCACTGCGGTGGCTCCAGCTTCACCCCGACACCCCGCAGCGTGTGCAGGTAGCGGGGCCGCGCGGCGGTTTCGCCCAGCTTGCGGCGCAGCCAGGACAGATGGACGTCGATGGTCTGGTCGTCGCCGTAGGACTGCTGCCAGACCTCGGCGAGGAGTTCCCTGCGGGGGACGACGACACCGGGGCGCCCGGCGAGGAAGGCCAGCAGATCGAATTCCCTGCGGGTCAGATCGAGTGCGGCGCCGTCCAGTTCGGCCTGCCGGCGCAGCGGGTCGACGGACAGTCCGCCGACCCGGATCACTCGTGAGGGCGGTTCCGCGCCGGCCGCGGTGGCCCGGGAGCGACGCAGGACGGCCGCCATCCGGGCCGAGAGATGCTCGACGGAGAACGGCTTGGTGAGGTAGTCGTCGGCGCCGTCGTTCAACAGCCGTACGATGTCGGCTTCGTCGTCCCGGGCGGTGGCGATGATCACCGGGACATCGGTGATGCCGCGGAGCATCTTCAGCGCCTCGCCGCCGTCCAGATCGGGCAGGCCGAGGTCGAGGATGACGACGTCGAAGCCGACGTGTGCCACCTCGCGGAGGGCCTCCAGAGCGGTACCGACGCTGCGTACCGTGTGGGCGGCCTCGGTCAGATGCCGGATGAGTGCCGAGCGTACGAACTGGTCGTCCTCGACGACGAGCACACGTGCCATGGGCGGCACCGTACGCCATTCGGGCAAGGTTCTTTGCCCGAGGTTGACGCGGGGGGCGGCGCACTCCGGCGTGCGGGACGGGCTGCCACAGGGCGGACCGGTGGTGCAGTATGAGCCGGATGCAACGAGGACTGGTTCACGCGGCGGCCTGGACGCTGGCGACCGGCGCCGCGGTCACCCTGTCGTGGTTCGGCGTGCACACCGTGCTGTCCGGCACGGCGTACGACGCGCCGCGCGCGCTGCCGATCTCTGATCAAGTGGCCTTCTCACCGGCGCAGAAGGACGACGGCGCCGCCCCGCGCGTCTCCTCCACCCACCGCCCCAAGCCGTCCCGGTCACCCGCGCGCGGCCCGGCGCCCACCGAGGGCGCACCGTCGCAGCCGGCCACGCCGTCGCACAGCGGCAGCCCCCGGTCGCGCTACCCGGACACCACCTCGCCGGACAGCTCCGCACCGGCTTCCGACGGCCGGGTCAAGAGCTACTCCACGGCGGGCGGCCGGGTGGTCTTCGATATGGGCGGCCGTTCGGCCGAGTTGGTGTCGGCGACCCCGAACGCGGGCTGGGAGATGCAGGTGTGGAAGCAGGACGGGTGGATCCGGGTCGACTTCTCCGGCGGCAGCGCCCATACGTCCGTGTTCTGCACCTGGAACGGTCATCCGCCGACCGTGGAGATGAGCGACCACGGGACGTAGCGACGCCCGTACGGCGCGGCCGGCGTCAGTCGAAGGCACCGTCCGGCGGGGCGGGTGAGGCAAGGGCCGTGGCGTCGGTGACCGGGGCCGCGCCGCCGGTGAAGTCCCGCAGTGCCCGGCCGTGTTCGACCCGCCCGGCCTGCGGATCGGTGGCCGCCCGCCGGGTGAGTTCGGCGACCGGCAGCGGCACGTCGGCGGCCAGCAGGACGGCGTTGCCGAAGCGCTTGCCGCGCAGTACGGCCGGGTCGGCGGTCAGGCACAGCTCGGGGAAGACCGTACGGACCGTGGCGATCTGGCCGCGCAGGAACCGCAGCGGCGGCCCGTCGGCGAGGTTCGCAGCGTAGAAGCCGCCGGGCCGCAGCGCCCGGTGTATCTCCGTCAGGAACTCGGTGCTGGTCAGGTGGGCGGGCGTCCGCGCACCGCCGAAGACATCGGCGATGACCAGGTCGGCCCAGCCGTCCGGGATCTTCGCCAGGCCGGCGCGGGCGTCGCCGCCGCGCACCCGTATCCGCCAGCCGCTGTCCCAGGGCAGGTGCCGGCGTACGAGCTGGACGAGCGGCGCGTCGATCTCCACGACCTGCTGGGTGGACCGCGGCCGGGTCGCCGCGACATAGCGGGCCAGGGTCAGGGCCCCGCCGCCCAGATGGACCACGCGCAGCGGTTTGCCCGCCGGTCCGGCCAGGTCGGCGACGTGCCCGAGCCGCCGCTGATAGGAGAAGTCCAGATACGCCGGGTCGTCGAGGTCCACGTGGGACTGCGGGGCACCGTCGATCAGCAGCGTCCAGCCGCGCGGCCGGTCCCGGTCGGGCCGTAGCTCGGCCGGCCCGCCGTCCACCGTCTCCATGACGGACTCCGGTCCGCCGCGCCCGCGTCTGCTCTTCGCCATGCCCTCCAGTATGGCCCCTGCCCCCGAGGCCGTATCCGCTGGTCAGCGAGGTGCGACCGGCGCAAGGGAAGGGCCCGGGGGGCGGCGCGGGGCGCCCGGACGTACGGGCAGAGTGGCGGACCACCCGCGACCGGGGCCGGGGCGATCCGCCAACTGCACATCATGACCCCTGCCGGCCCGATATCCCTCCGGACCGGCGCCGGGTCACCGGTTGAGGCAGACGTTCCCGAAGGCCGGGTTCAGCAGCGCGGCGACGTTGAGGCTGTTGCCGCAGACGTTGACCGGGATGCTGATCGGGACCTGGATGTTGTTGCCACTCAGGATGCCCGGGGAACCCGCGGCAAACCCGGCGGCGTTGGCGCCGCCACGGTGGCTGTAGAAGCCGCGGTGGTCGTTGCGGTAGTGGTCGCCACGGCCGTGGAAACCACGGTCGCGGTGACCGCGGCCACCGTAGTGACCATCATCGTTGGCTGAGGCGATGCCTGCGCCACTCAGCACCATGGCGCAGCCGGCCGCGGCCACCGCGGCGGTCTTGACAAACCGCTTCATCCCATTCTCCTTTCAGTTCGTGAATGGGGCAACCGGTCACAACGAGCGAAATGGGTCTGAGGTGCGGGCGTTCCCCCGTCCGAGAAAATGTTAGTCCTTCTGGCATAACAGTGCGGCCGCCGGTGAAGTCCGGTATTCCGCTGATCAGAATCCCCGACGGGGGTCCGGCGTGCCTGTCGCGGTTTCCAAGATGATTTCTGTCAGAGTGCTCTCCAGTTTGACTGATTGAAGTCGGAGAGGAAGACATGCGGAAGTCGATGGACCGCCCTGTGCGCGGCGTCGTATGCGCACTGGCCTCCTTGTCATTGTCGGCCGCCCGGTCTCCGGCGTCGGCTGCACCGGCTCCCGAGGAATCCACACGAATTCCTTTCAGCGAGCGCTGTCACGTGACCTTGCACGGCGGTATCGCGCGCGCGGCCAACTCCTCGGTCACCTACCACAAGGCCGTCCGCCACAAGGCCGTCCGCCGCGCGGCCGGCCCGTGCGCGGCGGCCCGGCAGGGCGGCACCCTGCGGGCCGGCCGGCACAAGCCCGCCGAGGACGACGGCCGGGCGCTGATCGCCGAACCCGGCGACCGGTACAAGGAGGTGCGCGCCGACACCCTGACCGCCGGTCGCGCCACCTCCGCGACCGGCGGCTTCCAGGCGTCCGCGGACGTCACCGAACCGGTGCGGAAGAGCGGTGCGGGCGCCTGCGCCGTGGCGCAGATCAATAACGCGAGGGGCCATTCCCCGGCCGGCGCCCGGGGCGGCCGGACGCTGGTGACCGTGTACGGGAACAGCAGGCAGCCGCTGCGCGAAATCGCACGGTGGGACGGATTCCAGCCGGTGGGGACACACCGCCGCTCCTTTTCGGTAAGGCTGAACGGGCAACACATCCCGGCGAATTCACACGGCCGTGCCGGGGTGGCCGCATATGACGGCGACCGGGGCTCCGGAAATGACGCACTCTCCGTCCGGGCGAGCCGCCACCACGCGCAGACGGTGCGGGATGCCGCCAATCCGGCGAACGATGTGATGAACTCGACGATCACTGAATTCGGTCGGCAGACGAAGCGGCTGCCCGCCTACCGCAACACGCCCGGATTTGATTCCGACGTATTCGACATCACCCCCGCGCTGCACTCCGGCGGCGATCGGCTCACTTTCCGCTTCACCACCCGCAATCCGGGATATCTGCTCGGCGCGCTCTTCCTCCAGACCGATACCAGGCACTGAGCGGCGCGCTCCGGACATTCCCGCAGAGAGTTCTGTCAGCTCGGTAATCAGGGGAGCAGTGCGTGCTGCCGCAAGACCTGCAGTGCCAAGAGCGGCCAACGGTTCTCCATGTCTCCCGGCCCGTCGACGGCGGGGTCGCCCGGGTCGTCACCGACCTGGTGCGGGCCCGGGTGGCGGCGGGACTGCGCGCCGTGGCCGCCGCACCGCCCGCCGTGGCCGCCGCACCGCCCGGCGGGGAGCTGCCCCGCCACGCCGCCGCGACGGGCGCCGAGGTGGCCCCCTGGCCCGCCCGGCGCTCCCCGGGCCCGGCGCTCCCCGGTGAGACCGGCCGGCCGGCCCGGCTGAGCGCCCTGGCACACGCCGTACTCCCTGTGCTGACCCGCCCTCAGCTGCGCCGGACGCCGGGCCACCGGTGCCTGGAGCACGTCCGGGCGGCGTACGACGTGCGGCACACCGCCGCGGCGGTCCCCGGTCCGTACCGCGAACTGCTCGGTGTGCCGTGCCCGGAGAGCAGGGGGCGGATCAGCCGATGACGACGGACAGCGCGGACGCGCCCCATTCCGCCCGGGTCCGGCCCCCGGCCCCCCGGCCGGCGGCCACCGCGGTCCATCCGCCCCGCGGCCCGGGGCGGGAGACCCTGCCCCCGCCCCGGCCCGGCCGTGGCGTCCGGCCGCGCACCGTCGCCCCGCTGATGGCCGCCGACGGCCTGGCCACCGCCGCCACCGCGCTGCCGGTCCTCGGCACCGGTACGCCGCCGCCGGCCGTCGCCGCCATGGTGCTGGGTCTGCTGCTGCTCCACTCCCGGGCCGGTCTCTACCGTCCCGGCCCCGCCCCCGCCGCGCTCAACGACCTGCCGGCGCTGCTGGGCCGGGCCGCCGTCTGCTGGTGCGCGGTGGCCGCGGTGCTCGCCGCCGTGGACCCCGGGCGGGCGCTGCCGCCGGCCCTGCTGGGGTGCGCGGTGGCGGCGCACACCCTGCTGGCCCACGGCGGCCGGGCCACGGTCTACCGGGCCCGCCGCAACGCCGCCCGCCGCAGCCCGCGCGCCACCCTGATCGTCGGCGCCGAGCCGGCCGCCCGGCAGCTCGCCGCCGTGCTGCACGCCCACCCCGAGTACGGGATGCGCCCGGTGGGCCTGGTCACCCCGGCGTCGCTGCCGCCCGGCGGGCCCGATGCGCCCCCGGCCCGCGGGGGGCTGCCGCTGCCGCGGCTCACCTGCGCGCAGGACATCACCCGGGCCGTCATCCAGCACACCGTGCGCGACGCGGTGTTCACGCTGCCGCCGTACGGCGATCCGCACACCGCGGCCCTGCTGCGCCGCTTCGTCGACCAGGGCTCGGCGATCTGGCTGGCCGGCGACGCGGCCGCCCGCGAGGGCCGCCCACCGCAGGCCGGCACCGGCCATCTGTGGGGCTTCGCCTGCCGGCAGCTGGACACCGCCCCGCCACGGCACGGCGGCCGGTCCAAACGGATGCTGGACCTCGCGCTGACCGGCCCCGCGCTGGTGGTCGCAGCCCCGGTGCTGCTGGGCTGTGCGCTCGCGGTGCGGTGCGCCGACGGGCCCGGCGTGCTCTGCCGGCAGGAACGTACCGGCCGGGGCGGGCGCACCTTCACCCTGCTGACGTTCCGCACCCTGCCCGCCGGTGACGCGCACGAGGCGGCGACGCGGTGCGGCGTGGCGGACGACGGCCGGACAAGCCCGGTCGGCCGGCTGCTGCGGCGCACCGCGCTGGACCGGCTGCCGCAGCTGTGGAACGTGCTGCGCGGCGATATGAGCCTGGTCGGGCCGCATCCGGAGCGCCCCTCCTGCGTCGAGCGGTGCACCCGGGCCTGCCCCCAGTACGCCGCCCGGCACCGGATGCCGCCGGGCATCACGGGACTTGCGCAGGTGCACGGGCTGCGCGGCGAGGCCTCCGTGGAGGACCGGGCCCGCTTCGACAACCTCTACATCGACAGCTGGTCGCCGGGGCAGGACATCCGGATCCTGCTGCGCACCGTGGCCTTGCCGGTGCGGCGGGAGGGCGGATGAGCGCGCCGGCGCCGCCGCGGGCCGGCCACGGCCACGCCCGCGCCCGCTCCCCCGGCCCCGGCCCGCTGACCGGCCGGCCCGCCCTGCCGCGGGCCCGCACCGGCACCGCTGACCCGCGGGTCCCGACCGGCACCGCTGACCACTCCCGGCAGCTGCACCCCGAGCGCGCGCCGCACCCGCCGCGCCGCCGCGCACTGCCCCCCGACGAGTTCACCACCCCGGCAGCTACCCCAGGAGGCATCCGGTGAAGGTTCTGCACGTCATTACGGGCCTCGACGTGGGCGGCGCCGAGCAGCAGCTGCGGCTGCTGCTGCGCCGGCTGCCCGCGTACTGCGAGGTCATCACCCTGACCCGGCCGGGCCAGGTCGCCGAGGGCATCGAGGCCGACGGCACGCCCGTCGCCCACCTCGGGATGACCGGCAACCGGGACCTGACCGCGCTCCCCCGCCTCGCCGGACTGATCCGCGGCGGCGGCTACGACCTGGTGCACACCCACCTCTACCGGGCCTGCGTCTACGGCCGGATCGCCGCCCGGATGGCCGGCGTCCGGGCCGTGGTCGCCACCGAGCACTCGCTGGGCGACGCGGTCATCGAGGGGCGCCGGCTGACCCGGGGCGTCCGTACCCTCTACCGGGCCACCGAGCGGCTGGGGACGGCGACCGTCGCCGTCTCGGACACCGTCGCCGCCCGGCTGCGCCGCTGGGGCGTACCGGAGCAGCGGATCCATGTGGTGCCCAACGGCATCGAGGCACACCGCTTTGCCTTCGACCCGGCCGCCCGCGCCCTGGTCCGCACCCGGCTGGGGCTGCCGCTGGACGCCTTCGTGGTCGGCGGCGCCGGCCGGCTGGTGCCCGGAAAACGGTTCGATGTGCTGGTCCGGGCGGTCACCCAACTGCCGGGGGTGCACCTGCTGTTGGCGGGTGCCGGGCCGGAGCGGGAGATGCTGCGGCGGATGGCGGAGCAGTTCGGCTCGGGAGACCGGATCCATCTGCTGGGCGAGCGCGACGGGGCGGTCGACACCATGACCGGCGGGCGGATGGCCGACGGGCGGGCAGTCGACGGGCGGGCGGCCGACGGCCCCGACATCCCCGGCCTGCTCTCGGCCATCGACGTCTTCGTCTCGCCCTCCCCGGACGAGGCGTTCGGACTGGCCGTCCTGGAGGCGCTCGGGTCCGGGCTGCATGTGCTCTACGGCAGCTGCCCGGCGGTCGACGAGCTGCCCGCCGACCAGGCTCCCGGCGCCCGCCATTTCAGCCTCGGGGTCCATGAACTCGCCACCGCACTGCGGGAGTTGCGGCGCCTCGGACCGGGCCGGCTGCCGGTCCCGCCGGTGGTGCGGCGCTATGACATCTCGCGCAGCGCCGAGGAGCTGATGGGCGTGTACGAGCAGGCCGTGGCCGCCACCTCGGCACGGCGCCGGGCCCCGGTGGCGGCGCCCCCGCAGCAGGGCCGGGCGGCGGCGCTGCCCGCGGCGGCCGTATCGCTGCCGGACCCGTCCCGGTCGCCCGACCCGTCCCCGCTCTCGAACAGGTAGGCGGTGCCATGGCGCTCGGTGCGTTCGCCCGGACCGACGGGGAACCGGCCCGGCCGGGACGGCGGCGGACGGTGCGCCGGCGTGGGCGGCGGGACGGGTGCGGGCACCGGGATGGCGGCCGGACGGACGGGCGGTGCGGGCGCCGGGGCCGGGGCCGGGGCCGGGGTGAGCCCGGCCAGATCGTGGAGCGCGGCGCAAAAAGCCCGGGGGCGCGCGGATTCTCCCGGCGCCGCCACGCCCCGTGCGGGCAGTGGCCGGTGCTCGTCCGGTGGAGCGGTACGTGCCCGCGGATCCAGGCCGGCCCGCGCGTGACGCATGCGGCATTGCCGCCGTTGCGGACTCCTTCGGCGACGCCCGCGGTCCGGCGCACCGATCCCGGGGCGGTCATCAGGAGATGACCCGTACCGGCCGTCCGGACGCCTTCCGATCACCCCTCAGCGCATTCCGTCCCCCCGCCCGGTCCCTGGAAGTGAAGAGCTCCGCGCCATGTCAACGTTCGACACCGATGTGCCCGTACTGCTGCTCCGGCTCGACCCCGACCCTTTTCACCACGGCACCCTCGGCGCGGTCAGATCACTGGGCCGGGCGGGAATCGAGGTGCACGCCGCGGTCGGCTCGGCGCGCGGCCCGGTGAGCCGGTCGCGGTATCTGCACCGGATGTACGAACTCCCGGCCGGCCCGGTGGCGGAGGCCCCGCTGCTGGAATTGCTGCGCGCCGTCTCCGAGGGCATCGGCAGGCCCGCCGTCCTCATCCCGCTGGACGACCGGGGTGCGATCGCCGCGGCCCGGCTCGCCGGCCGGCTGCTGGGCCGCTATCTGCTCCCCGCCCAGCCCGCCGGCCTGCCCGAGCGCCTCGCCGACAAGGCCGAACTCGCCCTGCTGTGCCGGGAACTGGACCTGCCGCACCCGGCGACCGCGCTCCCCGCCGGCGCACAGCAGGCCGCCGAAGCGGCGGGGGAACTCGGGCTGCCGCTGGTCGCCAAGTGGACCCGGCCGTGGCTGCTGCCGCCGTCCGCCGGGCTGCGCAGCACCACGGTGGTACGCACCCGCGACGACGTCCGCCGCCTGTACGAGCTGACCGAACGCGCCGGCAGCGCCCTGCTGCTGCAGCGCCGGCTGGCCGGCGGCCCGGACACCGACTGGTTCTTCCACGGCTGCTTCACCCGCGGCGGCGCCTGCCTGATCGGCGGCTCGGGCCGCAAGGAACGCGCCTGGCCCCTGCGTACGGGCCTGACCGCGGTCGGCCGCTGGCTGCCCAACCCCCAGGTCGAACGGGCCGCGCTGCGGCTGGCCGGACATCTGGGCTACCGCGGCATCCTCGATCTGGACTTCCGCCGGGACGCGCACGGCCGCTACCACCTCCTCGGCTTCAACCCCCGGCCCGGCGCGCAGTTCCGCCTCTTCACCGACCCGTCCTCGGGCCTCGATGTCGTCCGCGCGCTGCACCTGGATCTGACCGGCCGTACGGTGCCGCTCGCCCGCAGCGCCCCCGGGCGGCTCTTCCGCGCCGAGAACTACGCCCTGCTCTCCGCCCTCGCCACGGCCTTCGGCGAACGCCCCGCGGCCCGCCCGGCGGGCACCGGACGGGCCCGGCGCCAGGGGGTGGAGCGGGCCTGGTTCGCCGTGGACGATCCGCTGCCGTTCCTCGCCATGACCGGATCGTGGCCGCGCAGCGGGCTGCGCAAGGGCACCGGCGGCCTGCGCACCGCTCCACCGGACAGCACCCCGCTCCCACCCCGCCCGGTGCCGGCCCGGCCGCTCGGGGCACCCCAACGGCCTTGAGGGGTGCGGGACCTGCCGACGGGGGCCCGCACGGTCACCGCCCCGCACACCTGAACCCGCCACAACCACCCCCGCACAAGCCGCACCTCACCTCACCGCACAACCCGCACCGCACCACACCGCACCGCACCGCACAAAGAGAAAGAGCAGGGAACTTCCATGTACGACCTCGTGGTGGTGGGCGCCGGCCCCTACGGACTCTCGATCGCCGCGCATGCGGCGGCGGCCGGACTGCGGCTGCGGGTCCTGGGCCGCCCGATGGCCTCCTGGCGCGACCACATGCCCGACGGCATGTTCCTCACCTCCGAGCCCCGGTCCTCCAGTCTCTGTGACCCGGCCGGCGGACACACCCTGGCCGACTACTGCGCGGCCCACGACCTGACCGCCGAGCACGGCGTGCCGCTGCCCCTCGCCACCTTCACCGCATACGGCAGATGGTTCGGCGAACGGGCGGTGCCGCAGGTCGAGGAGGTCACCGTCACCGCCGTACGCCCGGACGGCGACGGCTTCCACGTCGAGACGGACACCGGTGAGCGGATCGCGGCCCGGACCGTGGCGCTCGCCGTCGGCGTGCTGCCGTTCGTCAACCGCCCCTGGCCGCTGCTCGAACTGCCTTTGGACCTCGCCTCGCACAGCAGCGACCACCGCGATCTGGGCCGCTTCGACGGCCAGGACGTCGCGGTGATCGGCTCCGGTCAGTCCGCGCTGGAGACCGCGGCCCTGCTCGCCGAACAGGGCGCCCGGCCCCACGTGGTGGCCCGCGCCGACCGGCTGCGCTGGGACTCCCCGCCCCAGCCGCTGGAGCGCGGCCGGCTGCGCACACTGCGCGATCCGCACTCCGGGCTCGGCACCGGCTGGCCGAACCGGCTGTGGGCGGACGCCCCCTGGGCGGTGCGCCGGCTGCCCTCGGCGACCCGGGTGCGGATCGCCGAGACGGCGCTGGGCCCGGCCGGCGCCTGGTGGCTGCGGGAGCGCTTCGAGCCGGCCGTGCCGGTCCTGCTGGGCCACCGGATCCGGGCGGCCGCGCCCCAGCACGACGGGGTACGGCTCCACCTCACCCATACGGATGGCGCGACCGAGACCCTGGACGCCCACCATGTGGTGGCGGCCACCGGATTCACCCCCGACCTCGGGCGGCTGCGGTTCCTGGTTCCCCAAGTGCGCACCACACTGCGGACGGTGGGCGGCAGCCGGGCGCCCGAGCTGAGTTCCGGCTTCGAATCGTCCTGGCCCGGACTGTTCTTCGCGGGGCTGCTGACCGCCCCGTCGTTCGGCCCGTCCATGCGCTTCGTCCACGGCGCGGCCTTCACCGCGGCGCGGCTGCTGCGCGGCGTACAGCGCCGGCTCGGCGACCGGCGCGGCGCCACCACCATCCCCCGCCCGGCGAGGGACGGCGCACCGGCCGCTCAAGGGACGTAGGACGCAGGCGTCCGGTACCGAAGGGGCTGCCCGGCATCGTTGCGGGCAGCCCCTGTTGCGTACAGCCGGGCGGCGGGCCCCGGTGACGAATCGGCCGGCGGCCCTGTTGCGTACGGACCGTCAGAACCTGCCGCGTACGGACCGGCCGGCGTGTTGCCCCCGGCCGCACCGACAGCGATCGCCGCACTGACAGCGGTCGACGCACCGGCGGCGGTCGCCTCACCAACAGCGGTCGCCTCACTGACAGCGGTCGACGGCCTCGATCGTGCGGGCCGCCTCGCCGAGCGCCGCGCGCAGGACGGCCGGATCGGTGGCTGCGGCGCCCGCGCCCTCCGGGGGCACCAGCCAGCCGGTGCCGGTCACCGGCGGCTCCGCCGCGGCCCCTTCACCGCACAGCGCGCCCAGCGCGATGCCCCGCCCGGAGGTCTGGGTACAGGCGCTGCCCGGCACGTCCCAGCCTGCGGCCGTGCCCGCGGGCACCAGGAAGCCCAGGGTGTCGCAGGCCCCGTCGTGCAGCACCGGGCCGACGCCGTCCCGCAGCCGGAGGATGTCAACGGCTTCCAGCCCCTGCCGGGCCGGCACCGTCACGAGGTCACACGCCTGCGCCGGTACGGCCGGTGCCCCGTCTGCGACGGCCTGGCCCGCGGACCCGTTGCCGCCCCTGCTCACGCCGGTCTCCCACACGGGGAACCCCTCCTCCTGCACGCACCCGACCCTTTACACCGACTTCAACGGTCAGGCATGTCAACAGCTACGGCGGCGTAACGCTGCAAAGGATGGCAGTTCATGGCAGATCGCGCGCGAGATATCCGATTTGTAGCCAAACTATGCGTATCGGAGCCATCACAGCCGGTACGGTCATCCCGCCGCACCGCCAGGAGGCGGCATCGCCACCTGATGGCACGGAGAGGGCACGGAGAGGGTCCGCCATGGCGTCGCCAGCAGCAAGTTCAGCGTCGTCGCGCACCGTACCCGCCCGTCCGAACCTCGCTTTCCGACAGCTGCGCGGCCGGCTGTCGCCAGGCGAGTTCGCGGCGGCGGTCCGACGGTCCGCCCGTGAGATCGGCGAACAGGTCTCGTGCGACGCCCGCTATGTGGGCCGCGTCGAGTCCGGGGAGATCAGGTGTCCGAACTACGCCTACGAGCGGGTGTTCCGGCACATGTTCCCGGGGCTGACGCTGCCCGACATGGGCTTCGCGCCGCGCGAGGCGGTACGCGGACGGGGGGCGCGTACGGCGGCGGTCAGCGCCCCGCCCCTGGCAACCGACCCCGACCACCGCGATACCCGTATCCAGATCTGCGAGGAGAGCGACGTGCTGCGTCGCGCGTTCATCACCGGCGGCCCGGCGGCAGCCCTGGGCATTGCCGCCCTGCATCCCATCGAGGCCGCTGCCGCCGCCGCAGCCGCCCATGTGCCGGGCCCCCGCGCCCCGGCCGTCGGCCGGGCGGGCGCCGCCGAGGCCACCGCCGTCGAGGAGGCCGTCCGCCGGATCCGGCTGCTGGACGACCGGCACGGCGCGGAAGGCATCTACCGCCGCGCCACCCAGCCGCTGCGCGCCGCCTACGAGCTGCTGGACGCGGGCGTGCAGCGCCGCTCGGTGTCCGACCGGCTGCACGCCGGCGCGGGCGAACTCGCCATCACCGTCGGCTGGTTGGCGCATGATTCGGGCCGCTTCGACGACGCCCGCTCGCACTACGCGGAGGCCCTGGCCACCGCCCGGGTCTGCGGCGATGCCGCCCTGGAGGCCCACGCCTTCTGCAACACGGCCTTTCTCGCCCGCGACGCCGGCCGTCCGCGCGAGGCGGTGCGCGCCGCGCAGGCCGCGCAGCAGGCCGCCAAGCATCTGGCCTCGCCGCGGCTGCTGTCGCTGCTGGCGCTGCGCGAGGCGGGCGGCCGGGCGGGGCTGGCGGACCGCTCCGGCTGCGAGCAGGCGCTGGCCCGCGCGGAGCGGCTGTTCGCGGCCGGGCAGCGGGACGGCGACCCGGAGTGGATGACGTTCTACGGCGAGGCCGAACTGGCGGGTCTGCAGGCACAGTGCTGGTCGGCCATAGGCGACGCGGGGCGCGCGGCGGATCACGCGCGCCGGGCGGTGGCTCTGCAGGACCCCCACTTCACCCGCAATATCGCCCTGTTCACCGCGGAGCTCGCGGGCGATCTCGCGGACAGCGGTGCGCCCGAGGAGGCCGCCGCGGCCGGACTGCGGGTGCTGACGCTGCTGACCCAGGTCCGCTCGGCCCGGATCCGTACGATGCTCGACGGCACGGCCCGTACGCTGCGGGCGTATCGCCACTGCGGCACGGTCGCCGGCTTCCTGGAACGGCACGCGGCATCGGCCGCCCCGGGGGACGGGGCGGCGGTCGCGGACTCCGCCGGCTGACGGCACACGGGCCGAAGGGCGGGGCCGAAGGGCGGGACCGAAAGGCCGTCGGGCGGGCCGCGGGAGCCGACGGGCCGTCAGGCGGGCTGTGCGGCCGCGCCTTCGGGCCGTGTCCGGCCGGGCCGCCCGTCAGACGGGGTGTCCGTCAGCCGAGGTGTCCGGTGTCGTTCCAGCGCTCGATCGCCGGCTCCCCGTAGGCCCAGCCGAGCACCGACAGGGACGTCGGCTCCAGCCGGATGCGGGCACCGAAGGAGATGTCCAGGCCCAGCCAGCGGGCGCCCAGCGCACGCAGGATGTGGCCGTGCGCGAAGACCAGCACCTCGCGGTCGGCCGACCGCGCCCAGCCGATGACCTCGTCCGCCCGCGCGGCGACCTCGGCGAGCGTCTCGCCCTCCGGCACACCGTCGCGCCAGATGAGCCAGTCCGGCCGTCCCGACTTGATCTCGGCCGGCGTCAGGCCCTCGTACGCGCCGTAGTCGAACTCCATCAGCGCGTCCCACGGCTGCGCCCGGTCCCCGAAACCGGCCAGCTCACAGGTCTCCTTCGCCCGCACGAGCGGGCTGGTGCGGACCTCGACGCCCGGCAGGCCCTCCCAGGGGGCGCGGTGCAGCCGCTCGCCCAGCAGCTTGGCGCCGCGCCGGCCCTCGTCCAGCAGCGGGACGTCGGTGCGGCCGGTGTGCCTGCCGGAGCGGGACCACTCGGTCTGTCCGTGCCTGGCCAGGAATATGCGCGGTGCCATGGTCGTACCTCTCGCCGACGGCTCGGCTGGTCGTTGCTCGGTGCGGGCGGCATTGACCGCGGGCCTCCATCATCGCGCACCGGGTCGATTTGCCCCCGGCCGGGGAGGCCGGGCCGCCGCTGACCGGGCCACCACTGACCGGGGGCGTCGCCCCGGCGCCGTACGGGGATGCCGCCCGGTCCGGCCTCGGTCCGGCCCCGGACCATGCCCCGGACCGGGGCCGGTCCCCGGCCTGCCGGTGAGCCTCGCGGGGCCTGCCCCGGGCACGCTGCCGTATCGCGGAGGGGCGCACCGGGAGCGGCATCCACGGGCGACCGGTTCGTGGGCGGTCGTCCCGGATGCCAGTGCCGGATGTCAGTGCCGGATGTCAGTCCCGGATGTCAGTCCCGGATGTCAGTGCCGGATGTCAGTGCCGGATGCGAGACTTCCGCGGGTGAACGTTTTCCGCGACAGCCGACCCGCGTCGGCCGCCCCCGTGGCGGAGCAGCCGGCGGCGACACCGACCCCGCGGCCCGGGGCAGCTCCCGGCGCCGGCCCGAGGAGACTCACGGAGCTGCGCGGCCCCGGCGTACGCCCCCGTTCCCTCGACGCCCGCGCGCTGGCCGCGCTGGCCGCCAACCCCGGCTGCCGCCGCCGTGCGCTGCTGGACGGTGCGGGCATCGACAAGGGCGCGCTGGCCCAGGCGCTGGGCTCGCCGGCGGGGTACGGCCAGTCCCAGTTCGCGATCGTCCGGGGCAATTCGTTCGAGGCCCGGGTGAAGGCCGGCGGCGGTACGGAGCTGCTGCGGCTGCTGCACGAACGGCTGGCGCCCGGCACCCCGGCGCCCACCCCCGAGGAGGTCGCCCTTCCGGACCTGTCCGCGGCCGGACCGGAGGGCCGGGCGGCGCGTACGGCGCTGGCGCTGCGCGAGGCGACCGCGGCCGGCAGCTGGGCGCTGCTCGACCATCCGCTGCTGGCCGTGGAGGTGGCCGGCGCGCCCGCCTATGTGGAGCCGGATGCGGTGGTGGTGCATCCGGACGGCAGCTGGACGGTCGTCGAGATCAAGTCCTTCCCGGTGATCGACGGTTCGGCGGACGCCGCCAAGGTGGGCGCCGCCGCGCGGCAGGCGGCGGTGTACGTACTGGCCCTGGAGCCGGTCGCGGCGCATGTCGGCGCGCGCACCGGCCGCGCGGTCCGGGTCCGCGACCGGGTGCTGCTGGTGTGCCCGAGGGACTTCTCCAACCTCCCCACGGCCGCCGCCGTCGACGTCCGCAAGCAACTGGCCACGACCCGGCGGCAGCTGAGCCGTCTCACCCGGGTCGAGGAGATCGCCGCCGCGCTCCCCGACGGGACCACCTTCGACCTCCGCCTGACGGACGACGGGAAGACCGCGACCCGCCCGCCCGAGGAGCTGGCCGAGGCCGTCGAGGCGGTCGGCGCGGCCTACGCCCCCGAGTGCCTGGCCGCCTGCGAGCTGGCCTTCCACTGCCGTAAGCGGTCCCGTCAGGACGGCGCGGTGGAGGTGCTGGGGCGCGGAGTGCGGGGCGAGTTGGGCGGTCTGCGCACCATCGAGGAGGTGCTCACGGCGGCCGGCCCGGACGGGCCGGGGGCCGCCGCGGATCCGGACGGACCGGGGGCCGCCGTGGATCCGGACGGCCCGCAGGACGCGGCCGTGGCGGCGCTGCGCCGGGCCGCCGCGCTGCGCGCCGAGGCGCTGGCCGGCGCCGTCGTCCCGGCCCCGCGGGCAAAGGAGCCGGAATGTCACTGATCGACACACTGGCCCGGATGGAGGCGGTCGCCGCGGGCCGTGCCCGGCCGCGGTGCACGGTGCGGCACCGCCATCTGTCCGCACGCCCCTTGGTGCTCGTCCCGCTGACGACCGCGGGCGAGGCCGGCGCCCCGCTGGGCGCGCTGGCCGGCACGGACCGCGAGAAGCCGGTGCTGCTGGCCGTCCCGCAGCCGCGCGACCGCGAGCTGCGGTTCGCGTTCCTCGCCGAGCTGGCGGAGACGGTACTGCCGTATGTGGACGGCTTCGCGGACGCCGTCGAACGGGAGGAGCGCAAGGAGACCGACCCGGAGACCGGCAAGAAGGTCCCGGTGCAGGTCGAACTGTGTGCGGACGCACCCCAGTTGATCGTGCCGAGCGCCGCCGGCATCGAGTTCGTACGGCTGCTGGGCCGCTCGATGCGGTTCCGGCGGACGGCCGAGCAGGAGCCGGAGACGCCGTACCCCGCGCCGCCGCATGTGCCGCTGCTGGGCCGCTGGCTGACCCATTTCGGCGAGCGGGCGCGCGTCCCCGGCGCGAGCCTGCTGCTGTCCATGACGGATCTGCTGACCCGCCACTGGGCGAGCGGCCAGAGCGTGCTGGAGGACCAGCATCTGGGCGCGCTGCTCTCCTGGATCGACCCGCCGCCGGGGCTGTCGGGCCAGGAGGCGGCCGAGCGCGCGGAGTCCGGGCGCGACGCGGACGGGCAGCTGCTGTGCCCGCCGGCCGGCCCCGCCACCGACCCGGCGTTCGACAACCGGCTGCTCGCCCCCGCGATGGCCCGCTACGACGCCGGGCTGCCGGGCGCCGAGGACGCGCTCCGTGCCCTGGTCGAGGGGCAGCTGCGGCCGGCCTGGGACGCCGTCTGGCACGGCCTCGACCTGCTGCGGACGCTCCCCGAGGGCACCCGGGTCCCCGACCGCTGGAAGCGCGACCGCTGGTCGTACACGGCGCACCGGGACCGGGTGCGCGCCGGGGAGCCCCCGCAGCCCAAGCAGGACGACGCAGTCACCGCCGCGCAGAAGCTGTCCGCACGGGAGACCGCACAGGCCCAGCTCGACGCCCAGGAAGCCCTGGACGACCCGCTGGTGATGGCCGGGCGGCGGCTGGCCGGCGAGGCGTTCCTGGGCACGGTCACCGCCGTCGAGATGGCGTTCTCCGAGGGCAAGCGGCCGATGCCGCGCCCGCTGGTCACGCTGTGGACGGCCGACCGCCCACAGCTGTCCGGGGGCGGCAAGCTCTACCGCCCCCTGGCGGACGGCAGGACCCAGACCGCCGAATATGTGGCGTCCGTGGCCGGGGAGCCGGGCGCGCTGGTGGTGCGGCTGACGGGCGGAATGGGGCGCGGGAAGACACCGGAGCCCGGGTCGGTGCCGGAGCCGGACGAGACGGTGTGCTGGACGCTGTTCGAGCACGCCCCGCGCGGCGGCCCGGAGCTCCCGAACCCGGAGGACACCCCGTGGACCCACGGCGGCCCCCCGCCCGGCGGTGCGGACCTGCCGCACGACGCCCCCGACCCCGTGACCACGGAGGACTTCCTGTGACCCGCGCCCGGTACTCAACCACCCTGGAGAACCCCGCCGTATGACGGCCACTCAGGATCCCCACGCCACCCCGGCCGGTTCCTTCGATCCCGCCGCGGCGGCCGCCGCGGCGACCGAAGCGATCCTGCACGACACGCTGCACGGCTCCCGCCGCGGCGTGGTCGTGGACTCCCCGCCCGGCGCCGGAAAGTCCACCCTCGTGGTGCGGGCGGCCCGCGAACTCGCCGCCGCCGGACGCCCGCTGATGGTGGTCGCGCAGACCAACGCCCAGGTCGACGACCTCGTCCTGCGGCTCGCCGAGAAGGACCCGCAGCTGCCCGTCGGCCGGCTGCACAGCAGCGAGCCCGGCGCGTTCGATCCCGCGCTGGCCGAGCTGCCCGCGGTCCGTACGTCCGCGAAGGCCGCCGATCTGGCCGGGCTGGACATCGTGGTCTCGACGGCCGCGAAGTGGGCGTACACCAAGGTCGACGAGCCCTGGCGGCACGCCATCGTGGACGAGGCCTACCAGATGCGCTCCGATGCGCTGCTGAGCGTCGCCGGGCTCTTCGAGCAGGCGCTGTTCGTCGGCGACCCGGGCCAGCTGGATCCGTTCAGCGTGGTCGGCGCGGAGCAGTGGGCGGGGCTGGCGTACGACCCGTCCGCGAGCGCGGTGTCCACCCTCCTGGCCCACAACCCCGATCTGCCGCAGCACCGGCTGCCGGTCTCCTGGCGGCTGCCCGCGTCCGCCGCGCCGCTGGTGTCCGCCGCGTTCTATCCGTACACCCCGTTCCGCAGCGGCACCGGCCACGGCGACCGCCGGCTGGCGTTCGGCGTGCCGGGCGACGGTTCGGGGGTGGACCGCGTGCTGGACGAGGCCGCGGAGTCCGGCTGGGGCCTGCTGGAACTCCCCGCCCGCCGTACGCCGCGTACGGACCCGGAGGCGGTGCGCGCGGTGGCCCACGTCGTCCGCCGGCTCCTGGACCGCGGCGGCGCCGCCACCAGCGAGGGCCGGGGTCCCGACGGGGGGCCCGCCGTCCCGGTGCCGCTCACAGCGGGCCGGATCGCGGTCGGCACGGCCCATCGTGACCAGGCGGCAGCCGTCCGGGCCGCGCTCGCCGAGCTGGGGGTGACCGGGGTCGCGGTGGACACCGCCAACCGCCTCCAGGGCCGCGAGTTCGATGTCACGGTCGTCCTCCACCCGCTGTCCGGCCGCCCCGACGCCACGGCGTTCCATCTGGAGACCGGCCGGCTGTGCGTGCTCGCCTCCCGCCACCGGCACGCCTGCATCGTGGTCTGCCGGGCGGGCGTCGCCGACCTGCTGGACGAACATCCCTCGACCGAACCGGTCCGCCTCGGCGTCACGGTCAAGTTCCCGGACGGCTGGGAGGCCCACCACGCCGTCCTCGCCCACCTGGCGGAGCACCGGGTGACATGGCGCCCCTGACCGGGTGGCATGGCGCTCTCGGGGACAACGGCCGCCGTCTGCCGCCGCCCGTGTGACGGCGGTGGCGGACGGCGAACGCGACGGTGCGGGCATGCCCCGCGCGGCACGGACCACGGCCCCCTTGCGCGGGGCGGGACAATGGAATGCGGCACACGATCTGGAGGTAGGTACATGTCCGAGCCGCGACCGGCTCCCGACCCGCGTGGTACGGCGCCGGGACCACGGCGGATGAAGCCCGCGCAGCTGCTGTTCGAGCCGCCCGAGGCCGTCGCCGACCCCGAGCACTTCTTCGACCTGGAGTCGATGGAGGATCCGCACGAGCTGCTCAGCCGCGCCACCGAGCTGGCCCTCGCCTTCCGCGCCGCGGCCGACCGCGCCACGGAGTTCCAGGCGCTGGCCGCGGCCCAGCTGGCCGACCCCAGCCGGTTCGACCGGACACCGCTGGCCGCGCTGGCGGAGCAGGCGGAGTGGACCGAGGACTATGCGCAGAAGATGATCGAGTTCGGCCGCACCCTGATGCGCAGCAGCAGCACACTGCCGGGCGATATGGACTGAGCGCCCCGGTCCTGCCGGCCACCCCGGGAATCACATCCGCACAATGCGCCCCACACGGCTCATGGTCCTTGATCATGAGCCGCTGGCATATGCAAGAGGCGCAAGATACCGGCTCCCCCAGCGCCCCGTCCCGTTTTCCGCCAATCAGCTCAGTCCGCAGGCGCCGTATCGGTAGACCTGTCACCCATGAGCGAATGGCTGCCTGAGACCCCCCGCACCCTGGCCTTTCCCACCGCGGCGTACGTCACCCTCGCGGGCGCCGACTGGCTCGCTTCCGCCAGCCCCCACCCGGACGAGATGCACACCCTGTGGGCGACCCGGCCGGCCGCGCCGAGCGTGCTGCCGTGCGGCACCGCTTTCGACGTGATCAACGCCCCCGCGCTCTTCGGGCGGCGCATGGTCGACCGTTTATGGTCCGCCGGTCCCGGATCGGGGCCGGTGGCCGCGCACCGCGGGCGGATCCTGCTGTTCGCGGCGCCGGGTACGGCCCAGCGGCTGCCCGCGCTGCTCGGCTGGGAGGAGTGGGCCGCCGCCGTCCCCCCGCTGCTGTGCCACGGCAGTGGGGACGCGGTGACCGTCCCGCCGCTGCACCCCCGCCACGGCGCCGGTGAGGAGGCGCCCGCACCGGGCGCCTTCCTGGCGGCCGACGACCCGGCCGGCCCGGCCGCTTCCCGCTGGCTGGTGGCGCCGGACGTCCGCGACCCCTGGCTGCCCGGCCCGGACGTACTGCTGTGGGCCTGTGTCCGCGCCGCCCGTCCGGCGGCCGGTCCCGAGCGGGAAACCGCAGCTCAGCACCGCGTTTCGGCGCTGACCCGGGGCTGAGACAAACCGATTTTTGCCCTCCCCGGCCAGGATGCTAATGTTTTCCCCGTCAGCAGGCGCCGCTAGCTCAGTTGGTTAGAGCAGCTGACTCTTAATCAGCGGGTCCGGGGTTCGAGTCCCTGGCGGCGCACAGACAGTCGAAGGCCTCCACTCCGGTGGGGGCCTTCGTCGTGTGCCGGTCCCGTCGCGCGCACTGCCGGTCGTACGCCCGGCCTTGGGGCATCGGCGGGCGTCAGCCGTGCCCGACCTTGACCGCCCAGTCCCCGTCGGTGGTCCGGCCCGCGACCTGGATGCGGACGCCGTCCGCGCGGTCGTCCATGCTCTCCCCCACCCCCAGCGGCGCATCCGCGAGCGGCGGGTAGACGGAGGTGCCCCAGCAGGCCGAGGTGCCGGGGTGCCCGTCGAGGACCTGCACGGGGCCCGAGCCGGAAGGGGTCCGGCTGTGCACGCGGTAGACCAGCACGCCTTCGGTGCACAGGGAGCGGTCGTTGCCCATGGCACCGCGTGCCTCGATGGCCAGTGCGCTGTCGGGCCCCGTACGGACCACCAGGAGCCGCGGCCGGCGCTGGGCCCGGGGCTCCTTGGGGGCGGACAGGGTGCGCAGCGCATGCATGGCCGGGCGGCTCAGATCGACACAGTCAACCTGGCTGTCGGAGATCCAGCCGAGCTTCCACTTGTGCCAGGCCAGGGGGTCGGGCGCCAGGCCGAACTGGCTGCCCATGAGGTCCCAGTCGCCGACGTAGGTGTCCCAGTCGCCCTTGCCGTTCTCCGGCCGGTGGTAGAGGTCCGGCAGGTCGAAGACGTGCCCGGTCTCGTGGGCGAGAACATTGCGGTCCGGCGGGCTCTGCTCGAAGACGGTGACGAACCGGCGCAGATCGTGGTCGTCGGCGCGCATCGGCTGGTCGAGGTTGACGACCTTGGTGGCGTCCGAGTCGACGCCGGGGGCGTCCGGGTCGGCGACGAAATAGATCACGTCGTAGCGGCCGAAGTCCACGGAAGGGTCGGCGGCGGCGACCGCGTCGCGCAGATAGGCCGAGCGCCGTCCGGCGTCCCAGTCGCGCTGTATTCCGTACGAGACGGACGAGCGCGGCATCCGCACCCAGTCGCGCTGGAGGTGCGGGCGCAGCCGGAACTTCCCGTACGAGGCGCGGTCGAAGAAGCCGGAGGTGGCGGGGAAGTAGTCGCGGGAGAGCTCCCGCGGGGCGGCGGTGGGCCGGGCGTCCGGGAAGGACAGGAAGATCATGACGGCGTTGAGCGGACGGTCCGGGCGCGGATAGGCGCCGTTCCAGCTGTCGACGCCCTCGGAGTGGTGCGCCTCGGTGCGCCCCAGGGCGCAGGGGAGGGCGGCCTCAGAGGCGGTGGCGGGTCCGGCGACGATGGACGTCGCGATGAGCGCACTCAGGGAAGTGACGACGGCCGCGGCGCGCCGCAGGCGGCGGCGATCCACCCCGCCGGGTGTCCGGGCGCGCGGCACATATACCTCCAGGGACGGATTCGGAGACCTCATCTACCCTGTGGCGATTTAATGCTATTCGTCCTGTTTTGCAGACCCGGAAGAGTGACCGGCGCGTCTTCGTCGCCCCGTAACAGAAAGTCACAAACGGCCAATGGGGCATTCAGTACGAACAGAGCCGGGCAGAAATGGCTGAAGTTCCGTCATGCGGGCGGAGGATCACGGCTGCGTCGCTGGCTCGGCCGTCGCGCCAGCCTCTATGATCGCCACACTTTCCAGCGCGAGATCCCCCCTTCCTCACGAGACAAGCGCCATGCGGGAGCGAGCAGTGAGCGGACACCCCGACAGTCCGGGCCGCACGCCCGGAGCGACGCTGCCCTCAGTGACGGAGCGTAACGGTACGACCAAAGCATCCGCCGACGGCCGGCCCGCCCCCGCCGGCCGCTGCGATGACACCGCGGCCTCGCTCGGCGACTACCGCGCCACCTTCCAGGCCGCGCGCCTGGCGATGGCCGTCCTCAACCGCGACGGCCTGGTCCTCGCCGCCAACCCCGCCTTCGGCGAACTGGTCGGCGCCGACCCGGCGGAGCTGCTCGCCGCCACCGCGGCGGACCTCACCGACCTCGGCGCCGACCCGCGGGTGTGGACCGCCTACCGCGAGGTGCTGTGCGGCCGCAGCGACCGGCTGCGCTGCACCCGCCGCCTCAAACACCCCGAGGGGCACTCCGTCTGGGTGAAAGTGACCGTCGAGCCACTGACCCCGGAACCGCTCAGCGGCGAGGAGCGGATGCTGCTGTCGGTGGCGGACATCAGCGACCGGCACGATCTGCTGGCCCGGCTGCGGCATCTGCAGATGCACGATCCGGTGACCCGGCTGCCCAACCGCGCGCTGTTCTTCGAGCGGCTGTCCGCCGCGCTGGAGACCGCCTCCTTCGAGCCGTCCGGCACCGGCCGGATCGGGCTGTGCTACCTCGACCTGGACGGCTTCAAGGCCGTCAACGACACCCTCGGGCACCGCGTCGGCGACCGGCTGCTCAGCGCGGTGGCGCAGCGTCTGACGCGCTGCGCGGAGAGCGCGGCCGACCGCGGGCCGGGCCGCGCGGGGCATCTCGTCGCGCGCCTGGGCGGTGACGAATTCGCTCTTCTGGTGGAGGACTCCACCGGCACCGACCAGCTGGCCGAGCTGGCCCAGTCCGTCCTGGACGCGCTGCAGCGGCCGTTCGACCTGGCGGGGCAGCGACTGTCGGTGTCGGCGAGCATCGGCGTCGTGGAGCGGACCGCCACCGGCACCACCGCGACCGGTCTGATGCAGGCCGCGGACACCACGCTGTACTGGGCGAAGGAGGACGGCAAGGCCCGCTGGACGCTCTTCGACCCGGAGCGCAACGCCCACCGGATGACCCGGCAGGCGCTGTCCAGCACCCTGCGGCCGGCGGTGGACCGCGGCGAATTCACCCTGGAGTACCAGCCGCTGGTCGGACTGGGCGACGGCCGGGCGCAGGGCGTGGAGGCACTGGTGCGCTGGCGGCATCCGCAGTTCGGGACGCTCTCGCCGAATCGGTTCATCGCACTGGCGGAGGAGAACGGCGCGATCGTCGAGCTGGGCCGCTGGGTCCTCACGCGGGCCTGCCACCAGGCGCGGGCCTGGCAGCTGGGGCACCCCGGCCAGCCGCTGTTCGTCAGCGTCAATGTGGCCGTACGTCAGGTGTGGGACTCCGACCTGGTCGCGGATGTCGCCGGGATCCTCGCGGAGACCGGGCTGCCGCCGCGGCTGCTGCAGCTGGAGCTGACCGAGTCGGCGGTGATGGGCTCGGCAGGCCGGCCGCTGCAGGCCCTGCAGGCGCTCAGCGACATGGGCGTACGGATCGCCATCGACGACTTCGGCACCGGCTACTCCAACCTCGCCTACCTCAGCCGTCTCCCGGTGTCCGTACTGAAGCTGGACGGTTCCTTCGTCCGCGGCTTCCGCTCGCAGGAGCACCCCAACCCGGCGGACGAGATGATCGTCGAGGCGCTGGTGGCGCTGGCGCACCGGCTCGGCCTCACGGTCACCGCCGAGTGCGTGGAGAGCGCCGAACAGGCCGAGCGGCTCCGCCGGATCGGCTGCGACACCGGGCAGGGCTGGCTCTACTCCCGCCCGGTCGCCCCCGACCGGGTCGAAGCACTCCTGGACGCGGGGCGGCACACGGGTACCTGAGCGCCGCGCGGAGCGAGTGCGCCCGGGGCCGGGATCCCGTCGGTGCGGGCGGCGCAAGTTCCCCGCACCGGCACACAGAATCCCGCCGCGACGGCGCGCGACCCCCACGGCCAGGCTCCGGCGGAATCGACGGCGGCGGCAGCCACCGCGTACGACGACAGCTCTAGGGGGTGCCGTTCGGCAGCCCGTAAGCGTCCGCGATCAGCTCGTAGGAGCGCAGCCGGGCCGGGCCGCCGTGGGCATTGGCGGTGATCATCAACTCGTCGGCGCCGGTGCGCTCGGCGAGGTCGTCCAGGCCCTGGCGGACGGCGTCCGGGGTGCCGTGGACGACATTGCCGAGCCAGGTGTCGACGAAGCCCCGCTCCCTCTCGTCGAAGGGGTACGCCTCGGCCTCCTCGGGGCTGGGGACCAGGCCGGGGCGGCCGGTACGCAGCCGGAGCATGGACAGTGCGCCGGTCATCACCTGACGCCGGGCCTCCCGCTCCTCGTCGGCGGCGAGCGCGGCGACCCCGATCAGGGCGTACGGCTGCGACAGCACCGCGGAGGGGCGGAAGGAGGCGCGGTAGAGGTCCAGCGCGGGAAGGGTGTTGGCCGCGGAGAAGTGGTGCGCGAAGGCGAACGGCAGACCGAGGGAGCCGGCGAGCCGGGCACTGAAGCCGGAGGAGCCCAGCAGCCACAGGGGCGGCCGGTGGGCGGACTGGACGCCGCCGGGCGAGGTGGCCTGGACCGGGCCGGGGACCGCGTGGATCTTGGCGTACGGGTGGCCGTCGGGGAAGGAGTCGTCGAGGAAGCGGGTCAATTCGGCCAGTTGCTGCGGGAATTCCTCCGCGCCCTCGTGCAGCTGCTCCGTCCTCCGCAGGGCCGCGGCGGTGGCGCCGTCCGTGCCCGGCGCGCGGCCCAGGCCCAGATCGATACGGCCGGGGGCCATCGCCTCCAGGGTGCCGAACTGTTCGGCGATCACCAGGGGGGCGTGGTTGGGCAGCATGACGCCGCCGGAGCCGAGGCGGATGCGCTCGGTGTGGGCGGCGAGGTGGGCGAGCAGCACCGCGGGCGAGGAGGAGGCGACGCCGGGCATGGAGTGGTGCTCGGCGACCCAGTAGCGGTGGAAGCCGCGGCGTTCGGCCGTACGGGCGATGCCGACGGCCGTACGGACCGCACCGGCAGCGGTGTGGCCGACGCCGACCGTCACCAGGTCCAGCACGGACAGCGGGACCGGGGCGCTGCCCGGAGCCACGCCCCGGATCCCGTCGCCGTCGCCGCTGCCGCTGCCGCTGCCGCTGCCGCTGCCGCGGATCGTCTGATCGCCGTCCCGGGTCTGGTCGTTCTCGCCGCTCACGGTGCGGGTCCTCCTCGCGTCGGTGGTCTGCGGGGAGGACAACCGGAGACCTTCTCCACTTATTCCCGGGCGGGAGCCGGGAACGGGGCCGGGGCCGGGGGCGGGGGCAGTGCCGAGGGCGGGGGCGGATATGGCCTCGGACTAGCCGGCGAGGGGCGCCGGACTCACCGGGAGCTGCCAGTCACCGCCCCGGTCCTCCTTCGAGTGGCGGGCGACGAGGCCGGGGATGCGCAGGAAACAGGCGAGTGCGGCGACGGAGTGGAGGGCGTCGACCGCGAGCCGGCTCATGGGCATGCCCAGTCGCAGAAGGTGCGGTTTCACCTGGGACTGGATCTGGTTGACGAACGGCCGCAGCGTGGTGTCGTAGTGCGCCAGGGCCTTGGGCAGTTCGCCGGGGTGCCGATTGATCTCACCGGCCAGGACGTACGCGCCGACCAGGCCGCCGGAGACGCCCATGCCGCTGTAGGGGGAGGCGCAGTGTGCGGCATCCCCGGCCAGGACCACGCGCCCCTTCGACCATGTGTCGGTGCGTACCTGGACGACCTCCTGGGAGTAGAAGCTCTCGGTCGCCCTCATGCCGTCGAGGAACCGTCCGGTCTGCCATCCCGCGTCGCGGAACCTGCCGGTCCAGAAGCGCTTCTGGTCTTCGACCGGCTCCCGGTGGACGGCCGAGGCTTCCTCGGAGCCTTCCCGCAGCACGAAGTAGACCTGGGTCTCGGTCGGGTGGTGGCTCCGGCGCATGATCATCCGGCCGCCGGGGGCGTGGTAGGTGTCCCGGATGTTGCCGTCGGACGCGATGCGCGGAATGAACCAGTAGGCCATGTGGATGCCCAGCGGCCAGTACGGGTCAGGAGACGTGGGCGGCAGGAGGGAGCTGCGGATACGCGATCCCTGCCCATCCGCACCGACCAGAAGGTCGAACTCCCCGAAGGAGCCGTCGGAGAAATGGGCGACGACCTTCTTCTCGTCCTGCTCGAAGTTCTCCACGCTCACGCCGAAGACGTACTCCACGTCGTCCTTCGTCGCCTCGTGGAGGATACGCACAAGGTCTCCGCGCATGATCTCGTACTCGGACGTCAGGGTCTGCCGGCCTTTGCCGGAGGTGTTGGCCATGATCGTCGCCCTCGCCCTGCCGCGACTGTCGACGAGGGCGACACCCGCCTCGTCCACGAGCTTGCTCCTGACGACGTCGAGGAGCCCCATGCTCTTGATGGCGTCGATGCCCTGGCCTCGAAGGTCCACCTGGGCTCCGGTGGCCCGCAGCGCCGGGAAGCGTTCGACGACGGTTACCCGGTGGCCGCCCCGGACGAGCCAGTAGGCCAGAGCCTGCCCCGTGACACCGCCGCCGCAGATGAGGACCCGCAGGGGCCGTGTTCCCGATTCCCGGGCCATGTCCATCACTCCGAATCTATCAGTGAATGGTGCTTCTGCAGAGTCACCTATCAGCGATAGGTTGTCAACATGGCAAAGGTGAAGTTGAGCCGTGAGACCGTGGTCGCCGAGGCGCTCGACCTGCTCGACGAGGTCGGGCTGGACACCGTCAGCACGAGACGGCTGGCGAAGCGACTGGGCGTCGAGCAGCCGTCGCTCTACTGGTACTTCCGGACCAAGAAGGAACTCCTCCACGCCATGGCGGCGGCCGCCATGGCGCCCCATGCGACGGCTCCGCTGCCGACGCCTGCCGAGGACTGGCGCGACTGGTTCCTCGAGAACACGCGCAGCTTCCGACGAACCCTGCTGATGCGCCGCGACGGCGCACGGCTCCACGCCGGGAGCACCCCCACGGCAGACCTCGACCGGCTCGCCCACAAGATGGCTTTCCTGGTCGCCTCCGGCGTGCCGGAGCGAGATGCCCAGATGGCGATGCTGACCGCCGGCCACTTCACGGTCGGCAGCGTCCTGGAGGAGCAGGCGGACACCGACCCCGGCGACAGCACGAACCCGCCGGTCCACCCCCTGCCCATCGATCGCGAGTCGGCGTTCGAGGCAGGGCTGACCCTCATCCTGGACGGTCTGGCGCAGCGCGGCGGAACTCAGGGACCGGACCCGCGTCGCTCTGGCCGAATGCCATAGGACCGGCCGGACCGGTCCTGGTTGACCGTCTCCGTCACCGCCATGCGTCGAGGGCGGCGACCGGCGCTGTCGCGTCGTGGCGGACGGCGAGGGTGTCGTATCGCGTGGCGACCGCGCGGTGCCTCTCAAGGCGGTTGATTCCGCACCCGACCGCGTGGCGCTCGCGGTGGACGGCCGCCGCCGGAGCCGGGCTTCCTTCGGTTACGCGCCTGGTCGGCCTTGTCAGGGATGGTGCAGCGGATGCCGCGGCGGCGCGGGCCGGCGCGCCCCGTCTTCGCACCGGCTGAATCTTCAGCTTGGGCCCTGGGCGTGCGCCACCCGGGAGAAGAGGGTGCCGAGCGCCGGGCAGGCGATCGTGCGGTCGAGCAGCCGCAGGCCTTCCCAGGCCGTCACCTGATTGGCGGTGAGCACCGGCTTGCGCAGCTCCGCTTCGAGGGCCGGCAGATGTTCGGCGGTGTGCAGTGCGGTGTCCGGCAGCAGCACCACCTCGGCATCGGGGTGGTCGCCGGCGCGGGCCAGCGCGAGCACCTCCTCGCGGCCCCAGGTGCCGACCTCGGCGGCGGTGATGATGCCGCTGCCGCGGGTCGAGACGACCTCCGTACCGGCGGACTTCAAGAACGCGTGGAAGCGCTCGGCCACGTCGTCGGGGTAGGTGGCGGCGATCGCGACCCGCTGGGCGCCGAGCGCCCGCACGGCGTGCGCGAAGGCGAAGGACGTACTGGAGGCGGGCAGGCCGGCGGTGGCGGACAGCTCCCGGACCTGTTCGTGGGCGCCCTCCCAGCCGAAGACGAAGCTGGCGCTCGTACAGGCCCAGACGACGGCCTCGGCGCCACGCTCCTTGAGGGTGTCGACGCCGGCCGCCAGCCGCGCGGCGGAGCCCATCTCCAGCAGCGCGTCGACCCGGTGGGCGTCCTCGCCGATGTCGGTGTGCACGAGCGGCAGGCGGACCGTGCCGCCCAGGAGCGTTTCGAGCCGGGGGTAGTCGTCCTCCGCGGAGTAGCCGGGGTAGAGGAAGCCGACCGATGCCATGCAGGTCTCCCTTGTGTGTACGGCTGCGGGTGCAGGGGCGTTCGTGGGTGCGGGTGCGTTTCGCGGATGGTGCGGGTGCGTTCGCATGTGATGCGGGTGCGGTTCGCGGATGGTGCAGGTGCGTTCGCGGATGGTGCGGGTGCGTTCGCGGATGGTGCGGGTGCGTTCGCGGATGGTGCGGGTGCGTTCGCACGTGGTGCGGGCGGGCGCTGCCGGCGAGTGGGGCGACGCCGGCAGCGTCGGGGTGCGGGCCGGGTCAGGACCGGCCGGCCTCACACCGGGGGCAGGCCTCCCGATTCCTCGGGTGGGTAGGGCGGGGGCTCCAGACCGTCGAGGGCCTCCCCGTCCGGTGGCACGGAGGAGGCGGCGAAGGCGGCCTCGGGAGTCGCCCGCGGCAGCCCTTCTCCCGGTCCGTCCGGTCCCTCCGTTTCCGATCCGGTCATCGCGGCCGGGCCGCGGCGCGCCACCGGATCGAGCAGTGCCTGATACGGGCCCACCGCCTGGACGCCGATGGCCCGCAGCGCGGCCCACATGGTGACCTGGTTGGCGGACAGCACCGGCATCCGCAGCTCGGCCTCCAGCTGCGGGATGACGTCGTAGGTCGGCAGATTTGTACAGCTGATGAAGAGGGCGTCGGCGGAGCCGACCACGGCCGCGCGGGCCATGTCGACGACGTCGCGGTAGGGCACCTTCCAGATGTGCCGGGTCAGCCCGAGGTAGGCACGGCCGGTGACCGTGATGCCCGCTTCACCGAGATAGTCCTCCAGGGAGTCGGTGACCGATTTCGTGTAAGGCGTGACCACGGCGATGCGGCATGCGCCGATCTCGCGCAGCGCTTCGATCAGTGCGCCCGATGTCGTGAGGGAGGGAACCTCCCCCGCCTGGGCCATGGCGGCGCACATGGCCCGCTCGCCCGCCACCCCGGCGACAAAGCTGCCGGAGGTGCAGGCATAGGAGATGACCTGGGGAGATACCGCACACAGCGCCTGGACGGCGGCGTGCAGCGTTTCGTGCTCGCTGACCAGACGGGCCAGATCGAGGCTGACCTCGACGGGCACGAAAGGGGTGCGGGTGAGGTGGAGGGACACGTCGTCGGGCACCCAGCGCCAGAGCTCTCGGTCGAGCGCGAAGTCGAAGGGAGCGACGACACCCACGCCGAGCTGCGGCTGTGGGCCACCCAGAAAAGAGACGTCCATGAAGGCCCCTAGAACACAAAACGAAGGGCTGGAATGGCCAGGCCAGTGGCCGGGGATGAGGTGCAGCCGGATCAAGCCGGGACGTCGGAACAGAGCCGTTGTTGACACGGTAGATACGACTTCTTAGCGTGGTCAATCCTCGCATCCCAGGCATCTGTCGGCGCCCCTTTCCATGGAAAGGGACTCACGTTTCAGAACGGTTTCTGGCTATGTCCGAAAGCACCGTCCTCGTCCTCGGTTCCGACCCGCCGCCGAAGCTCGACCGGCTCACCGGCCGGGCTCGGGTGATCTTCACCGATGAGGACTCGCTCGCTGACCGACTTCCCACCGCCGACGTGCTGTTGGCCTGGGATTTCACCTCCGACGCGATCCGCAGAGCCTGGCCGGAGAAGGGTCCCAGGCCCCGCTGGGTGCACACCGCGAGTGCGGGTGTGGATCAGCTGCTGTGCCCGGCGCTGGTCGCCGACGACACCGTGGTCACCAACGCCCGGGGCGTCTTCGAGCAGCCGATCGCCGAATATGTGGCCGGGCTGGTGATCGCCATGGCGAAGGACTTCTACGGAAGTTGGGAGCTGCAGCGGCAGCGGCGCTGGCAGCATCGCGAGACCCTGCGGCTGGCCGGCAGCCGGGCCGTCGTGGTCGGCTCGGGGCCGATCGGCCGGGCCATCGGGACCACCCTCCTGGCACTGGGTGTCAAGGTCGATCTGGTCGGCCGCCGGGAGCGTCCGAACGACCCGCAATTCGGTCTCGTCCACGCCAGTGAGGCGCTGAACGGGCTGCTGCCCCAGGCGGATTGGGTGATCTGCGCGGCGCCCCTGACCGAGGCCACCCGCGGCCTGTTCGACGAGGCGGCGTTCTCCCGGATGCCGCCGCGGGCCCGGTTCATCAACGTCGGGCGCGGGCCGCTGGTCGTCGAGGACGCGCTGGTCGCGGCGCTGCGCGAGTGGCGGATCACGGCCGCGGCACTGGATGTCTTCGAGGAGGAGCCGCTCGCCACGGACAGCCCGCTGTGGGACGTCCCGCATCTGATCGTCTCGCCCCACATGAGCGGCGACACCCTGGGCTGGCGGGACGCCCTCGCCGAGCAGTTCCAGGACAACTTCGACCGGTGGTCGGCGGGCGAGCCGCTGGACAACCTCGTCGACAAACGGCTGGGGTACGTACCGGTGCAGTGACGGGGCCGGCTGCCGGGCCCCGGTGCGGCAGCCCCGCTCCCCCCACCGCCGCCCCGCCCGGGGCGGCCGACGCTCGGAGGACGCATGACCACCGAACCGACCCACCTCGCCGACCTCACCGCCACCCGGCTCACGGCCGGGTACGCGGCCGGTGACTTTTCCCCCGTCGAGGCGACCCGGGCGGTGCTGGAGCGCGCCGAGGCCGCGCAGGCCGCAACGAACTGCTTCACCCGGATCGACGCGGACGAGGCGCTGGCGGGTGCCGGGAAATCGGCGGAGCGCTGGCGGGCCGGGACACCGGCCGGACCGGTGGACGGGGTGCCCGTCACCGTCAAGGATCTGATCCTCACCCGGGGGGCGCCGACGCTGCGCGGTTCGCGGACCGTGCGGGCCGAGGGCCCGTGGGAGGAGGACGCCCCGTCGGTCGCCCGGCTGCGGGAGTCCGGTGCGGTGTTCATCGGCAAGACCACCACCCCGGAGTTCGGCTGGAAGGGCGTCACCGACAGCCCGCGGCACGGGGTGACGGGCAATCCGTACGACCCGGGGCGCACCGCGGGCGGCTCCAGCGGCGGCAGCGCGGCGGCGGTGGCGCTGGGCGCCGGGCCGCTGAGTCTGGGCACGGACGGCGGCGGTTCGGTCCGTATCCCGGCGTCGTTCTGCGGGATCTTCGCGCTCAAGGCGACCTACGGGCGGGTGCCGCTGTATCCGGCCAGCCCGTTCGGGACGCTGGCGCATGTCGGGCCGATGACCCGGGACGCGGCGGACGCGGCGCTGATGATGGAGGTGATCTGCGGCGCGGACTGGCGGGACTGGTCCCAGCTCGGTCCGGCGGCCGGCTCGTTCCGGGAGGCGCTGGCCGGTCCGGTCTCCGGGCTGCGGGTGGCCTACAGCCCGTCGCTCGGCTGGGATGTGCCGGTGGCCCCGGAGGTCGCCGCGGCGGTCCGGACGGCCGTCGACACGCTCGCCGGGCTCGGTGCGTCCGTCGAGGAGATCGACCCGGGCATCGCGGACCCCGTGGAGGCCTTCCACACACTGTGGTTCAGCGGTGCGGCCCGGGTGGTGCAGCATCTGGACGACGCGGAGCGCGCGCTGCTCGACCCGGGGCTGCGGGAGATCTGCGAGCAGGGCGCCCGGTACAGCGCGCTGGACTATCTGGCCGCGGTCGATACCCGGATGGCACTCGGCCAGGCCATGGGCCGCTTCCACAGCGCCTACGACCTGTTGGTGACCCCGACCGAACCGATCACGGCCTTCGAGGCGGGCGCCGAGGTCCCGTCCGGGTCCGGCCACACCCGCTGGACGGGCTGGACGCCGTTCACCTACCCCTTCAACCTCACCCAGCAGCCGGCCGCGACGCTGCCCTGCGGGGTGGACGCGGACGGGATGCCGGTCGGCGTCCAGCTGGTCGGTGCGCGGCACGCGGACGCGCTGGTGCTGCGTGCCGCGCACGCCCTCTACGAGGCGGGGACCGCGGAGATCCCCGCGCCGCCCGCCCCCAGGGGGTGACCGTGACGTCCCGTCGTCCGCCCCGTGGAGCGCGACGGACGGGACGCTGACGCCAGGCCCTAGGGGCCCCTAGATGAATGAGTCCGACTCATTCATCTAGACCCGCCGGAAGGTGAGGGTCTCCCCCAGGGCTCCGGCCCGCCACAGGTCCTGGCAGGCGTCGGCCATCCGGTCCAGGCCGTCGACGACACTGCCCCACACGATGCCCGGCACCCAGCCCGCGTCACCGTTGATCAGCAGATTGTTGCGCTCGTAGAACAGCGCAAGATCGACGACGGTGGCGCGGCCCTGGTGTGCGGCCTTGGTCTCGTAACCGTAGGACTTCGTGCCCAGTTGGGTGTCGGTGAAGGTGAAGTAACACAGATCGCCGGGGATCGGGGTGATCGTCGGATTCTCGAGCGGCGGCTCCTCGGGAGCGAACGGCTCAAGCAGGGCGTAGATCTCGTTACGGGCGTATTTGGCGTGATAGACGTCGCCGCCCAGTGGGAGGGCGTCCCACACGGCATTGCAGGTGATCGGCGCGCGGTCGTCGAGCAACTTGGCCGTGCAGCTCACGCCGCGCTTGTCCAGGGAGACTTCGATGAAGCGATCGGTCATGCCCCGATCGTAGGTGGGCAATACCGGCGTACGGAACAAGTCCAGGGCGCTTGTATCAAGGGCCGGAAACGATCGGCATATGTTTCAGGCGTTCGGGTAGCCGCGCGCCCATGGCTCCACCTCAGGAGAACAACACAATGATCAAGACAAAATCGGCCAATGGCATCCGGCGGCGAACGCTGCTCGCGGGGGTGGCAGCGCTCGGCACGGCGGGTGCGACGGTGGCGGGCACGGGCTGCTCCCGGGTCGATGTCTCCGGGGCGACCGGCGGCGGACACCAGCTGGAGGATCTGCGGAAGAAGGGCACCGTCCGCATGGGAATCGCCAGCGAACCGCCCTATGCCTCCATCAACAGCAAGGGTCAGCTGACCGGTGAGGCTCCCGCCGTCGCCAAGACGATCTTCCGGCGGCTGGGGATCAGGAATTTCGAGCCGGTACCGGTCGAGTTCGGCGCGCTGGTGCCGGGACTCCATTCCTTCCAGTACGACGTGATCGTCGCGGGCATGTTCATCAACAAGGCCCGCTGTGCGGCCGTCCTCTTCTCCGACCCGGATTACGAGAGCAAGGACTCCTTTCTCGTACTCAAGGGGAATCCGAAGAACATTCATTCCTATGCGGACATCGCCAAGGGGCATTACCGGATGGGTTCTGGTATCGGCTACGCCGAAATCGACTACGCGGTCGGCAATGGCGTCGAGAAGAGCTCGATCCAGACGTACGGCGACCAGGTCGCCGGTATGGAGGCCCTGGAAGCGGGCCGTATCGACGTCTTCGCCGGCACCGCGCTGTCCATGATCGAGGCGTTGAAGACCGGCCGGCACCCCAAGGTCGGGATGACCGCGCCGTTCACACCCGAGGTCGACGGGAAACCCCAGCGCGACGGGGGCGGCTACGGCTTCCGCATCGGCGAGACCAACCTGCGGGACGCCTTCAACCGCGAGCTGCAGAAGATGAAGAAGAGCGGCGAACTCCTGCGCATCGCCGAGCCGTACGGCTTCACCAAGGAGTTCATGACCGACCTCACGGCGAAGGAGCTCTGCAAAAAGTGACCGGCGCGCTGTGGGAACTCTTCTTCAAAGGGCTGTGGATCACCATCCAGTTGATGGTCTACAGCGCCGCCCTGGCCGCCGCCGTCGCCTTCGGCATCGGCCTGGCCCGCACCTCACGGTTCTGGATCATCCGCTTCCTGTCCGGCGTCTATGTGGAGTTCTTCCGCGGCACCTCGGCCCTGGTGCTGATGTTCTGGCTGTTCTTCGCGCTGCCGCTGCTGGGCTGGCAGCTGGTCGGCATCTGGGCGGGCACTCTGGCGCTGGGCCTGTCGTACGGCGCCTACGGCTCCGAGATCGTCCGCGGTGCCGTCCAGGCGGTGGCCCCCGCCCAGCGGGAGGCGGCCATCGCGCTGAGCTTCACGCCCTGGCAGCGGCTGCGGAAGGTGATACTCCCGCAGGCCGTCCCCGAGATGATGCCGCCGTTCAACAACCTGCTGATCGAGCTGCTCAAGGGCACCGCGCTGGCATCGCTGCTGTCCATCGGCGAACTCACCTTCCAGGCCAAGCTCGCCCGGCTGTCGACGGGCCAGAGCGCCCAGATCTACGGAATCATCCTCGTCCTCTACTTCGCGGTCGCGTTCGTGCTGACCCGGATCATGCGGGTGCTGGAGCGCCGCGCCAAGGCCTCGGTCGGCCGGGCGGTGCCCCGGGGTGAGGGCTGGTTCTCCCGCAAACTGCCCGTCGAGAAGCAGGGCCCCGAGGCACTGGCCACCGGAGGAAAGCCGTGAACAACTGGTCATGGAGCTACGTCGGCGAGATCATGCCCGACATCCTCAAGGGGCTGTGGATCACCGTCCAGGCGACGGTCTACGGCTCGCTGGTGTCCTTCGCGCTCGGGCTGGTGTGGGCGCTGGTCCTGCGCTCGCGGAGCCTCCCCCACGCTCGAACGGGCTCGCGCGGGTGGTACCCCCTGGTGACCTGGCCGGTCAGCGTCTTCGTCGAGTTCATCCGCAACACCCCGCTGCTGGTGCAGTTGTTCTTCCTGTTCTTCGTCCTGCCGGGCTGGGGGCTGACCTTCGCCCCGCTGACCACCGGCGTCATCGGGCTGGGCCTGCACTACTCGACGTACACCTCCGAGGTCTACCGCGCCGGTATCGAGGGTGTGCCGCCCGGCCAGTGGGAGGCCGCGACGGCGCTGAGCCTGCCGCGCCGGCGCACCTGGACCGCGGTGATCCTGCCGCAGGCGTTCCGCCGGGTGGTGCCCGCGCTCGGCAACTACGTCATCGCGATGTTCAAGGACACTCCGCTGCTGGCCGGTATCACCGTGGCCGACATGCTCTTCCAGGCGAACAGCATCAGTGCCACCACCTTCGACTACCTGGAGCCGATCACCGTCGTCGGCGTCCTCTTCGTGGTCATCTCCTACCCCACCTCCCTCCTCCTGCGAGCCCTGGAGCGTCGCCTTGTCCGCTGACAGCAATCACCCGAAGGACCACGCCGACCGGACGGCCGACCCGGCGGGTGGGAGCACTCCCTGGGCCACCGCCGGGGGGACCCCCACCCGGACGGGGTCCGGAAGCGGCACCGAGCTGATCCGCTTCGACAAGGTCACCAAGCGGTTCGGGTCCCACACCGTCCTGGATTCCCTGGACTTCACCGTTTCCTCCGGCAAGCACGTCACCCTCATCGGCCCGTCCGGCTCCGGCAAGACGACGATTTTGCGGCTGCTGATGACGCTGCTGACGCCGGACGAGGGCACCATCACGGTCGGTGGCGAGTATCTGACGCACGAGGAGAAGGGCGGCAAGCTCGTCGCGGCCGGGGAGAAGCACATCCGCGAGGTCCGCAAGAACATCGGCATGGTGTTCCAGCAGTTCAACCTCTTCCCCAACATGAAGGTGCTGCGGAACATCACCGAGGCGCCGGTGCACGTCCTGGGCCTGGGCAAGGACGCCGCCGAGGAGCGGGCCCGCGAACTCCTCGACCTGGTGGGCCTGACCGAGCATCTCGACAAGTACCCCACCCAGCTCTCCGGCGGCCAGCAGCAGCGGGTCGCCATCGCACGGGCGCTGGCGATGCGTCCGCAGGTGCTGCTGCTGGACGAGGTGACCTCGGCGCTCGACCCGGAGCTGGTGGCCGGGGCACTCGACGTGCTGCGGGACATCGCGCACACCACGGACATCACCATGCTGTGCGTCACCCACGAGATGAACTTCGCCCGGGACATCTCCGACGACGTCCTGATGTTCGACGCCGGCCAGGTCATCGAATCCGGCTCCCCGGAAAAGATCTTCACCGAGCCGGAACACGAGCGCACCCGGGAATTCCTGAGCGCCGTGCTGTGAACGGCGGCCGTCAGGCGGCGAGTTCGGGTGGCGGGTCCCCGCCGGGGGCCTGCCACCCTCTCGCGCATCTCCCGTCCTGACGTCATGGGCGTGGCCGGCGTCGGAGCCGTTTCCCGATGCCATGAGGCCGGATTCCGATCCCCCGTGACGAGGGGCCGAGCACCCGTTTTCGGGAGCGCCTCGCGGAACCGGCCACAGATATGGCTGGTTCCGCACCTCTCGGCGGCGCCGCCCCGCCGTCGGCCCGGGATATCCGACCGCCACGGGTCGCCGGGCCCCCGGCCGACGGAGCCCCATGACCTTGACATATGCCAACGTCTCAAGCTCCAGTACGGAAACGCCGGGCACAGCCCTTTTCAGTCAAGACCCCCTCCCTCAAGAGCCGTTGACCGCTATCGTGAGAGCTACGCCGTTGTCCGGGATCGGCCGCGCGAGCGCCGGGCGAGACCACCAACGACGGACCTGACGCAAGCGGTAACAACCTGCTAGGGGGACACCGTGGCGCTGAAGCCCGAGCCGACCGCGCCGTTCCATTCGGTGCAATACGCCCTTCGCGTGCTCGAAACGATCTCCAGGCACGCCGATGGCGTGACCGATGCGCAGATCGCCCGCGAAACGGGCCTGTCCCCGGGCCAGCTCGCCCAGATGCTGTCGATGCTCCGGCGCGAGGGCTATGCCGAGCAGGTCACCGACGGGTCGTATGTCGTCGGCGAATCGCTCCTGCTGCTGGGCACCGGCGGCGACCGCGACCAGGCCCTGCGCGACAAGCTCCAGCTCACCCTCGACCACCTGCGCGACTCCGTCGGCGCGGCGGTCTACATCAGCCGGTACATCGACGGCGAGGTGAAGGTCCTCCACTACGCCGACGGACCGCTGGCCCCCAAGGTCAACGAATGGGCCGAGTTCCACCGCACGGCACACGCCAGCGCGATCGGCAAATGCCTGCTGGCGCAGCTCGACCACGACGGCCGCAAGGACCACCTCTCCCGCCACAAGACCGCCCGGCTCACCTCCCGGACGATCACCAACGAGAAGGTCCTGTTCCACAAGCTCGACAGCCAGCCGCCCACGGTCCCCGTCCTCGACCTCCAGGAGTACGCCGTCGGCACGGTCTGCGCGGCCGTACCGATCACCGCCGGTTCGACGGTCGGCTGCCTCGCCCTGTCCATGCCGCTGGAGCACGCCCACCGCCTGCGCCAGGCCGCCGACACCCTGAACCGGCAGGCCGCTCCGGTGCTGCTGTCGCTGGCGATCTGAGCCGGGCAGCGGGGCGGGCCGGGCCGGGACCGGTCGGCTCCCCGCCCCTTCGCCTCTCGTGCCCTCCCCGTCGGCAGTGGTCATGAGCACCCCTTTCGGCCAGGTAGTATTTCTTTCGTCAGCGCGCGCCGCTAGCTCAGTTGGTTAGAGCAGCTGACTCTTAATCAGCGGGTCCGGGGTTCGAGTCCCTGGCGGCGCACGTATCAAGTGGGCGTTTCCGGTTCTCCGGGAACGCCCACTTTGTTGTCGTGGCCCACTTTGTTGTCGTGACGGGCCGGTGGGGGCGACGGGGCGACGAGCCCGTGGGGCGACGGGGCAGCCCTTGGGTCAGCGGTCCAGGAGCTGGGCCCGGTCGTGGGCACGGTACAGCGCCAGGAGAGCGGCCCGGTCCCCGGCGGTGAACGGGCGGTATGCACTTCCGGCGGGAGCGGGAGGGGTGGGCTCGGTGGGCGGGCCGGCCGCGGTGGCCGTGTCCGCCGGGGCGGCCGGTGCGGCGAGCGGTGTCCACCAGACCGGGTCCGGGCACCGGAAACCGGCCTTCCGCAGGGCGGCCCGGTGCACCTTGTTCGTGGCCGTCACCGGCAGCGCGCCCACCGTCCGGACGAAGCGGGGCGCCATCTTCGTCCCGAGGTCGGGCTGGGCGGCGAGAAAAGCCACGAAGTCGTCCGGCTCGAACCGGGTGTCCTCCCGCAGCGCCAGGGCCGCCATGACCTGGTCCCCGGCGACAGGGTCGGGCACCGCGTACACGGCCACGCCCGCGGCCGGGGCGTACCGGGCGAGGATGCCCTCGATCATCGCGGCGGCCAGATTCTCGCTGTCGACCCGCAGCCGGTCGTCCGTGCGCCCGGCGAAGTGGAAGAACCCCTCGGTGTCCCGGAAGAAGAGATCACCGGTCCAGTACCAGCCTGCGCCGACCCGCCCTTCGCCCCGGCCGCGGGTGCGGGCGGCGGTCGCCTCGGGGTTGCGCCAGTAGCCCTCGAAGGAGCTGCGGCCCCGGTTGACCAGCTCTCCTATCGCCCGGTCCCCGTTCAGCAGCCGGCCGGCCGGATCGAGGCGGGCGCGCGGCAGCTCCGTGCCGGTCTCCGGGTCGACAACGGCGAGATCCCCGCCGGGCGCGGGCCGGCCGATGGCGCCGGGCGGGGTGTCCGGTGTGCGCTGGATCGCGGCGCCGCCCTCCGAGGAGCCGTACCCCTCCGTGAGGCGGACGCCGAACCGTTCGGCGAAGCGGGCCGCGTCGACGGCGCCCGCCTCGGTGCCGAAACCGTTGCGCAGCCGGTGATCGCGGTCGTCGGGGGCCGGCGGGGTGGTGAGCAGATAGTGCACGGCCCGGCCGACGTAGGTGAAGTAGGTGGCCCCGTAGCGGCGGACGTCGGGGAGGAAGGCGGAGGCCGAGAAACGGCGGCGCAGTGCCACGGCCGCGCCGCCGGCCAGCGCCGGCGCCCAGCCGGCGATCACGGCATTGCCGTGGAACATCGGCATGCAGAGGTAGTGGACATCGTCCCGGCGCACCTTGAAATGCCTGGCCAGCGAGTGTCCGGCGGCGGCCAGCCGGCCCTGGGTGCAGAGAGCGGCTTTGGGTGCGCCGGTGGAGCCGGAGGTGAAGTAGAGCAGCATCCGGGAGGCGGGCGTCGGGGCGCGGGTGCCGCCGGAGCCGCCGCCTGCGATCTCGTCGGGCGTCGCGCCCGCGTACGGCCCGAGCAGTTCCCGGTAGGCCGGATCGTCCACGACGAGGATCCGTTCGGACGGGACGGGGAGTTCCAGGCCGGCCAGCAGGGGCAGCTGGGCGCGTTCGGTGATCAGCAGCGCGCAGTCGGTGTGGCCGATGTCGCGGGCGAGTTCCGGGCCGCGGCGCGTGGGGTTGATCCCGGCGACAGCGGCCCCGGCGAGCGCCGCCGCGCTCAGCCACAGCGGGTACTCGGGCACGTTGCCGAGCAACACCCCCAGATGCGCCGGTGCCGCACGCGGCAGCAGCTCCCCCAGCAGCGCCGCCCGCGCGGCGGCACCGCCCGCCAGGTCGTGATGGGTGAGCACGAGATCCCCGTACATCGCGCCCACCCGGTGATCACCCCACTGCGCCTGCACCAGCTCCGCGACGGTGGCGGCGCCGGAACTCCCCTTACCACGGGTTCCGTTGGCTTTCATGGCGCCGCAGGGTAGCTGACGTTGCGTCAGAAGTGGAGGCGGGCGGAGGGGAGGCAGGTGGAGGGGAGGCAGGTGGAGGGGAGGCAGGCGCGGAGGAGGGGTGGAGGAGGGGGCCGGGCCTCCCTGTGGGAAGCGGGGAGGCCCGGCATGGGGGGGCGAGGTGCCGTGGTCCGGTTGGCCTGGTTAACCCGGTTGGTCTGGTTGACCCGGTTGATCTGGTTGACCCGGTTGATCTGGTTGACCCGCTTGGCCTGGTTGGCCTGGTTGGCCTGGTCAGTCCGGTTACCTGGGGGCCTCAGGAGAGGTCGACGTCCGAGCAGGCATAGAAGGCGTTGCCCGTGTCGGCGATGTTCCAGACGCCGAGGATGATGTGGCGGCCGGACTTCTGAGTGGGGACAGTGCCCTGGTGCTGGACGGTCGAGCCCGGCTGTACGCCGCCCATGGGAACCGTCATGAACGGCTCGGGTTCGAGGTCGGCGCGGGTGAGCGGCTTGGCGGGGTCGTAACCGTCCTTGGTGATGAAGTACTCGAAGTCCGTGGTGGCGTGCCGCGCCGTCAGCCGCCAGGTGAAGGTGTAGCCCTGCCCCGGCGAGAGTTTGGTGCCGGGCCACGCGCCGCCGCGCGGATCGTCGAGTTCGGCGAAGTTCTCGTGTCCGCCGGAACAGATCTTGCCGTCCGCGGGGCCGGCGGCCGGGAAGCCCTTGGGGCCCTCGACGCTCTGCGGCTCGTATTGGATCGCACCGCAGTTCTTGACGGTGCCGTTGGCACAGAGCGCCTGCCGGCTGGGCGGCGCGTCGGTGTAGCCGTGACTGGAGGCGCTGCCCGTCGAGAGCAGGGAGACACTCAGGACACCGAGGCCGATCACGGCAGCACTGATTTTTTTGCGCATGCTTCGCTCCTGAAGAACGTGGGGGAGTTCCATGAGCCGGAGAAATGCAGTGCACTGCGATGCCGAACCTGCGGTCTAGACCAAACAGCAGGCTACGGGCGCGGCATTGGGCATGTCCAGACCAATGCCTGGCTCAACAGCCGGCTTCCATGGCCGGCCGCAACGGCTGGCTCAGTGCCGGACGAGGTCCGAACGTGGCCGGAACCAAGCCGAAAGGGGGCCGGAACGGGGTCGGACCTCGCCGGGAGGAACGAGGTGGGCGCGGCGGGTCGGGCCGCGTGGGACCGGATCGGATCGGACCGGGTCGGGCCGGGCCGAGTCCGTGTCAGGCTGCCGCCGTGAGCGGGGCCGTGGTGGGGCGGGCGGCGGCCTGGACAAGGGCCGTGTAGGTGCGGCGGAGGGCGATCAGGGACTCCTGGGCCTCGCGGTAGACGGCGGCGTCGGGGCCGCCGCGGTGGGCGAGGGTGCGCACGGGTGCGCAGTGGCGGTCCATCGCGCTGAGCCAGGCACGGTGCTGCGCCGGCAGATGACGTCGCAGCAGCTGACGCCTGCCCTCACCCATCCGGCGGCCGCCGATGCCCAGCACCGCGTCGGCGGCCTGGAGCACCGGCGGCTCCAGTGCGCCCTGTTCCGCGAGCGCGCCGAGCACCGCGCGCTGCTGCGGCGTGGCCGGCGCGGCCGTCAGCTCCACCGCCTCGGCGAGGAGCTGGGCGCGCAGCGCATGCTGGACGCGCACCAGACGGCGCAGCGCCGTCGGGGTGGAGGAGTCGTCGGGTGACCGGCCCGCAAGGGTTTCGGCGAGCCGGAAGAGCCAGATCCCGTGCGCCTCCAGGCGGGTGGCGGCCAGCATCAACCGGTCCAGCCGGCTGAGCGGTTGCCCCTCCGGGGCCCAGCGGACGATCGGTACGAGCACTTCGGTGCGGGCCAGTTGATCGATGGGGATGTGGCGGCGGGGCTTGCGTTCGGGGACCCAGTTGTGGAGCGCGAGGGTCGGCAGGGCGACGAACTGATCGTGGTCGATACGGTGCGCGATCGCCGTCCACAGGTCGAGAAATGCCTCGTCGGCGACCTTGCGGGCGGCCGGCGCCTGCGGGTCGAGCCCGCCCCAGCCGCAGGACACCGCGATCACCGCGATCCGCATGGCGGCGGCCTCCGCATTGCGCAGGGAGAGGCGGGAGACCCGTTGCCGCAGGGCGGACAACTCGTCGGCGCGACGGGCGCGTTCGACGAGCGCGACGGCGGCATCCCGGTCGGGCGCGATCGCGGCCGCGCGCGCCATGGCATCCAGCAGGGTCCAGGTCCCGATCATGGAACGAACGGGCGGCCGCTCGGGCAGAAAGCCGTGGGCACAGGGGTCATGCGCGAAGCCGGTGGCGATTTCGGGGGCCGGGGCGGAAGACGCGGACGGCGATACGGCGGGGCCGGCCTCCGGTGCCGCGGACGGTATTCGGGCCCTCCCCGACGACGCGGCGGACGGGCCGGACGTGGCGGACGGGCCGGACGTGGCGGACGGGCTGGACGCGCCGGACGCGCCGACGACGGGCGTACCGGAACCGGGCACGGCCGCCGGCGCATCCGCTGACCCGGTCGACGGCCCGTTCGACGGTCCGACCGACGGCCCGTTCGACGCCTCGACCGGCGGCCCGTTCGACGCCCCGGTGGCACCCGTCGGCGCGCCCGCAGTGGCGGTCACCTGCCTGGCCGCAGGCACACCGGCAGCCTCCCTCGCGCCCGCAGCCTCCCTCGCACCCACGCTCGCGGTCGTGCTCGTGCTCATCGTCACGCTCGTGGTCGTGGTCGTGGTCATGATCGCCTGTCCCCCATCAGCACTTCCCGGCGAAGAGCCGGGCCAGGTGGGTGTCCATGTCGAGGTAGCGGTCCTCATGGCCGGGCGGGACGATCGCCACGGTCTGCTCCAGCCAGGCGGTCAGCTCCATCGCGCGCACCGACAGCTCGCACACGCTGTCATCGGTGGACAGCTCGATGTGCACCCGGCGCGATTCGCCCGGCCGGCGGAAAGGCCACACCCGTACGTCCCCCTCGCCGGCCTCGTCGTACAGCCCCGTCAGCAGCAGCTCGCGGGCGAACAGCCAGGTGGCCACCTTCTGGCCACGGCTGAGGAAAGCGACCTCGACCTCGAACGGGCGGTCGCTGCGATAGCTGAACCGGCCGGCCACCGGAACCGCTTCGTCCGGCCCTAGGAGGAGCTGCATCTCAAGGGTGCGCTTGGCTGTCGACACCATGACGATCAACCTTTCCGACGGAGGGGCGAGTCCCGGGGACCCGGTCCGGGGCGCGCGTCCTGGCAGACGTTGCTGTGGAGGGTGGGGTTGCAGCAGGCGGAAGAGGAGTGACGGACGCCATGGCCCGGCACCCCCCGGGCGTGTTCGTTTCTTTCGTCTCGAAGCTCGCCTCAGCCTCTCAACCAGCAGGACATATCGCATGTTGACGGGGCAACTGATGATCTACAGCCAGGGAATCGATGAACTCGATCTTCACAGAGCAATAAGGGCGGACCGCCGGCCGAAGGTCCCAGGATCAAGGGACTTTTGCCCCGTATGGGGAAGGTTTGTCGTGAGGTACCGCGGACGGGCCGGACGCGGTGCCGCGAGTGGCCAGGATCACACGACCCGAGCGCGTGAGCTGTACAGCCGGGGGCACGGAGCACCTCTCGAGTTCGTGTAAAGTTCTTCAGGTCAGCGCGCGCCGCTAGCTCAGTTGGTTAGAGCAGCTGACTCTTAATCAGCGGGTCCGGGGTTCGAGTCCCTGGCGGCGCACGTCACTGAGGCCCCTCGCCATGCGGGGGGCCTCAGTCATGAGATCGGCCGGACGGATGACCCGTGCCGCCATCCCCTCGAAGAGCCCCCCGAAGCCGAACGGCGCAAGCGCGGCCACCGGCAGCACCGGCCCCCATGCCCGCGCCACCCCTACCCGGGCATCGCCGGCGCCCACGCGCGCAGCACCCCCACCGGGCACCACCGGCCCCCGTGCACGCATCGCCCGGCCGGCCGCACCGGCACCCGAGCGGGCAGACCTCGCGTACACCCGCCGGCGACAGCCGATATCTGTGCGATCACAAACGGTAACGACCGGATCGCGCACGGATCGCGCACGGATTCGGCCGCCGCGGAGATCCCTCTTTTCTCCGCAGACCCTCCGTCCCTCCGGTCCCGCGTTCCGCCGTTCCACCACTCCGCCGCTCCCCCGTTTTGCGCCTTTCCGGGCCGGGCCGCGCCGGGCCCGGACACGGTGGATGGCTGCCGCCCCGTCGGCCGAGGCGGCGCCGGCACTCACCACAGCAGGCTCCGGAATGCCGGTGACACCGTCCACGGATTGGACACCCGCGACGCCCCCCGCAGACCGCCCAGACAGACCGAGAGGGCTCCCGGCGAGTGGCCAAAGCTTCGGCCAAATTGACGTACGCGCGGGTAACTTCACTGGTATCGACATCCCCGCCGAACCCACCGTCGAGCCACCTCTCGACCGATTTGCCGGCGAATTCGTTCAGGTACCGCCACATGCCGCATGCGCGGGTCCTCAAGTCCCTTGACCAGGACGTTCGTTCATCTCGTCGGGGCGGTCCAGACCGCCCGTCAGGCCGCCGGGGATTCCCTCGACGCGCACTGATTTCTTTGCCGGTTGATGGTGTGACAGCGGGGGGAATAACCGATGAGAGACAACCCTTATACGCACCGTGCCCGCCCACTCCGCGCGGAGCATGGCCACCCCCGGCCATTACCACGATATCCATCGACAGCGGGAAATTTGACACCAGTTCCGGATCATTGTGATGTGCCCTGGGCCACACGCCGCCCCCGCTTGCGCACTCTTGTGCATAATTCCCTCGGCAACTCTTGCCATCGCGACGGCAGTTAGGGACGCTGACCTGGCAACTCGGCGAAAAAGGGCCGCATCCAGCCGAGTGGAACGACCGGGTCCGCCGGTTGGCGTGATGTGAACACGGGGAAATCGCCGCTTGGCAGGATCGCAGCAGCGTTGCACACGCAACCGGAGGATGGCTGCCACCGTCTGACGGTGCAGGCGGCCGACATCAGAGCGCCCGGACCTGCCGCGGGGGACCGCGGACCCGGGCCATCAGCAAAAGGCACGCAGCCATGTTGCGTGCGGGGGGATGGACTCATGACTGCGCCGCCTGACGGTTCCCGGCCGCAGCACCCGTACGACCCGTCGGCCACGACGCGCCTGCGCGTGCCACGCCAGCACTGGCAGCGGCGGAACCAGCGCAAACCGCTGCCGCGCTACGACTACGAGCACTACAGCCGGCTGGCCGGTCCGCTCACCCGGCCCGACCCGGACAAGCCCTACACGGTGCGCTATCGCTCGCTGCTCGCGGACGAACCGCACCGCATACGGGCGGCCCTGCTGCTCGGCGCCGCACCGCTGGTCTCCTTCGGGCTGCTGGTCTGGCTGATGCAGCCGGGCCACTGGACCGAACGCGACTACCCCGCCTACGACTTCCTTCCCGTGCTGGACGTCGTCATGCTGGTCTCGATCGGGCTGATCGAGTTGTTCCGGTGCATGAATGTGCTGTCCAACGCGCACGCCACCCTTGTCGCCCGCGACCCCATACCCGTCATACCGGAGAGCGGCACCCGCGTCGCTTTCCTCACCTCCTTCGTGCCCGGCAAGGAACCCCTCGCCATGGTGACGAAGACGCTGGAGGCGGCGGTCAAGATACGCCACCGCGGACTGCTGCACATCTGGCTGCTGGACGAGGGCGACGACCCCGACGTCAAGGAGGTCTGCCGGCGGCTGGGCGTGCACCACTTCTCCCGTAAGGGCGTCCCGGAGTGGAACCGGCCCAAGGGCCCGCACCGCGCCAAGACCAAGCACGGCAACTACAACGCCTGGCTGCAGGCCCACGGCGACGCCTACGACTACTTCGCCTCCGTCGACACCGACCATGTCCCGCTGCCCAACTACCTGGAACGGATGCTGGGCTTCTTCCGCGACCCGGACGTCGGCTTCGTCATCGGCCCCCAGGTGTACGGCAACTACGACACCTTCGTCACCAAAGCCGCCGAGTCCCAGCAGTTCCTCTTCCATGCGCTGATCCAGCGGGCCGGCAACCGCTATGGCGCGCCGATGTTCGTCGGCACGTCCAACGCCGTACGCATCAGCGCGCTCCAGCAGATCGGCGGGCTGTACGACTCGATCACCGAGGACATGGCGACCGGCTTCGAGATGCACCGGCACCGCAATCCGCAGACCGGGAAGAAGTGGCGCTCGGTCTACACCCCGGATGTGCTCGCGGTCGGCGAGGGGCCCACGGCCTGGACCGATTTCTTCACCCAGCAGCTGCGCTGGTCACGCGGGACGTACGAGACGATCCTCAAGCAGTTCTGGAAGGCGCCGTTCACGCTGCCGGTGGGCCGGCTCTTCAACTACACCATGATGGTGATCTTCTACCCGATGTCGGCGCTGAACTGGATTCTGGCGGCGCTCAGTTGTGCGCTGTTCCTGGGTCTGGGGGCGTCGGGCGTACAGATCGATCCGGCGGTGTGGATGATGCTCTACGGCAATGCCTCGGCGTTGCAGATCGGGCTGTACATCTGGAACCGGCGGCACAATGTCTCGCCGCACGAGCCGGAGGGCTCCGGCGGGGTCGCGGGCATGGTGATGTCCGCGCTGTCCGCGCCGATCTACGCCCGGTCGCTGTTCGACACCGTACTGCGCCGCAAGAGCAAGTTCGTGGTCACGCCGAAGGGCGACTCGTCCAGCCCGGACACGCTCTTCGGGACGTTCCGGGTGCATCTGTTCTTCCTGCTCATCTTCGGGGGCTCGCTGGGCGCCTCGTTCGTGCTGGGGCACAGCCATCCGGCGATGGTCACCTGGGCGGTGCTCGCCATGCTGATCACCGCCGCGCCGATCGTCGCCTGGCGGGTGGGCGTACGGAAGGAGAAGGAGAAGCAGAAGGGGAAGCGGGGGGAGGCGGCCGCCGGAGCCGGGGACCCTGGTGCCGGGGGCACGGCCGCGGGGGGCGCGGGTGCCGGGACCGGTGCGAGGAGCGATGCCGCCGCCGGTGCCGGGGGCGGGGGCGATGCCGCCGCCGGCCACGCCGCCGGTGCCAGGGGTGGCGGTGGGGGCTCCGCGGACACGGTGGTGGCGGAAGCCGTCGATCCGGCCGGCCGGCCCCTCACCGGGCGCGGCCCCGCTCCGGCCGCCGGCCAAGCCGCCGACCAGGCCACTGACCAGGCCACTGACCAGGCAGCCGACCAGGCAGCCGCCGACTCGGCTGGATCCGCCGGCCAGGCCGTTGAGCGGGCCGCCCCGCCCCTCACCACCGAACAGACCCTGCAGATCGCCCTTGGGGGACGTCACACATGAAGTACCGTCCGAGCCGTCGCACGCGCAGAGTGACGATAGCGTCGGCGGTGGTGCTCGCGCTGGCCGCAATGAACGGGCCGGCCCTCTACAGCTTCGCCTCGGAGCAGTACCACCAGTACGAGATCAACAAGCCGGAGTACAAGGCGGCGAACGGCCACTGGGACGTCGTCAACGTCCCGGACAAGTACCGCATCAACACCATCCACGCGGCCCTGCTGCACACCGGGAAGGTGCTGCTGGTCGCGGGCTCCGGCAACAACGCGGCCAATTTCAAGGCCAAGTCGTTCCGTACGGTCCTGTGGGATCCGGAGAAGAACACCTTCAAGAACATCCCCACGCCCAAAGACCTGTTCTGTTCCGGGCACACCCAGCTCCCGGACGGCAAGCTCCTGGTGGCCGGCGGCACCCAGCGCTACGAGAAGCTGAACGGCGATGTGAAGAAGGCCGGCGGCCTCATGATCCTCTACAACGAGAATCCGGACGGCCCGAAGACCTTCCCGGCCGGCACGCTCTTCACCGGCAAGCAGAACGGCAAGACCTTCGCCTCCAAGGACCCGGTCGTGGTGCCTCGGGCGAAGAAGACCACCGACCCGCAGACCGGCAGGGTCACCGTGGTGCACAGCGAGGCCCGGGTCTATGTGGAGGCCCTCAAGGACGGCCGCAGCTACTCCACCGGCTCCCAGGACAACTACCGTATCCATGGCCTGACCGGCGCGGACGCCCATAACTTCTACGGCATCGCGCAGAAGCTGTCGTTCGACAAGAAGGATTTCCAGGGGATCAAGGACTCCTTCGAGTTCGACCCGGTGGCCGAGCGCTACATGCGCGTCGACCCGATGAACGAGGCCCGCTGGTACCCCACACTGACCTCCTTGCAGGACGGCAAGGTGCTCGCGGTCTCCGGGCTGGACGAGATCGGGCAGGTCGTCCCCGGCAAGCAGGAGGTCTACGACCCGAAGACGAAGAAGTGGACGTATCTGCCCAAGCGGCGCTTCTTCCCGACCTACCCGGCGCTCTTCCTCACCGACCAGGGCCGGATCTTCTACACCGGCTCCAACGCCGGCTACGGCCCCGACAACATCGGCCGCACGCCCGGCATCTGGGACCTGAAGTCCAACAAGTTCCAGACCGTGCCCGGGATGAGCGATCCGAAGATCCTGGAGACGTCGATGTCGGTCCTGCTGCCGCCGGCTCAGGAACAGCGGTACATGGTGCTGGGCGGGGGCGGGGTCGGCGAGGACCCGAAGTCCACGGCCAAGACCCGGATCGTGGATCTGCACGCCCCGTCGCCGCGCTTCAAGGACGGGCCTCCGCTGTATGCGAAGGCCCGCTACCCGAGCAGCGTGATCATGCCGGACGACACGGTGCTGACCACGAACGGCTCCGGTGACTACCGCGGACGCAGCGACTCCAACATCCTCAAGGCGGAGCTGTACGACCCGGCGACCAACTCCGCCCGGCAGGTGGCCGACCCGCTGGTGGGCCGCAACTACCACTCCGGTGCGCTGCTGCTGCCCGACGGCCGGGTGATGACCTTCGGCTCCGACTCGCTCTACGCCGACAAGGACAACACCAAACCGGGCGTCTTCCAGCAGCAGATCGATCTCTACACCCCGCCCTACCTCTACCGGAAGTCGCGCCCCGAGCTGACGGACAAGGGTCCCCGGACGCTTTCGCTCGGCAGCAGCGCGGCATACGGCGCCCCGCACGCCTCGGCCATCAAGAAGATGCGGCTGATCCGGCCCGGCTCGTTCACCCATGTCACCAACGTGGAACAGCGCTCGATCGCACTGGACTTCACGGTGACGAAGGGCGGCGACGGCGTGTCGGTCACGCTGCCCAAGGACCCGTCACTGGTGCCGCCCGGGTGGTACATGCTCCATGCGGTGGACGGCCAGGGGACGCCCTCCAAGGCGGTGTGGGTGAAGGTTGCGGCGGAGCGCCGCTAGGTACGCGCCTCGCGTTCGTGACGTTCACGCCGTGACGGCGACCGGCAGCGGTCGCCGTCACGGCCCCGGAGGCTACTTCTCGGCGCTACGCGCCAGCCCCAGGGCGTACGTGGGCCACCAGGTGCCCGCCTTGGGGCCGCCCTTGCAGGTGCCGTCCGACTCTCCCGGGCGCTTGATCCACAGGTAGGCGGCTATCAGAGGGTCGTCGGTCTTGGTGGTCGGCGGGATGCCCAGGGCACGGCCGGGTGGGTTGCACCAGTTTTCCGGGTCGTCGCCGCCCGGGGCCGGACCCTTGCCGTTGCGGCTGGTGTCGATGACGAAGGGCTTGCCGCCGACCATCGCGGACAGCCGCTTGCCGTACTCCGTGTTCTCGGCGGTGGTCTGGTAGTTGGAGATGTTCAGCGCGAAGCCGTCGGCGCGGTCGATGCCGGCCCGCTTGAGCGGTTCGACCATCTGGCCCGGGTCCTTGATCCAGTGCGGATTGCCCGCATCCAGATAGACCTTGGTGTGCGGCAGCGCCTTCAGCTTGCCGACCGCCTCCGTCAGCAGGGCGTAGCGCTCCTCCTGGAACTGCTGTGGGGTGCACCTGTCCGCGATGTGCGGCAGCGCGTCGGGCTCCAGGATGACGGTCGTGGCGCGGTCACCGATGCCTTGGAGTACGCCGTCCAGCCAGGCCCGGTACGCGTTGCCGTCGGCGGCGCCGCCCTGGGAGTAGCGGCCGCAGTCGCGGTGCGGGATGTTGTAGAGAACCAGCAGCGCCTCGCGGTCGGCCTTGGCGGCCGCCTGGGTGAAGCCGCGCGCCTCCCCCTGCGGGTCGTCGACCCCTATCCATTCCGCGACCGGCTGCGCCGCGATCTTGTCGGCCAGCCGCGCGTCCGCGGCCCTGCCGTCGTTGCCGTACGCGGCCACCTGGCGGGCCGCCTTGCTGTCCGGGTTGACCCAGAACGGCGTGACGGACTTGGGGCGTTGGCCCGGTCTGGCCGGCACGCTGTCGTCGCTGCCGCCGGACGAAGAGCAGCCGGCGAGGACCAGCAGCGCCAGTGCCCCCACCGCCGCCCTCGCCGATGCCGCCCTGCCGCGCGCGGTGCGCCGCCGGCCGTCGCCGGGGCCGCCCGGCGGACCGGCCGCGGCCATCCGTCGCAGATTGCCGTACATCCACTCCCCCCTCGGAGCATCGAACAGGCCGGCGGGGGCCGCCGGCGACATCCATCGTGGCACACGGCCGCCCGCCCGGGTCGGCCTGTGGAGGGGCTGTCCACAGGCCGCTAAGGCACTTGACGAATGGCGGTCGTGGTGGTTCGTCCATCCCCTGCGTCCGCCGCCTGAAGGGACGTCAAGTAGGCGGACACCACGGCCACGTTCGAGGCGCCGTCGACTCGACCGGGGCCCGTGGCACGGTAGTTGCCGCCGGCCTCGTGGACGATCAGCCGCAACTCGGAACGGCCCCGGTAGCGGACGGCGCAGGCCTTGTGCGCGTCGAAGTGGTCACGGTCGTAGAGCTGGACGTCCTCGACGGTGAAGTGTGCGGTACTGCCGTCGGCGCGCCGGATGTCCACCCGCTCCCCCGGCCTCAGGCCGGTCAGACGGTGCAGGACGGTCCGCCGGGCGTGCGGGTCGCGGCCGGAGCCGGCCCGGCCCACGAGCAGCGCCGCGCCTGCCTCCCCCGGCCGCGGCCCCGCTGCGTACCAGCCGACGGGCGCCGGGGAGTCGTCCGGGGGCGGGGTGAGGATGCCGTGCTCGTCGACGCCTCGTTCGGTGAGGGCGGCCTCCCGTACACCGAGTGCGTCGAGGGTGATCCGTACGGGCTTTGCGGTCCCGGTCCCGGTGGCGGGCGCCGTGGCGGGCGCATGCGGGGGTGCCTGGCGGCCCAACGGGCGTCCGACGGCGGCGACATCACCGGTCGTGGCGAGCTGCGCGGCCACCCCGTCCGCCAGATCGCGCCCCCACACCCACAGGCCCAGCAGCAGCACGGCCCAGGCCACACCGGCGAGGAGCTTTCCGGGGCCGGGGGTGGGGGTGGGGGTAGGGGTGGGGGTGGGCCTGGACGTGGGACGGGAGCCAGGGGTGGAGCGGGGGCCGCGGGCGGAGCGGGGGCCGCGGGTGGAGCGGGGGCCGGCGCTGATGCCGGTGCGGGGGCTGATGCCAGTGAGGGGGCTGATGTCGGTGTGTGGGCTGATGTCGGTGTGTGGGCTGATACCGGTGGTGGCATTGGCGCTGGTGCCGGGTACGCCATCCCCGCCGGGTACGCCATCCCTGCCGGGTACGCCCTCCCCGCCGGGTACGTCGCCGCTACCCGATGCACCGCCCCTGCCGCCTACTCCGGACAGGGCGGGCGCCCCGACTGCCGCCTCGGCCCGCCGCCGCTGTTCCTCAGCTCTCATCGGCGTCGCCCCGCCGCTCGCGGCGCAGTCGGAGCCGGAGCCGGAGCAGCTGCCCCGCGATGACCAGGACGGCGCCACCGGCCAGCACCAGGCCGACGGCCGACGTACTGCTCAGCTCCTGGCGGGGCGCGGCCTCGGAGACCGCATCGGGGCGAATGCCCTGGGCGAGGCGGACGGCCGGAACGGAGTGGGCGACCGGAACGGGGCGGGCGACGGCCTCGGGGCGGGCGACCGGAACGAGGCGGGCGACCGCATCGGGGCGGGCGCCGGACCGCCCGTCGTTGCGGCCGGGTCCCCGCAGGGTGACCACCCCACCAGGGGCGGCCGACGCGGGGGCTGCCGACGCCGGGGCGACGGAGACCGTTCCGGTGCTGGTGCTGGTGCTGGTGCGGGTGCCGGCGCCGGTGGCGTGTGCGTCCCCGCCGTGGGCGGGCGTCGTCATCACCGCGCAAGCCGCGACTGCGGCACAGAGAGCAAGTTGCCGTGAGCGCATGGTGAACCTCCGATAACTCCGAAGGTCCGCCCGAGCGGGCCCGACCGCATCCGGTGCGGTCCGAGGGTGCGCCGTTCGGGTGGGGCCGGGGCAACGGTGGCCCGGCCGGCCGCGGCGTGGGGGCATAAAAGTGGTCCGGGCCGCCTGACAACTCCGACGACGACCACCCGGCCGGAGCTGTCACCCTCGACGATCACCCGGCCAAGGCGGTCACACTCGGCGTCACCCCGGCCAGGGCAGTCACACCCGGCGTCACCCCGGCCAGGGCAGTCACACCCGGCATCGCCCCGGACAAGGCAGGCGCACTCGGCATCGATCCAGCCAGGTCAGCCCGTCCGGCGCCGATCCGCCCCGGTCACACCCGCACGCCCCGCGCGCTCACACCAGGTCGATCAGGTCCGCGATCGAGTCCACCACGCGGGAGGGCCGGAACGGGTGCCGCTCGACCTCCTCGGGGCGGGTCAGCCCGGTCAGCACGAGGAAAGTCTCCATGCCCGCCTCCAGACCGGCCAGCACATCGGTGTCCATCCGGTCGCCGATCATCGCAGAGGTCTCGGAGTGGGCGCCGATGACATTCAGCCCGTGCCGCATCATCAGCGGGTTGGGCTTGCCGACGAAGTACGGTTCGACGCCCGTCGCCTTGGTGATCAGCGCGGCCACCGAGCCGGTCGCGGGCAGCGCGCCCTGCGGGGAGGGACCGGTCTCGTCGGGGTTGGTGGCGATGAACCGCGCGCCGTCGTTGATCAGCCGGATCGCCTTCGTCAGCGCCTCGAAGCTGTAGGTGCGGGTCTCACCGAGGACGACGTAGTCCGGGGAGTGGTCGGTCAGGACATAGCCGATGTCGTGCAGGGCGGTGGTCAGGCCCGCCTCCCCGATGACATACGCCGTGCCGCCGGGCCGCTGGTCGTCCAGGAACTGGGCAGTGGCCAGCGCGGACGTCCAGATCGACTCCCACGGCACCTCCAGCCCGATGCGGTTCAGGCGGGCGTGCAGGTCACGCGGGGTGTAGATGGAGTTGTTGGTCAGCACGAGAAAGGGCTTGCCCGATTCGCGCAGCCGCTTGATGAAGGCGTCGGCCCCGGGGATCGGAATGCCCTCGTGCATCAGGACGCCGTCCATGTCGGTGAGCCATGACTCGATCGGCTTGCGCTCTGCCACTGCCGGACTCCTGCCGTGCGTGTTGACCAAGGGCGCCGGCCGTCTCCCGCACGCGTCGTGGGCCACCCGAGTGACCCACATGTCGTACATACGGCCGACGCCCCCACCATAAGTCAGCAGGCGGAGCCCCAGACCTCCTGCGATCACCGCGATCACCGCGATCACTGCGATCAGCCGCTCGGGCGGGCCCGGCCACGTCGGCTCAGCTCCCGGTAGCCGTGCGCCACGCCTCCACGTACGAGTCCAGATTCTTGTCGATGTCCTTCCAGTCCGGCTGGAAGATCTCGACGTTCTTCATGAGCCCGGCGAGTTCGGTGGCGTGGGCATCGGTGGCCTTGATGTCGTTGCGGGAGGTGAAGCCGCCTCCGACGGAGGAGACCTGGCGCTGGCCCCCGGGGGACAGCAGGTAGTCCAGGAACTTCTTGGCGTTGGCGCTGTGCGGGGCGTTCTTGACCAGGCCGGCCGCGTACGGGAGGGCGAAGGTCGTGGGCTTGCTGCCGGGCTTGGCAGCGGGGAAGAAGATGCCCTGGTTCGGCATCGACTTCATGTTGGCGTAGTTCATCTGGACATCACCGTTGGCGACGAGGAGTTCGCCCTTGTCGGTCTTGGGGGCGAGCTGGCCGGTGGAGGAGGACGGGCCGACATTGTTGGCCTGGAGCTTCTTGAGGTAGGACATGGCCGGGCCCTGGCCTCCGAAGTCGTGCAGGGCCTTGATGAGGACGGCGGTGCCGTCGCCCGCGACGCCGGGCGTGGAGTACTGGAGGTTGTTCCTGAACTTGGCGTCCAGCAGGTCCTGCCAGGTGGCGGGGGGCTGCTTCAGCTCCTTTTTGTTGTAGATGAAGCATGTGCCATACGGCGTCGCCCACTTCGAGCCCCAGATCGCCGGCGAGCCGCGGCGGGCACGGGAACCGGTCCAGTCCGACGAGGTGCCGGCCGGGCCTGCGACCCTGGCCGCGTACGCCCTCCGTGTAGCTCGCGAGCGACAGCGGCTGCTCCATCTTGGGGCCCGCGACGACCGTGCCGCGCCCCAGCCGCCGCAGCCGCCCCTCCAGGACCAGTTCCCGCAGCGCCTGGCGCAGGGTCTCGCGGGAGACCTCGAAGCGCAGCGCCAGCTCGCGCTCGGTGGGCAGCACTTCCCCCTCGCCCAAGTCCGCCAGCAGCGCGGCGATTTCGACCTTGACCGCGTAGTACTTGGGGATGCGTCCGTGCTCGGGGACGCCGGACCGGATGGGTGCGCCAGGATCCTGGCCGTACGGGAACTCCACATGGCGATCCTCGCACTACGGCCGGATCCCCATGGACCGATCCTGGGGGGCCGGCGCAGCCGCGCCGGCTCGTGCGGGAGGCCGGCGCAGCCGCCCCGGCGCGTGCGGGGTGGCGGCGGGCGGCGCCCGGGAGAGATCCGGTGGCCCTGAAGGCCGAACACCGCCCTGGACTTTCTGTCCGATCTGGACTTACAGTCCAACCATGGGGAAAGCGGAAGAGGGCCACGACCCTCGTGTGCAGATGTGGGCGCCGGTATGCCAGGCCGTCGCATCGCTGCTCGGCCCGTACGCCGAGGTCGTCCTGCACGACCCGGAGAGCGACCGGGTCCTGGAGATCTGGAACCCGATGACGTCCCGCGGCCCAGGAGATCCTTCGCTGCTGGGCGAACTGGACGACCTCGCCCCGTCGGCGCGGGACATGTACGGGCCGTACGAGAAGCTGCTCTCGGACGGCCGCCGTCTGTCGTCGGTGAGCGCGGTGCTGCGGGATGCGCAGGACCGGCCGTCGGCGGTGCTGTGCATCAATCTTGACCGCACGCCGCTGGAACAGGCCGCAGCCGCCTTGTCCGCCTTCGGCGCCCCGACGGTGCAGCGCCCTGAGCCACTGTTCGAGCAGGACTGGTCCGAGCGCATCCAGCACATCGTCGGCAGCCATGTCCGCGAAACGGGCCGCCCCGTCGCACGCATGACCCGCCAGGACCGCCTGACCGTCCTCGGCCGGCTGGACGAGGCCCGGGTCTTTGCGGTGCGCCGCGCCGCCCCGGTCGTCGCCGGGGCCCTGCAAGTGTCCCGGTCCACCGTCTACGGCCTGCTGGCCGAGCTCAGAGCATCCCACCCAAAGGACTGACCACCATGACCCGGCTGCCCGACTTCCGTCTGGAAACGTACTTTTCCCGCTGGGAGTTCACCGCCCGTCACCACCTGACCGCCTCCGACGCCCAGACCATGACACTCGGCGAACTGCTCGCGCTGGCCGACGACAAGGACCGCGACGCCTTCGAGAAGCTTTCGCTGGGCTACACCGAGACCTTCGGCGATCCGGCCCTGCGCGAGGTGATCGCCCAGACGTACGAGCACGCCGACGCAGACGACGTCATCTGCTTCGCGGGCGCCGAGGAAGCCCTCTACTTGGCAATGAACACCCTGCTCGGCGCGGGTGACCACGCGGTGGTGGTGACCCCGAACTACCAGGCCGCCGAGACCGTGCCGCTGGCGCTGTGCGAGGTCACCGGCGTGGCCCTCGATCCGGACCGCGACTGGGCTCTTGACCTCGACGACGTGGCGGCGGCGATCCGGCCGAACACCCGTGTCGTCTCGGTGAACTTCCCCAACAACCCCACCGGCAAGGTCATCGACACCACCGACTTCACCGCGCTGGCCCGCCTGTGCGATGAGCGTGGCATCCACCTCTTCAGCGACGAGGTCTACCGCGGCCTCGAACGCGACCCGGCCCGCATCCTTCCGCAGGCCGCCGACCTGTCCGAGCGCGCTGTCCCTGAACGTGACCTCCAAGTCCCTGGGACTGCCCGGACTGCGCATCGGCTGGATCACCTGCCGCGACCGCGCGCTGCGCTCACGCCTAGAGCGGGCCAAGCACTACACCACCATCTGCAACTCCGCGCCCAGCGAGGTCCTGGCCCGCATCGCGTTGAAGGCCCGCGAGAAGATCCTGGACCGCAACCGGGCCCTGATCGCGGCCAACCTGCCGTCCTTCGAGTCGTTCTTCGCCGAGTTCCCGGACGACTTCGCGTGGCAGGCGCCGGACGGCGGGTGCGTCGCCTATCCCCGCTACCTCGGCGCCGACGGGGTGGAGGAATTCTGCACCCGTCTGGTGACGGACGCGGGCGTCCTGCTGCTGCCCGCGAGCATCTACCGCTCCGAACTCACCGACACCCCCGCCGACCGGTTCCGCATCGGCATCGGCCGCCGCCATGCGGAAGAGGGCCTGGCGGCCTTCGCCCGGTGGATGCGGGCACGCCGATGACTCTCCCCGTCTTCGACGCGGCCGCCATCCGGAAGGCCGCCACCTCGCAGCTGGTCCTCGACACCATCCGTGAGGCGCTGATCGCTCACGCCGAAGGCCGCACCAGCGTGCCGCCGCCGCTGCACCTGGCCTTCCCCGGAGCCGACGGGGACTGCCACGTCAAAGCCGGCTGGATCACCGGCGCCAGCGACTTCACCGTCAAAATCGCCACCGGCTTTTACGGCAACCCCGGCCTCGGCCTGCCGTCCAACCATGGTCTGGTCTGCGTGGTCAGCGCCCGTACGGGACAGGTGCGCGCGCTCCTCGACGACCGCGGTCTGCTGACCGCCTGGCGCACCGCCGCCGCGGGCGCACTGATCACCCATGCCATGGCCCGGCCCGGCGCCGTCACCCTGGCCGTCTTCGGCACCGGCGAACAGGCCCGCCTCCAGGCCACCTGGCTGGCCAGGCTCCGCCCGGTCAGCCAGGTGCTGGTCCACGGCCGCAACCCGCACCGTGCGACCGCCCTGTGCGACGACCTCCACGCGCACGGCCTGCCCGCCCGGCCCGCTCCGGCACAAGAGGCCGCCGGCGCCGACATGATCATCACCACTACTCCGGCAACAGCCCCCGTCCTGGATGCCGGTCACCTGCGCGAAGGCGCGCACGTGACCGGCATCGGCACGGACATGCCGCACAAGAACGAACTGCCCCCTGCGCTCTTCCGCCGCGCACGGCTGATCGCCACCGACGACCACGCCCAGTGCCTCGGCCACGGCGACTTCGGCCACGCCGTCCGCGCCGGCGCCGCCGCCGAGGACGGCGACATCGCGGCCGGCTTGCTCCTCAAGGCACCCGTCGACCGACCGGACACCGCCATCACCGTGGCCGACGTCACCGGCGTCGGAGCACTCGACGCGGCACTCGCCTCGGCCGTCCTCGGCCGGCTCCGCCGGGACGGGCGGATTCCCGCAGCCGAGGGTGGGGAAGGAGACGCCGGGCGGCCACCCGCCCCCTGACCGCGCGTCAGGGGGCGCCGCGCCCGGCCGCGAGGCAGGGCCGCCGCGCCCCGAACAGCGGCGCAAGCACCAGCTCCGCCGCCCCGTCCGCGACCGCCCGCGCACCGCCCCGGGCGAGCGCCACCGGCACCGCGCCCCCGGCCCTGCCGCGGGCGTGCGCCTGCTCGTCGAGCGCCTGGGTCACGCCCCCGAGGAACGCGTCGGGATGGTCCAGTACGGTGCGCCCGCCGAGCAGCACCCGGTCGATGTCCAGCAGTTCGACGAGGTTGGCGGCGCCCACGCCCAGCGCCCGTGCCGCGCCCGGCAGATCGCCGCGGGCCACCGCCGCCAGGCACAGCGCCTCGATACAGCCGCGCCGCCCGCAGCTGCAGGGCGGACCGTCCCACTGCACGATCTGGTGACCGAACTCCCCGGCGCCGGTGCGCGGGCCGCGGTAGAGGGAGCCGCCCAGGACGAGCCCGGCGCCGAGGCCGGTGCCCAGATGGAGGTATCCGAACGAGCCCGCGCCCGACGGTATGCCCTGGACCAGGCCGAGTGCCGCCGCATTGGTGTCCTTGTCGAGGACGACGGGCAGACCGAGCCGTTCGGCGAGCGCGTCCCGCAAGGGGAAGCCGTCCCACCGGGGCGCGCCGGTGACCCGGTGCAGGACGCCGGTGGTGTGGTCCAGCGGGCCGGGGCAGGCCACCCCGGCGCCCAGCACCGGCACCCCGCCGGCCTGCGCACACAGCGCGGCGACCTCCCGTCCGGCGGTGGCGAGCACCTGCTCGGCGCCCGCTTCGAAGGCGAGCGGGGCACGGCGTACGGCGACCGCCTCACCCGTGAGGTCGGCGAGTACGGCGGTGAGCTCGTCGCGGTCCAGGTGCAGCCCGACGGCGTGCCGGGCGCCGGGGACCAGCCGCAGGACGGTGGCCGGCTTGCCGCCCGTGGAGGCGCGGCGGCCCGCCTCGGCGGCCAGGCCGTCGGCCCGCAGCCGGGCGGTGATCTTGCTGACCGCCTGCGGGGTCAGCCCGGTGCGGGTGGCGAGCTCCAGCCGGCTGACCCCCGCCTCGCCGGCCGCGCGCAGCAGCCCGAGCACCAGCGCGGCGTTGTGGCCGCGCAGGGCGGGGAGATTGGCGCCCGGAGGGCCGGCGAGGCCGCCGTGGGAGATGTCGTTGCTGCTCACCCACCCATTGTCCGCATCGCTTGCACTTTGGCAACACCGTTGCTTAAGTGGAAGCCATGAGCGAGATGAGCGACTCCCCCGGCACCGGTACCCCCCAAGAACCGCTCCGCGTCGGCCTCCTCGGCTACGGCCTGGCGGGCTCGGTCTTCCATGCCCCGCTGATCGCGGCCACCGACGGCCTGCAGCTCGACACCGTCTCGACGGCCCACCCCGAGCGGCAGGCGCAGGCCCGCGCCGAGCACCCGGGGGTCCGTACGGCCGACACCCCCGAGGCGGTGCTCGAACGCGCCACGGACCTCGATCTGATCGTGCTGGCGACGCCGAACAAGACGCATGTGCCGCTCGCCACCGCCGCGTTGGAGGCCGGTCTGCCGGTGGTGGTCGACAAGCCGCTGGCCGCGACCGCCGCCGAGGCCGAGAAGCTCGCCGCGCTCGCCGAGGACCGCGGTCTGCTGCTCTCCGTCTTCCAGAACCGCCGCTGGGACAACGACTTCCGCACCGCCCGCAAGCTGATCGAGGAGGGCGCGCTCGGCGACGTCCACCGCTTCGAGTCCCGCTTCGAGCGCTGGCGCCCGCGGCCCAAGGGCGGCTGGCGCGAGTCCGGCGACCCGGCGGAGATCGGCGGACTGCTCTACGACCTCGGCAGCCACCTCGTCGACCAGGCGCTGGTCCTCTTCGGCCCGGCCGTCTCCGTCTACGCCGAGTCCGAGGTCCGCCGGCCGGGCGCGGAGGCCGACGACGACTCCTTCATCGCCCTCACCCACGCGAACGGCGTCCGCTCCCATCTGTGGATGAGCGCCACCGCCGCGATGCTGGGCCCGCGCCTGCGGGTGCTGGGCAGCCGGGCGGGCTATGTGAAACACGGCCTGGACCCGCAGGAGGCCGCCCTGCGCGAGGGCCGGCGGCCCGGCGACGAGGGCGCCGGGTGGGGCGTGGAGCCGGAGTCCTGCTGGGGCCGGCTGGGCGCCGGGGCGTCCCCGCGGGCCGGGGGCGGCGAGGCCGTACCGACACTGCCGGGCGACTACCCCGCGTACTACGCCGCGGTCGCACGGGCACTGCGCGAGGGCGGCCGCCCACCGGTGACCGCCACCGAGGCCGCGGCCACGCTGCGCGTCCTGGAGGCCGCGAAGCTCTCCGCCGCCGAAGGCCGTACGGTCCGGACCGGGGAACGCGCCTGAACGCGTGCGCTCCCCGGACCGGGGAGCGCACCTGAGCGCCGCCGGTCCGGACCGAGGAGCACACCCGAGCGCCGCCGCTCCGGACCGAGGAGCACACCCGAGCGCCGCCGCTCCGGTGCAGTCAGGACGCCAAGGCTCCTGCGGGCCGCTCAGGCGGCCTTGAGTTCCTGGCGCTGGCGGCCCAGGCCGTCGATCTCCAGCTCCACGACGTCACCGGCCCGCAGATACGGCTTGGGCTCCGGCCGGCCCATGGCGACGCCGGCCGGGGTGCCGGTGTTGAGGACATCGCCCGGGTGGAGGGTCATGAACTGGCTGACGTAGCGGACCACTTCGGCCACCGGGAAGATCTGCTCGGCGGTCGTGCCGTCCTGCTTCAGCTCGCCGTTGACCCACAGCCGCAGACCGAGGGCCTGCGGGTCGGGCACCTCGTCGGCGGTCACCAGCCACGGGCCCAGCGGGTTGAACGTCTCGCAGTTCTTGCCCTTGTCCCACTGGCCGCCGCGCTCGATCTGGAAGGCGCGCTCGGAGACGTCGTGCGCCACGGCGTAGCCGGCCACCGCCGCCAGCGCCTGTTCGTCGCTGTCCAGGTAGCGGGCCCGGCGGCCGATGACAACCGCCAGCTCCACTTCCCAGTCGGTCTTCACGCTGCCCCGCGGGACCAGCACGGTGTCGTCGGGGCCGACGACCGTGTCCGGGGCCTTCATGAAGAGGATCGGCTCCCCGGGGGGCGCCGCCCCCGTCTCGCGGGCGTGGTCGTGGTAGTTCAGCCCGATGCACACGATCTTGCCGATCCGGGCCAGCGGCGGGCCGGTGCGCAGCCCGGCCGGGTCGAGCTGCGGCAGGTCGCCGGATGCCGCGGCGGCGCGGATCCGCGCCAGCTTCGCGTCGTCCGCGAGCAGTGCTCCGTCGATGTCCGGGACCAGGCCGGACAGGTCCCGCAGGACCCCTGTCCCGTCGAGCAGCGCCGGGCGTTCCGCCCCCACCGTTCCGACACGCAGCAGCTTCATCGGTTGCACTCCCGTGGTCGAAGGGTCGGCCCGGGAAAGGGATTTCCGGGCCGGCCGATGGGGGACGGCCATCGAGCGATCTGGCCGATCGTCCAAGAACGGGGTCCGGTCCGCAAGACCCCGTTCACGGACCGGATCGTTACCGAGCGGTAGTGACGATCGGCTCGGGAGCCACGCCCGCCTGCGGCTTCGCCCCGTCGGACGGACGGGCCGCGGCCTGGGAGTTGGCCCGCGCACGGGCCGCCCGCTGCCGTGCCGCGCGGCTCTTCGGCGCGCCCTTCCGGTCCGCACGCTGCGGTGCCGGACGCTGCTGCGGGGCGCGAGTCCGAGCGCCCGACGCACCGTCAGCCGGGGCGGGCGCCTGCTGTCCGCACGCGGCCGTCCGCGCGGCGGCCGGCGCCGTCCGCTCCTCGGCGGGGGCCGGCGTCCCCTCGGCCGGGGCCGGCTTGCCCTTGGCAGCGGCCGGCGCCCCTTCGGCCGGGGCCGCCGCGGTGGCCGTGTCCCTGCCGTCGCTCCCCCGGTTCCGCTGCAGCAGCGCCCGCTCGCACGCCGTCCAGGCCGTCGTCGTGACCATGTAGAGCCCGGCGGCCAGCGGCACCACGGCCACCGTGATCAGCGTGCCGAAGGACAGCAGCGGCAGCACCTTGGCCATGGAGGACATACCGGGCAGTGCCGCGCCACCGCCCGCGGCCGGCTGCGGGGCCTTGGCCACCGCGGCGCGGGCCCGCCGGAAGTTCCAGGTGGCGACCGCCGCGATCAGCACGAACAGCGCGAGATAGACCCGCCCGTGCGGCCCGAAGACACCGCCGTCCGCCAGCGCCTCGCGCCAGTGACCGCCGAGCGGCGCGCCCAGCAGCGTGTGGTCCAGGAGGCCGCCGCCCCCGGTGGAGAACAGGTGGTACATCACGAAGAAGACGGGCAGCTGCAGCAGGGTCGGCAGACAGCCTGCCAGGGGTGAGGCACCGTTCTTGGCGTACAGGTCGGACATCGCCTTCTGCAGCCGCTCGGGGTTGCCCTTGTGCTTGCGCTGCAGTTCGGCGAGCTGCGGGGCGAGCGCCGAACGGGCCTTCTCGCCACGGGCCGCGGCGCGGGCGAGCGGGTGCAGCGCCGCGCGGACGCCGAGGGTGCACAAAACGATGGTGGCGGCCATGGCCGCGGTGCCGAAGAGCGGGGCGATCGCCTCGGCGCCGTGCGCCAGCGCGTCGCCGAGAAAGCCGAACATGGACATGGGTGAGCCCTCCACGGGTCTCGTCGTGCCGGGATGTGGATTCGGCGTGACGAGCCGCGCGGGCGCGGCATGCGGTGCGGTGACCGGACCGGGCGCCTACGCGGCCGTCGGGAGGGGACGGCCCGGTGCTCGGGGGCGCGGCCGGCCGGCCGCGTCGGGATCGCGTTGTGGCAGGAAGGCCGTACGCCGCTCGCGGTCGCGCAGGGCCGTACGGATCCGGCCCGGTGGTACGGGCCGGGCGCAGGCCGCGATCAGGAAGGCGCGGCACAGCAGCAGCAGCGCGCCGGAGGTCGCGGCGGCGGTCAGGGCCGTGGTGAGCCCGGTCTGCGTGAGCAGGAATCCCGACAGGACGAAGAAGAGCGCTGAGAGGCAACGGACGCCCGGGGGCCAATCGGCGATGCGGTACATCCGGCGGCCTCCTCAGGTTGTCCGGTCGTCAAGACTTATCGGCTTCCGCTCAAGAGTAGCCACAGATCTGGGCAGCCGGGAGACCTGTCGGTAACTTGCCCTCCCTGCCGTCGGGACGGCGGCGGACCAGGGGGATTCAAGGGGGAACACCTAGGAGGTGCTGTGCGCGACATCAGCGTTCCGGCCCTGGCGGCTCCACTACGGACCGGCGGTCTCGCCGATTCCGTCTTCGACACCGCCACTCACCAGCCGGATTTCGCTCAGCTCGCACGCCGCGACGGCGGAGCGTCCGGCGGCTGGCAGGAGGTGTCCGCGGCGGAATTCCGGGACGAGGTCATGGCCCTGGCCAGGGGGCTGCTGGCGGACGGGGTCCGGCCCGGCGCCCGGGTCGCGCTGATGTCCCGTACGCGCTACGAGTGGACACTGTTCAGTTATGCGCTGTGGGCGATCGGCGGACAGCTCGTACCGGTCTATCCGACCGCGTCGGCCGAGCAGCTGCGCGGCATCCTCGTCGGGGCGCAGGTCACCGCGGTCCTCGTCGAGAACGAGGCGCAGGCCATGACCGTGGCCGAGGCCTGCACCGAGCGGGCCGGCCTGCGCCGGCTCTGGCAGCTGGACCTCGGCTGCGTCCAGCGGCTGGCGGAGGAGGGCACCCGGCTGCCCGAGGCGGCGGTGCACCGGCTGCGCCACCTGGTCTCCCCGGACAGCGTGGCGGCGATCATGTACACCTCGGGGACCACCGGGCGCCCGCGCGGCTGTGTGATCACCCATGCCAATCTCGCCGCCGAGTGCGACACCCTCTACGCGGGCTGGGGCGGGCTGCTGGCGGCGCCCGGCGAGCGTCCGTCGCTGCTGGCCTTTCTGCCCTTCGCGCACATCTACGGGCTGATGGTGCAGGTGGCGTGTCTGCGCGGCGGGGTGAAGCTCGCCCATCAGCCCGAGGTGACGTCGCAGGAGCTGCTGCCGGCCCTCGCCTCGTTCCGTCCGACGTTTCTGTTCGCGGTGCCGTACGTCTTCGAGAAGATCTGCACCCGCGCCCGGCTGGCCGCCCAGGCGGCGGGCCGGCGGCGGACGTTCGACGCGGCGATGACGGTGGCGGTGCGCTACGCGGAGGCGCTCGCGGAGCAGGCACAGGGCACCGGGCGCGGCCCGGACCCGTTCCTGCGGGCCCGGCACACGCTCTACGACCGGCTGGTGTACTCCCGCATCCGGGAGACGCTGGGCGGCCGGGTGCGCACCGCGGTCTCCGGCGGCTCACCGCTCTTCCGTGAGCTGGGGCTGCTCTTCGCCGGGATCGGCATCACCGTCTACGACGGCTACGGCCTGACGGAGACCAGCGGCGCGATCACCGTACAGCCGCCCGGCAAGGTGCGGTTCGGGACGGTGGGCCGCCCGCTGCCGGGCAGCGCGGTGCATCTGGCGCTGGACGGCGAGGTGTGGGTGCGCGGTGCGGTGGTGTTCGCCGGCTACCTCGACGAGGGCGGCACACCGGGCAGCGGGCTGTACGGCGGCTGGCTGCCAACCGGCGACCTGGGGCATCTGGACGAGGACGGCTATCTGGTCATCACCGGCCGCAAGAAGGACATCATCATCACCAGCAGCGGCAAGAGCGTGGCCCCCCAGGGGCTGGAGCAGCGGCTGTGCGCCCATCCGCTGATCTCGCAGTGTGTGGTGGTCGGCGACAACCGGCCGTACGTCACCGCGCTGATCACACTGGACCCGGAGGCGCTGGCGCACTGGCGCGGGCTGTGGGACAAACCCGGTGCGGACAGTACGGCGCCGACGCCGGAGGAGCAGCTGCAGGCGGAGGTGCGGCGGGCGGTGGCGCGGGCGAACGCCGCGGTGTCGCGGTCCGAGTCGATCCGCGCCTTCCGGGTGCTGCCGGGCGAGTTCAGCCAGGAGTCGGGGCTGATGACGCCGTCGCTGAAGCTGCGGCGGTCGGCGATCGTCCGGACGTACGCGGCGGAGATCGACGCCCTGTACGCGCAGGGCAAGCACGAGGAGCCCGGAACGCGGCGGGACCGCCGCAGAGAGGCGGCTGCCGGGCTGTACGCCCGCTGAAGCACAGGCCGGGCCGCACTGGACGGGCCCGGCCGGGCATACGGCATCCGGCGCACGTCACCCGCTTCCCCGGCCGGGCCCGCCCGCGAACCGTAGCAGTGCCGCGGCGGGCCCGGCCGTAATTTGTCCAGGGGTGAGGACCCGCACCCGCGGGCCCGGTGCGGCACTTAGCGTCCGGTGGCATTCCAGTCGTGACGACCCGGGAGGCCGTGTGCGGTCGATCCTCAGCAATTCCGCAACATCCGGGCGGACCATCGCCACCGGACTGGTGGTAGCCGCGCTCGTGGCCACGCTCGCGGCGCTGCTGCTGCCCGTCCAGCTCTTCGGCGAGTCCGCGGCCGCGGCGACCAACACCGTCGGCTACGACGACGACGGCGGCGGTACGGTCAACACCCGCTACGGTCCGCTCACCGCGATGGACCGGGACTTCGTACGCAAGGTCAAGCTGGCCGGACTGTGGGAGCTGCCCTCGGGCCGGATGGCGCAGCAGCGTGGGACGACCACCGCCGTCCGCTCGGCCGGCAACCATCTCGTGGCGGGACACACCGAGTTGAACCGGCGGGCGGAGGAGGCCGGGCGGGCGCTGGGCGTCGACCTGCCCACTGAGCCCAACGCCGCCCAGCAAGGCTGGCTCGGCCAGCTCAACGCCGCCCAGGGCAAGGACTTCGACCCGCTGTTCGCGGAGCTGCTGCGCCGGGCCCACGGCAAGGTCTTCGGGCTGGTGGCCATGGTCCGTGACCAGACCAAGAACACGATGGTGCGCGCCCTGGCGGACCGCGCCAACGACGTCGTGCTGGACCACATCACGGCGCTGGAGCACACCGGCCGGGTCGACTTCAACACCCTGCACACCAGCTGACCGGGCGCAGGTGCCCCTTACGGAGCCCCTTACGGAGCCCCTTACGGATGCGCCCACCGAACCCTCTGTGAACCACAACAGGACGACACCCCTCACACCGGACGAAGCGAAGTGATCTCATGAGGCAACGGCAACAAGCCCATAAACGCTCGCGTTTGACGAACAGAATGCTCATCGGCGCCACCGCCCTCCTGCTGGGCGGCGGCGGACTGGCCGCGTACGCCACCACGGCGCTGGCCGGCAACAACACACCGGGGGCGACGGCCGGCCATCAGCACACGGTGTCCGCCCTCACCATCTCCTGCCCCGATGTGGGCGAACGGCTGCGCACCGTCCCGCACAGCGCCCAGCTCTCGGTCTCCAAGGGGCTGTCCTCGCTCGACCGGCAGGTGCACGACGCGTACCACAAGATGATGGGCGGCAGCGGATCCGCCGTCCTGGCCCCGCTCAAGGCACAGCGGCAGAAGACCCTCACCATGATGGTCAGCGCGATCGCCAAGAACACGAAGCGGCCGGGCTACCTGCTGAAGATGAGCGGCTGCACCACCAAGCCCGTGAACGAGGGCGCCGGCGCGGGCGGCAACGACGCCACGAAGTCCGTGAAGGACGGCTGGTACCAGGGGCAGAACCAGACCACGGGCCAGACCACGGGGCAGGCCACGGGGCAGCCCCAGGGCCAGGACCCGGGACAGGGCCAGCAGGGCCAGCAGGGCCAGGACCAAGGTCAGGGCCAGCAGGGCCAGGCCGGCGGTCCCTCCCCCGATGACTTCGTCGACATCACCACCGTCCAGCCGGACGCGGGCGCCCCGCCGTTCGCCGCCCCCAAGGGGGGCAACGCCACGACGGGCACCTTCACCACCGAGTGCGGCCGCAATGAGGACGGCCACTTCAACTCCGACAACGTCATCGTGACCCCGGGCGTCAGCAACGGCGCCCACCACACCCACGACTACGTCGGCAACAAAACCACCGACGGATCCTCCACCGATCAGTCCCTGGCCGCCTCCGACACCACCTGCACCAACGGCGACCAGTCGACCTACTACTGGCCGGTGCTGCGCAAGCTGGACGGGAGCGCGGAGCAGAAGCCGGGCGCGGCACAGGACGCCAATGTCGGCTCGGTGCTGACCCCGGCCTCAGCGACCCTCACCTACCGCGGCAGCCAGGCCGGCCAGGTCCGGGCGATGCCGCGCTTCCTGCGGATCATCACCGGCGACGCCAAGGCGTTCACCAACGGCACCAAGAACGCCAACGCCTCCTGGAGCTGCACCGGTTTCGAGGACCGCCAGCTCAAGGACAAGTACCCGCTGTGCCCGAACGGCTCGCAGGTCGTGCGCACCTTCGCCTTCCAGAACTGCTGGGACGGCCAGAGCACCGACAGCGGAAACCACCGCGACCATGTGGCCTTCTCCGACCAGAACGGCAACTGCCCCGACAACTTCACCGCGATCCCGCAGCTCGTCGAACGCATCACCTACGACGTCCCGCAGGGCGACAGCTTCGCGGTGGACAGCTTCCCCGAGCAGCTGCACAAACCGGTGACCGACCACGGTGACTTCATCAACGTGATGTCGGACCAGCTGATGAGCAAGGCGGTCGACTGCATCAACGGCGGCCGCAACTGCACCTGAGGACCGCGGCAGCCCCTTGGGGGGGAAATCCCCTAAGGGGCATGCGGGCCCCTTGGGCCATGACAACGCGGCGGCCCCGACCCGGATTCCCGGGGGTCGGGGCCGCCGCTTCGCGCCGGTGGGCTGTCGGTGTACCGGAAGGCTTCCGCCGTACCGGCCGGCCGTCAGCTCAAGGGGCAGGAGGGGTCAACCGTCGGTCCTTCAAAGACCGTTGACGCGGGCCTCACGGGCCACGCCCAGCGGGCGTATGGACGAGGCGACGGCCCGCGCCCGGCGGCCGGCCCGTGCGCGGTAGCTGCGCACATGCGCCATCAGCCGGCGGCTGCGCAGCGCCATCTCAAGCTCGAAGCGGGTACGCGGATCACGCAGCACCGGGCCGAAGAGCTTCTCGATCTGGCGCAGGCGGTAGCGGACCGTCTGGGGGTGCACATGCAGCAGCTTGGCCGCCTCCGGCGCACCGCCGCCCTCCAGCCACGCCAGCAGCGTGACTTCCAGCCGCTCGCTCTGCCGGGGCGTCAGCTCCTCCAGCGGGCCGAGCCAGCGGGAGGTCAGCGCGTCCGCCAGGGACTCGTCCTGGAGCAGCAGGAGCGCCGAGAGATGGTCGTCGACGAACGCGGGCCGCGACTCCGGGCCGACCCGGCCCGGGGCCAGCGTGAGCAGATAGCGGGCCCAACGCAGCGAGGACGCGGTGTCGGTGGCCGGTACGACGTGTCCGACCGCGGCCGGCCGGCCCTTGAGCGCCGCCTCCAGGCGGGCCCGGGTCTGGGTGGCCGGGTCGGGGACGAACAGACAGGTGTAGCCGTCGACGGAGCCGATGAGCGCATGCCCGAGCGCCGCGGCGAGCTGGGCCGCCTCGGCGGGCGTGGCGAGCACGACGGCCTGGAGGGTGTCGGGGACCGGCCAGCCGGCCGCGCGGGCCAGTTCGGCCAGGCCTTCGTCCGGCAGTTCCCGTTGTCCGGCGAGCACATCGAACAGGTCCTGGCGGGCCCGTGCCACGGGCATCGGAGTGACAACGGACGGCAGTGCCCGAGGTTTACTCTCCGACTCTTTTTGGTACCCAAGAACTGTCAGCAAGGCCTGTTCAAGCGCCCAATGTGCCTCTTCTACGGGAGTATCCCCGAGAAGTGCGGACAATGCGGGAAATCCGCGTTGCAACTCCGCGACCAACTTCTCGGCGAGATCCGGTAGTTCATTTCTGACTACCCGGTTCCACTCGCCTCGGGGACGCGACCAGATGCGGTTCAGGAGATCACACATCGCTACCTCGATCCTGGCGGGGATGCGGCTATTACTGGGGATTGGCGCCCCCCGGGCGCCTGAGTCGGCATCATCCGGAGTCACCCCGCGGGACCGCGATGCCAGTGCAGGAATTTGTCACAGCGCGATAAAGCTTACGAAAGCCTGAACGCGCTCGGAGATGCTTTTACACATCCGGATTACGGCCCTGCGTATCCACCCGGTCACAGAATGTTTAGTGTTACCGGGGGTCACCGGAACAAAAGCCCCGGGCAAATAGCACCCCCGGGAGATTTCATCGAAATTCGCATCCCGCACCCGTGCCCTGACACCGGGAGGTCCGATGTCCGCACCGCGTTTGCAGAGCCGCCGCGCAGCACACCGTGCCCGGCCCTCGCCCACTTCGTCCCGCCCCCGGCGCCCTCCGCACGAACCCGGGCCGCCGGCCCGCCGACCGGCCGGCGGCTTCGCCGGAACTGCCGTACTGCGTCCGGCACTTCCGGCCGCGCTGCTGCTCTTCCTCGCCGTCATGATGCACGCCGGCGCGATGGACGGCCTGCTGAACTTCCTCGACTTCGGCGCCGGGGTGCTCGCGCTGGTCTCCCTGTCGGTCACCGTGCTGTGGGGCCTGGCCGCCACCGACCGGATGGTGCTGCACTCCGGCCACCGGCTGCTCGCCCAGGCCGTGCACCGCGGGACCGGCGTCGCCGGCCTCGGCTTCCTCGGCCTGCACATCTGGGTCAAAATCGCTGAGGGCCACACCGATGCGACGGCCGCCGCGGTGCCCTTCGCCGACGGCGCCCGGCCCGGCCTCATCGGCCTCGGCACCCTCGCCGCCTACGTGTTCGTCTCCGTCGCGGTGACCGGTGCGGTGCGCGGCGCGTTCACCGGCGTCACCGCCTCCCGGTGGTGGCGAGGGCTTCACATGAGCGCGTACGCCGCCTGGGGACTGGCCCTGGTGCACGGCCTCAGGGCGGGCCGCGCCGCGGCCGGCTACGCCCTCATCGGCTATGCCATCTGCCTTGTCGCGGTGGCCGTACGACTCGCGCTGCGCCTGCGCGACTCCCGCAGGAACACAGGAGAACTCCCATGACCGCCCCTGCTCCCACCCGCCTGCTCCCGGCCGTCGCCGGCCCGGAGCCCGTACCGACGCTGGCGTCCTTCGGTCCGCCCCGGCTGCTGGCCGGGCTCGACGAGATGCCGCGCATGGACCGGGTGGCGCATCTGTCCCGGCACGGCAGCCTGCCCCAGCTGACCTCCACGGAGCTGGTGGCGCTGGCCGAGGACATCGATCTGCGCGGCCGCGGCGGTGCGGGCTTCCCCTTCGCCCGCAAGCTGACGGCCGTCATGGACGGGATGGCGCGCGCCGACGGCAAGGGCGCGGTGGTCGTCAACGGCAGTGAGGGCGAGCCCAGTTGCCTCAAGGACACCGCGATGCTGCTGCACGCCCCGCATCTGGTGATCGACGGCGCCCTGCTGGCCGCCGATGCGCTCGGGGCACAGGAGGTCGCCATCGGCGTGACCCGCCGGGACGTCGAGGATTCGCTGCGCCGGGCGATCGCCGAACGCGGCCCGGTGCGGCCGGCTTTACGGGTCACCCTGCTGACCGAACGGTTCGTCACCGGCGAGGGCTCCGCCATGACCAACGGCCTGGGCGGCGGCGCGGGCCTCCCCTCCGGCCGCAAGATCCGCTCCAGCGAGCGCGGTCTGAACGGTGTGCCGACGCTGCTGTCCAACACCGAGACCTACGCCCAGCTCGCCGTGGCCGCCCGGCTCGGCGCGCTCGGCTACCGCACCGCGGGCCTGCCCACGGAGCCCGGCACGCTGCTGCTGACGGTCGCCGGCAGCCGGGTGGTGGAGGTGCCCTACGGGGCACCGCTGGCCCGCGTCCTGGCGCTGTGCGGCATGGACCAGGGCCAGGGCGTGCTGATCGGCGGCTACCACGGCACGTTCGTGTCGCCCACCGACGCGCTGACCGCGACGCTGTCGAAGGAGTCGCTGGCCGAGTACCACGCGGTGCTCGGTGCCGGAGCCGTGCTGCCGCTGCCGTACGACACCTGCCCCGCCGGCGAGACGGTACGCGTCGCCCAGTGGATGGGTGCCGAATCGGCCGGCCAGTGCGGTCCCTGTGTGCTGGGCCTGCCCGCGCTCGCCGACCAGCTCGACCGCGCCGTCCGGGGCGGCGGCTCCGGCGCCCTGGAAGCCGTACAGACGCGGATGCGGGCGGTCGAGAAGCGCGGCGCCTGCAGTCATCCGGACGGCACCTCGCGCTTTGTCGCCTCGGCCCTCGCCGCCTTCCCCGAGGAGTTCGAGCGCCATGCGCAGGGGTTCGGATGCGGCCGCCCGGTGACCGGAGCACTGCCGGTCACCGGGAGCAGCCCGCTGCCGTCCACCGTCCCCGCCCCGGCACCCGCCCCGTCCCGGTCCGCGGCGCCCCCGCAGGAACGGCTGCTGGTCGACTGGACGCTGTGCCGCGGCCACGGCCTGTGCGCGGACGTGGTGCCCGGCATCATCAAGCTGGGCCCGGACGGCTATCCGGAGAAGGCCAGTATGCCGCTGCCGGCCCGGATGCGGCGCCGTGCGCAGCTCGCGGTGCGCCGCTGCCCGGCACTCGCACTGCGGGTGCAGGCCGGCAACTGAGGTGCCGGGCAGGGTTTTTGCCCGCGGAGAAAATTTTTCGGCTCCGTTGAACGCCCGGCACCCCGTAGCGCGTATTCCCCCGGCGACGGCACCCCGCCGGGGCCCCGGGCCCTCACGGCACCCGGGCCGCCCTCTCAGTCACCACCTCAGCAAGCGACGCAATCACCACCCGACAGAGGAGACATCATGAGCACTCGACGTCGTGCGGGTCTCGCGGCCACGGCCCTCGCCACCCTGGCCCTGACCGCCGCCTGCGGCAGCAGCGGCAACCAGAGCGCCGGCACCCCCGCCACCGACAATGTCCAGCCGGCCGGCCAGGGCACCAGCAACTACGGCTACGGCTCCTCCGGCAGCGGCGACGACGGCAGCGGCGGCGGCCAGGCGGGCGGCGACAGCGGCAATGCCCCGCAGGCCGCGCCCAGCGCCGGGACGCTGGCCCTGCATCAGGACGCCGAGCTCGGCCCGGTCGTGACCGACTCCAAGGGCATGACCCTCTACCGCTTCGACAAGGACACCGCGGAGCCGTCCAGGTCCAACTGCTCCGGCTCCTGCGCCACGGCCTGGCCGGTGGTCCCCGCCGACGGCGCCAGTGCCCCGGCCGGTATCGACAAGAGCAAGCTGGGGTCGGTCACCCGCGCCGACGGCACCAAGCAGCTCACCATCGGCGGCTGGCCCGCCTACCGCTTCGCCAAGGACACCCAGCCCGGCGACACCAAGGGCCAGGGCGTGGGCGGCACCTGGAACGCGCTGGCCGCCGACGGCAAGAAGGCCGGCGCCCAGAAGCCCGGCGACGTCTCGGTGCTCAACCAGCCCCAGCTCGGCTCCCTCCTCGTCGACGGCATGGGCCGCACTCTCTACCGCTTCAACAAGGACAGCGCCTGGCCGATGAAGTTCGGCTGCAACGACGCCTGCCTGGACACCTGGAAGCCCGCCAAGCCCGCCGACCGCTCCAAGCTCAACGGCATCGCCCCCAAGCTCATCTCCACCGTCACCCGCCCCGACGGCACCCGTCAACTGGCCGTCGACTGCTGGCCGGTGTACTGGTTCACCGGCGACAAGCAGCCCGGTGACATCAACGGCCAGGGCAAGATGGGCCTGTGGTTCGCGGTCTCCAAGGAGGGCAAGAAGATCACGACGCCGCCGGCCGGCTGACCGCCGCGCCCCGCGGCAACGCACCCTCCCGGGGGAACTCGTCGTCCAGCGCCAGCACTTCGGCATCCGGCCTCCCGTCCGTATCGCGCGGCCCCCGCCAGGTGACCACGAGCGCCACCGCCACATTCACGGCGAGAGCGACGATCCCCGCGTTCATCCCCCAGAGCGGGTCGTGTCCCCCGAAGACCAGGACACAGACGAGCGCACAGCCCGCCACCAGGCCGCTCACCGCGGCGCACCGCGTCAGCCGCCGCCACACCAGCCCCAGCAGCAGCATCGGCACGAGCTGTGCCATGCCCTCGTACGAAATCAAGGACAGCCGGACGAGGGTGTCGGGGGCGGTGTAGGTCAGCAGCAGCGCCAGCGCGCCGGCCACCACCACGACCAGCTGCGACCACAGCTTCTGACGCCCGCCCGCCACCGCCCGCCACCGTCCCTCCCCGGAAGCCTCCCCGGCTGCCCCGCCGCCCGGACGCGGCAGCGCGCCCAGCACGCTCCTCCCCCACATCGTGCCGATGACCAGCATGAACACGGCCATCGGCACGATGGAGGAGAGCGCGGCGGCCACCCCGATCAGCCCCACGGCCCAGGCCGGAAGGGAGTCCACCACCATGGTGAAGAGCGCGAGATCGGAGTCCGCGCCCACCAGTCCGGGCACCACGAAGAGCGCCGCCATCCCCAGCAGCACCGGCACGAACAACAGCACGTTGTAGAACGGGAGGTACAGGGCGTTGCGGCGCAGCGCATCGGCGCTGCGGGCACCCAGATAACCCGCCACGGTCGTCGGGAAGACCACCACCGTGAGGGAGTTGACGACGGTGGTGGTGGCGAACCAGACCATGCCCAGTCCGCCCGACGCATGGCCGGGGAAGGTCAGCCACTGCGGCTTCTCGGCGACGAGCCGGTGCAGGAGGGGCCCGTAGCCGCCGAAGTGGTGCAGCGGCAGATAGACCGCGAGGAAGCCGAGGGTGGCGATGACCAGGACGTCCTTGAGCACCGACACCCGGGCGCTGCCGCGCAGCCCGCTGACCACGACAAAGCCGGTGGTGACGGCGAAGGCTATGAAATACGCCCAGTTGAGGCTGATGGCACCGTAGGAAATGGTGGAGACGACCACGCCCATGCCGGTGATCTGCAGCTGGATGTACGGCAGCAGGCAGACGGTGGCCAGCAGGGCGACGGCGGCGCCGAGCCGGGGCGAGCGGTAGCGGTGCGCGACCATGTCGGTGATGCCGACCAGATCGTGCCGGCGGGCGTAGGCCCACAGCATCGGCCCGACGACATAACCGAGCGCATAGCCGCAGGACATGTAGGCCAGCACATAGAGGACCGGGGCGCCGGAGTGGTAGCCCCAGCCGGCCGCGCCGAGGTAGCTGAAGCTCGTATAGCTCTCACCGGCCATCAGCACCCAGATGAAGACGGGCCCCAGGCTCCGGCCGCCGACCGACCACTCGGCAAGGCCCCCACCGGTGCCGCGGCCGCGCACCGCGAACAGGCCGAGGGCGACCGTGAGCACCATGAAGCCGCCGAAGACCGCGGTGGAAACCACGGCGTTCACCGCCGGCCCCGCTCGATGTCACCGCGCCGCGCCAGCCACACCGACAGCGGTGTCGCCAGCGTCGCCACCAGCATCCAGAAGAACAGGAACGGCAGACCCAGCACGGTGGGCGTCACCCGGTTCACCAGCGGCAGCACCGCCAGGAACAGCACATACGGCAGCAGCAGCCACAGCAGCGCGGGACGCTTTCTCGAACCCGGGGATCGCCCTCCGGAGGACTCGTTTCGCATGGGGCGAGAGCCTAAGGGCTTGCCGGGAAGCAACACCTTGATTCCGGCAAGCCCTCAGGTGACGCACCGCCGCCCTCACCGTGACTGTGCCGACCGCAACACACCCCAGACCACCAGCCGGTAGGTGGAGGTGTACTCCGGCGTACAGGTCGTCAGGGTCAGATAGGCGCCGGGCGCCGTGAAGCGGTAGGCGGGGTGCACGCTGCTGTACGGGACCGTGGCGAGGACCGTGCCGTCGCCGGGTGTGGTCCGCGGCAGGGTGCGCCGGACGACATAGGTGTACCGGGCCCGGTCGGTGTCGAGGAGGACGGTGTCGCCGGTGCGCAGCCGGTCGAGGTGGCGGAACGGCTCGCCGTGGGTGTTGCGGTGTCCGGCCAGCGCGACATTGCCCGCCTCACCGGGCTGTGCGCTGTGCGGATAGTGGCCCACATAGCCCTTGTTGAGGACCGCGGCCTTGCCGACGCCCTGGGCGACGGGGGCGGTGAGGCCGATCCGGGGGATGCGCAGGACGGCGTACGCCAGGTCCGGGCCGGGCGGCGGGAGCCGGCCGGCGGTGCGGTGGGCGGGCGTACGGGGCGGCGGGGTGCTTCGCGCGGATTGCGCCGCCGCGCCGTCGTCACCGGGCCCTGCGGGCGCGGCGGGTGACGGCGGCCGTGCGTCCCACTGCCGCTCCAGCCGGGCCACCTGGTCGTGCGCCGCGTGCTGCGCCTGGCGGTTGGTCCACCACAGCTGGTGGACGACGAGCAGCAGGAGTACGGCGCCGAGCGTCACGGCCAGCTCCGCACCCGTCCACAGCGCCCGCGCGGTACGGGAGCGACGGGTGCGCCGCCCCTGTACGACTACCGGTATCCGCTCCCGCACGCGGGCACCGTAAGCCCTGCGGGCGCAAGCCGCCAGAGCCGGCGCACGGTCCGGTCCGCGGGCGGGGGTCAGCCGCCGAGGGCCTGTGAGACGGCGTAGATGGCGAGGCCGGCCAGGGCGCCGACGACGGTGCCGTTGATGCGGATGAACTGCAGATCACGGCCGATGTGCGCCTCGATCTTCTTCGAGGTGTGCTCGGCGTCCCAGCCGGCGACGGTGTCGGTGATCAGGGAGGTGATCTCGCTCTGATAGGTCGTCACCACGTAGACGGCCGCGCCCTCCAGCCAGCCGTCCACCTTGTTCTGCAGCCGCTCCTCGCCGGCCAGCCGCCGGCCCAGGGACAACAGCCCCGCCCGCACCCGCAGCCGCAGTTCGCTGCGCTCGTCCTCGGCGGCGGCGACGATCATCGCGCGCACCGAGCCCCAGGCCGAGGCGATCAGATCCTGCACCTCACCACGCCCCAGCACCTCGGACTTCAGCCGCTCGACCTTGGCCCGGGTCTGCGGGTCGGACTGCAGATCGCCCGCGAAGTCCCGCAGGAAGCGGTCGACCGCCCCGCGCGCCGGATGCTCGGGCATGTCCCGCATCTCGGTGACGAAGCGCATCAGCTCCTTGTAGACCCGGTCGCCCACCTTGCGGTCGACGAACCGCGGGGTCCATCCGGGCGCACCGCCGGAGACCGCGCTCATGACGGAGTCACCGTGCTCGACCAGCCAGTCGTGGGCACGGGCGACGATCAGATCCACCACCCGCTTGTGGCCGCCCTCGGCGACGATCTTCTCCAGCATCGTGCCGATACCGGGCGCGATCTCGACCGCGTCGGCCCGGCGGGTGATCGCCTCGCCGACCACCGCCTGCACATCGGCGTCGCGCAGCACGGTCAGCGCGCCGCGCAGCGCGGTGGACAGCTCGGCGGTGACCCGGTCGGCATTGCCGGGCTCGGCGAGCCAGCCGCCGAGCCGGCGGCCGATGCCGACGGAGCGCAGCCGGCGGCGGATGACCTCACCGGACAGGAAGTTCTCCCCGACGAAGTCACCCAGGCTCTGCCCCAGTTGGTCCTTCTTGGTGGGGATGATGGCGGTGTGCGGGATCGGCAGTCCCATGGGCCGCTTGAACAGTGCGGTGACCGCGAACCAGTCGGCCAGCGCACCGACCATCCCGGCCTCCGCCGCCGCCGCGACACATCCCGTCCAGCCGCCCGCCCCCGAGGCCCCGGCCCATTTCGCCAGCACATAGACCAGCGCGACGGCCAGCAGCAGGCCGGTGGCCAGCGTCTTCATCCGGCGTACGGCGCGCCGGCGCTCCTCGTCGGCGGCGCCGTAGGGGAACCCGCCGGCCTCGGCCGGCCGGGCCACCGGCGTCGCGTCCGGCGCCGGGCCCCGTCCCCCGTCCGGCGCCGGGCCCTGTCCCCCGTCCGGCGCCATGTCCGCTGTTGTGCGTTCCATCCGCTCCACCGCTCCCACCGTGCCCCCGCCATCCATCCGGACTGTCCTGCTCCGCACGCCGGCCGGCGGTCCGGCCGTATGTGTCCCACTGTGACCTACTCCTGGAACGAACCACGAGTTCCCCGCGTCCATGCCAGAAGGCGTCGAGGGGCGCCGGGCGGCACCCCGGAGGTCCGTGGGATCATGAGGGACCGATCGGACCGCAACGGTGCCGCTGATCATCCGCTGCCCTTGCCCGCCCGGAGCGTGTCGCTCCGCTTTACCCAGGAGACCCCTCCCGCATGACGAAGAGTGTGGGTTACTCCCTGCTCGCCGGTCTGGCGGCAGTGGTGGTGCTGATCTCGACCGCGATATTCGTCGGCTTCGGCGGCGACGACGGCGGGCTGGGCAGTTCCTCGCACAAGCCACGCGACCCGGCCGCGCCCGCGGCCTCCGGGCAGTGGGTCGGCACCTGGTCGGCGGCCGCGGCGGCGGCCGAGCCCGGCACCCTGAACGGCTACGCGGGCATGTCGATACGCAACGTCGTGCACACCAGCGTCGGCGGCTCCGGCGTCCGCATCCAGCTCTCCAACCTCTACGGCACCCGCCCGCTGGTGGTGAGCCATGCCACCCTCGCGCTGGCCGCGGCCCCCAGCGACCCCACGGCCGCGAGCGGCACCATGCGGCGGCTGTCCTTCGGCGGCAAGCCCGCGGTGACCATTCCGGCGGGCGGCGCGGTCACCAGCGACCCGGCCCGGCTGAAGGTGCCGGGCGACGCGGACCTGCTGGTCACGACGTACTCCCCGGCGCCCTCGGGGCCCGCCACCTACCACCCGTACGCCCGGCAGACCTCCTACCTGGCGCGCGGCGACCGCGCCGAGGACGCCACCGGCGCCGCCTACACCGAGCAGAGCCCGTACTGGCGCTATCTGACCGGTGTGGACGTGTGGAGCACCCAGGCCCGCGGCTCGGTCGTCGCGATCGGCGACTCGATCACCGACGGCATCACCTCCACCGCCGGCGCCAACCACCGCTGGACGGACTTCCTCGCCGCCAGGCTGCGCAACGAGCCCGGCGCGCCCCGCTACGGCGTCCTCAACCAGGGCATCAGCGGGAACCGGCTGCTGGTCAACGGCTCCCGGTTCTCCCCCAACAACGGGCCGAGTGTGCTCTCCCGCCTGGACCGCGACGCACTGTCGCGGACCGGTGTGAAGGCGGTGATCGTCGAGATCGGGCTGAACGACCTGTTCAAGTCCCCGCGCCAGCTCGACCCGCAGAAGATCGTCGCGGGGATGCGGGAGCTCGTCCGCGAGGCGCACGCCCGCGGTCTGCGCGTCACCGGCAGCACCCTTACGCCGTTCGGGGGGCACCGCGGTTACTCCACCCTGCTGAATTCGGTCCGCGAACGGGTCAACCGCATCATCCGCTCCGGCACCGTCTACGACGAGGTCGTGGACTTCGACAAGGCACTGCGCGACCCCGCGGCGCCGGGTCGGCTGCGCCCCTCCTACGACTCCGGTGACCATCTCCACCCGAACGACGAGGGCTTCAGGGCGATGGCCGGCACGGTGAACCTCGCCCACCTCAAGCTGGCCGCGCCCGCCTCGCTCTGACGCGAACGGAGCAGACGCCGCCGCCTCAGTCCAGCTCCCCCCGCGGGCCGTCCTCGAGGCGGCGCTGCTCGCCCTTGACGCGGCGCTGCTCCTCCTTCAGACGGCGCTTCTCGGCCCTGGGCACCTTGCGCTCGACACCGACGCCGCCCATCAGCGCCAGGCCCCTGACGATCACGCGGGGCGCGCCGGGCTCGCCCGGGACGCCGTCCTCGCGCGAGTCGAAGCCGCCCATGATGCCCAGCCCGCGCACCTCGATCTCGACGCCCGGCGGCACCACGATGTTCACCCCGCCCATGAGCGCCCAGCAGGTGATGACGACCTCGGGCCCGGCGAAGTGCGCCTCGCGCAGATCGATCTCCCCGCCGCCCATGAGGCAGGCCGCCGTGAAGCGGCGCCCGATCGTCCACCGGCCCTTGCGCTGGAAGCCGCCCATGACGGCGATGCCGGCCCCGGAACCGTCCGTGCCGCTGACGATCCGCTCCGCCCACGGCGCCGGCGCCCCGCTCTCCTTGCGCAGCGACAGCGGGGCCGGGGCCGGGGCCGGGGCCGCCGCGCCCACCGGCAGATCGGCGGTGAGCGGCTCCAACTCCCGGTAGGTACGGGCCTGGTACGCCGCGTCGAGCCGCTCGTCGAACTCCTCCATCGCCAGCCGCCCTTCCGCGACGGCGTCCCGCAGGATCTCGGCGACCCGCTCACGGTCGGCGTCGGAGGCGCGCAATGCAGGGAGGTCCTCAGTCATACGGACACATTAGAGCGCCGAACACCCGAAGCCCCCGCTCCGCCCGGTATCCGCCACGATCCGGCCACCCGCGTACAGCTCGCCATCGCGTTATCACCGCTTCGGGTGAGCCGTGGGCGCCGTTCAGCCGGTCAGCTGGCGGACTCCGGTGCGCGCCACCCCGTCTGACCGGGGCACATGATGCGAGAGTTTCCCAACGGGCGGCAGTTGCTCTTGCGGCGTACCGCGCGAATCCCCCGACACGACACCGACCGCCGCAGTACAACCTTCGGCGGCGGCCGAGGAGTCCACACCGATATGAGCGGACAACGCACCGGCTGGCGCCGTGTCATCCCCACCTGGCGCATGGTGCTGGGCACCGTGCTGCTGTTCCTGCTGCTCGTCATCGGCGGGCTGGCCGCCGGCTATCTGCTCGTCGGCATCCCGCCGGCCAACAGCGCCGCCAAGGCCCAGAGCACCATCTATCTCTACTCCGACGGCTCCGAGCTGGCCCGCGACGGCGAGATCAACCGGCAGAACGTCACCCTCAGCCAGGTCCCGAAGTCCGCCCAGCAGGCCGTACTCGCCGCCGAGGACCGCGACTTCTACTCCGAGTCCGCGGTCGATCCCGCGGCGATGCTCCGCGCCGCCTGGAACACCGTGACCGGCAAGGGCAAGCAGTCCGGCTCCACCATCACCCAGCAGTACGTGAAGAACTACTACCTCGGCCAGGAACAGACCGTCACCCGCAAGGCCAAGGAGTTCTTCATCGCCATCAAGCTGGACCGCGAGGTGAGCAAGGACAACATCCTGGAGGGCTACCTCAACTCCAGCTACTACGGCCGCAACGCCTACGGCATCCAGGCCGCGGCCCAGTCGTACTACGGCCGCAACGCCGAGCAGCTGACCCTCGCCCAGGGCGCCTACCTCGCCACCCTCCTCAACGCCCCCAGCGCCTACGACATCAGCGCCCACCCCGGCAACCGCGACCGGGTGCTGGCGCGCTGGAACTACGTCCTGGACGGCATGGTGACGAAGAACTGGCTCGGCGCCGCCGACCGGGCCGCGCTGGAGTTCCCCGTGCCGAAGCCCGCCAAGCCCTCCTCGGGGCTGTCCGGCCAGCGCGGCTACCTCGTCGAGGCGGTCAAGGACTACCTCACCGACAACAAGATCCTCGACGAGGACACCCTGCGCGGCGGCGGCTACCGCATCACCACCACCATCGGCAAGAAGCGCCAGAACGCCTTCGTCAAAGCGGTCAACACCCGGGTGATGGACCGCCTCGACAACTCCCGCAAGGTCGACGGCTACGTCCGGGCCGGCGGCGCCTCCATCGACCCCGCGACCGGCCGGGTCGTCGCCCTCTACGGCGGCATCGACTACGCCAAGCAGTTCGTCAACGGCGCCACCCGCAGCGACTACCAGGTCGGCTCCACCTTCAAGCCGATCGTCTTCGCCTCCGCCGTACAGAACAACTCCACCACCCAGGACGGCGCCCAGATCACCCCCAACACCGTCTACGACGGCACCAACAAGCGGATGACGGTCAGTCACGGCTCCCGCACCGGCTTCGCGCCCGCCAACGAGGACGACCGCTCCTACGGCCCGATCACCGTCACCGAGGCCACCGACAAATCCGTCAACGCCGTCTACGCCCAGATGGGCATCGACGTCGGCCCCGGCAAGGTCAAGGCCACCGCCGTCGACCTGGGCATCCCCGCCGACACCCCCAGCCTCGCCTCGTCCCAGGGCGCGATCTCGCTCGGCACCGCCACCCCCAGCGTCCTGGCCATGACCCAGGTCTACGCCACCCTCGCCCACCACGGCACCCACCGGCCGTACACCCTGGTCGACAAGATCACCAAGAGCGAGGAGGACGTCGAACTGCCCGAGCGCGAGGAGACCACCGCGATCCCGCGCGCGGCCGCCGACACCACCACCTCGATGCTGCGCAGCGTCGTCGACGGCGGCACCGGCACCGCCGCCCAGGGCGCCGGGCGGCCCGCGGCCGGCAAGACCGGCACCGCGGAGAACGACAAGGCCGCCTGGTTCGCGGGCTACACACCCGATCTCGCCACGGTCGTCGCCGTCCTGGGCCAGAACCCGGAGAGCGCCGCCCAGGAGCCCCTGTACGGCGCGGGAGGACTCTCCCGGGTCAACGGCGGCGACTACCCCGCGCAGATCTGGGCCGACTACACCGCGGCCGCGCTGAACGGACGCCCGGTCCGCGATTTCGACCTGCAGGTCGAGGAGGGCGCACAGCCGGCATCCCCCGAGCCGTCCGGCAGTGACTCCGCCTCGCCCAGCACCTCCGGCTCGCCGTCCGACGGCCCGACCGGCTCCGCCACCCTCCCCACGCCGCCCACCGGCGCCCCGACCCGGCCGACCGCCGGACCGCCCACCCCCACGCTCCCGCCCGAGCCCACCCCGACCGCCGAACCCACCAACGACTTCCCGACCCTGGAGCCCCAGAGCGACGACCTGGAGCAGCGGCTGCAGCGGCGGTGGGGCAGCGGGTAGCGACGTGGCCCCGCAGGGGAATGCCGGACCGGGACGTCCTGCGGGTGAGGGGACGCGGAGCGCCGTACGGGAAGGAGCGCCGTACGGGAGACGACCGGCACGGGTGCGGACGGACCGTCAGTGCCCCGATGTCGCCTTGAGGCCGACCACCGCCACGAGCAACAGGCAGATGAAGAAGATCCGGGCCGCCGTGGCCGGCTCGCCGAGCACCATCATGCCGACCAGCGCCGCACCGGCCGCCCCGATGCCCACCCACACCCCGTAGGCCGTACCGATCGGCAGGGTCCGGGCCGCGTACGAGAGCAGCAGCATGCTGGCCACGATGCCCGCGCCGGTGAACACACTGGGCCACAGCCGGGTGAAGCCGTCGGTGAACTTCATGCCGACCGACCAGCCGACCTCCAGCAGGCCGGCGACCAAGAGCAGGATCCATGCCATGACGGGCACCTCCGCGAAACGAGCTTCACCAGGGGTGCGTCGTCTTGTCATGACCCGGTACGGCGCGTCTCGTCGGGTGCTTCCCGAGGCTAGCAAAGGGCAGCGGAACGGGCGGTGACCACGGTCACCGCCCGCCGGGCCCCGCGCGGGGCCCCCCCGGGGCCCCCCGGGAAGGACGAAAACCGGGGGAATATAAAAAAAAGAA
>NZ_JBSHBP010000021.1:0-26945 GCF_053612065.1 Streptomyces sp. NPDC054765 | reverse complement strand
GTGGTTCTTATTTAAATCCCCCGTTCCGGCCGGTCTCGTGGGGTGCCTCCCGAGCCACCCACGGGCCTGCGCACGGGGCGGTCCCCCCGCACACCCCCCGCCGGGCCCCGCGCGGGGCCCCGCGCGGGGCCCCGAGTGCAAGGACTACAGGTACAGCCCGGTCGCGTCCTCCGCGCCCTCCAGCCGCTCCGCGGCCACCGCATGCAGATCCCGCTCGCGCATCAGCACGTACGCCACCCCGCGCACCTCGACCTCGGCCCGGTCCTCCGGGTCGTAGAGCACCCGGTCCCCGACCTCCACGGTCCGCACGTTCTGCCCGACCGCGACCACCTCGGCCCAGGCCAGGCGGCGGCCGACCGCCGCGGTCGCGGGAATGACGATGCCCCCCGACGAGCGGCGCTCGCCCTCGGGGATGTCCGTCCGGACCAGCACACGGTCGTGCAGCATCCGGATCGGCAACTTGTCGTGGGTGTCCTTGGTGTTTTTCGGGCTCACGGCATGACCGTACCTGCCCGGCGACGCCCGGCACGCACCGCGGGCCGCCCAGGGCCCGGCCCCGGACGGCTCACCGGCGGCGGGCCGGCGTCCGAAGACCGGCCCTAGCGGCGCCGCTTGGCGCGCAGCGTCAGCAGGCCGACCACGGCCACCCCGACCATCGCCACCGGAACGATCCGCTCCAGCCGCGGCGCGCCGTCCTGTGACACCAACTGGGCCCGCACATCCGAGAGCGCACGGTTGGCGGCCACATACGCCCGCCCCGCCGTACGGTCCACGGCGTCCGCGGTCCTCGCCTTCGCCTCACCGATGATCGTCTTCGGGTGCAGCCGCACACCGATCTCATCGAGCGTGACGGCGAGCTCCTGCCGCCTGCGGACGATGTCCGCCTCGATCTGCGTCGGGGTCCTGGCTTCCGCCACCGCGCTGCCTCCGTCGTCTCGCGCCGATGCGTACGAGGGCCGGGCACGAGGCCCCGTACGGAACCGGCCACACAACTGACTGCCGATTCGTGATGGACAGTCTGTCAGCTCACACCCACCTGCGCCCCACAGCACCCCCGTTTCGCACCCCCGGGACGCCCCCGGCACCGTTCCGCGCCCCGGCTGGCTAATGTCGGGGGCGTACGGACCCACGCCAAGGAGAGCCATGAGTGAGCGACTGCAGCCCGGCGACACCGCCCCCGCCTTCACCCTGCCCGACGCGGACGGCAAGCAGGTCTCGCTCGCCGGTCACAAGGGCCGCAAGGTCATCGTGTACTTCTACCCGGCCGCCCTGACCCCCGGCTGCACCAAGCAGGCCTGCGACTTCACCGACAACCTCGACTTCCTCGCCGGCCACGGCTACGACGTCATCGGCATCTCCCCCGACAAGCCGGAGAAGCTCGCCAAGTTCCGGGAGAAGGAAGACCTCAAGGTCACCCTCCTCGGCGACCCCGACAAGGAGGTCCTGGCGGCATACGGCGCCTTCGGCGAGAAGAAGCTCTACGGCAAGACCGTCACCGGCGTCATCCGCTCCACCGTCATCCTCGACGAGGAGGGCAAGGTCGAGCGCGCCCTCTACAACGTCAAGGCCACCGGCCATGTCGCCAAGATCATCAAGGACCTGGGGCTGTAGCCGCGCCTCACGGACCGGCGGAACACGCCGGGCCCGCCCGGTCCGGCAGCTCCAGCACGGCCTCGGCGCCGCCCTCCGCGGCGGCGCCGAAGTCCAGCCGCGCCCCCAGCACCTGCGCCTGCCCGGCCGCGATCGTCAGCCCCAGACCGTGCCCGGTCCCCCGCTCCGGCGCCGCCGTACGGAACCGCCGCGGCCCCTCCGCACACAGCTCCGCCGGATAGCCCGGACCGTGATCGCGCACCACGATCCGCGCCCCGGCCACCACCACCTCGATCGGCGGCCTGCCGTGCTTGGCCGCGTTCGCCAGCAGGTTCACCAGCACCCGCTCCACCCGCCGCCGGTCCGTCTCCACGATCCGCGGCTCCCCCTCCACGGTCACCGACACCTCGTCCACCCCACGCTGCCGCGCCGCCCGCTTCACGATCCCGCGCACCAGCGACGGCAGCTCACAGGCGTCCAGATCCGCCCGCTCCACCCCCGCGTCCAGCCGCGAGACCTCCAGCAGATCCTCCACCAGCCGCCGCATCGCCTGCGCCCGGTCCCGCACCAGCTCCACCGCCCGCGGCTGCGGCAACAGCTCCGCGGCGGCCACCAGACCCGCCACCGGCGTCCGCAGCTCATGCGCCACATCGGCGGTGAACTCCCGCTCCGCCTGCGCCTGGGCCGCCAGTGACGTCGCCATGTGATGCACACTGCGGCCCAACTCGGCCACCTCGTCACGGCCATGACTCGCCAGCGCTTCCGCGTCCGGTGCCTCACCCGCCGCGATCCGCCGCGCCGCCGCCGCACTCAGCCGCAGCCGCCGGGACAGCCGCTGCGACACGAACCACGACACCACCGCCATCAGCGTGACCGTGCCGCACCCGGCGATCAGCAGCGCCCGGTCCAGCGCCCGTTGCGCCGGATCGTCACGGGGGTACGCCGCCGACACCGACAGCGACCGCGTCGGGGCGCTCCCGCCGCCGTCCCCGACCCCGGTCGCCGCCCACACCCGCGGATCCTCACCACCGCTGACGTACGTCCCCGACCGCTTCTTGAACACCGCGTCGCGCAACGGCGACGGCAAGGTCGCATCGTCCAGCTGCGCACCCAGCGCCAGCGTGCCGTCCCGCTCGTAGATCTGCAGCGCCGAACTCAGCCGGTCGTCCTGATACGCCCGCGCCGACCGCTCCCGCTCGGCGTCCGCTATGTGATGCACCGCAAACCCGAGCACCACCACGGCCAGCGCCGTCATACATGAAATGGCCAGGGCGATCCGGCCTCGAATGCCCATCACGCGAGGTTGTACATCTCCGTCGTGTCACCGAGCGGCGTCGAGCCCTCGTACGTCACCTCCAGGCCGGTGAACACCTGCCCGCCGTCGGCCGGCTTCGGACCGTAGAGCCGGAAGGTCGCCCGAAAACCGGAATCCGCGCCCGCCCCCGCCGAAGTCTTCTCCACCTGCACCACACCGACGCCCATTGCCTCTCGCGCCCCGTAGTACTTCCACCTGATCGCGGTCGCCACCATCCCCGAATCCGCGCAGGTCAGCGTAATCACATGCGGTTTGGAGACCGGCGCGCCGATCCCGCAGTCCCGGACCCCCGGCAGGCCCCCCGTCGGCTTGGCGTCCTCCTTCACGTCCTGCACCGCGGACGTCTTCGGCGCGGCATCCACCGCCGACGCACGATCCGACGCCTGGCCGAACCACACCCCGCCGGCCGCCAGCGCCGTCACCACGGCAAAGGCCGCCAGTGCGGTACGCCCCCGGACCCAGCGGGACCTCTCGCGGTCGGTCATCACGATCTCCTCCCGGGAACCACGCCCCGTACCCCCGCCCAGCAAACACCAATGCCGCGCCCGGCGCCCCACTCTCCCCTCCCCCGGACACAGGCTGGTTGCCCGAACGCTGCGGTGACCGCTCGGCTGTGTACCAGTCCTGTAACAAGCCCTGTCAATCCCCTGGTGCGGACCCCGTCCGATCCTTGTCCGAACCCCTCCCGGCGCCCCGGACGGCCCAGCCGCGCGTGACGTATATCGCTTCATCCCGCCACAGTGGTTTGGATCCGCGCTCCGCTGCGCAGGCGCACCTGTCGTACCCATCGCGCACCGCGCGCTGACCGACCGAGAGGACCGCCTCGTGCCGACCGGCAGCACCGAAGCCGAACCCGCTCCCGAACAGGACCGGGAGGCGCAGAAGCGCCACCGGGTGCTGTTCCGTGCCGTCGCCCGGCGCAAGAACCCCAGACTGCGGCGCACCGACATCACCGTCACCGACGAGCGCGTCGTCAAGCGCGCCGTGAAAGCGGCGGCACTGGGCAACGCCATGGAATGGTTCGACTTCGGGATCTACAGCTATCTCGCGGTCACCATCGGCAAGGTCTTCTTCCCCGGCGGGAGCGACACCACCAGCCTGCTGTCGTCCTTCGCGACCTTCGCCGTGGCCTTCCTGGTACGGCCCCTCGGCGGCGCCTACTTCGGTCCCCTCGGCGACCGCATCGGCCGCAAGAAGGTCCTCGCCCTCACCATGATCATGATGGCGCTGGGCACCTTCTGCATCGGTGTGATCCCCTCCTACGCCACCATCGGCTTCTGGTCCCCCGTCCTGCTCATCAGCTTCCGCCTCGTCCAGGGCTTCTCCACCGGCGGTGAGTACGGCGGCGCCTCCACCTTCATCGCCGAGTACGCCCCCGACAAGAAGCGCGGCTTCTACGGCAGCTTCCTGGAGATGGGCACCCTCATCGGCTACACCGGCGCCGCCGGCATCGTGCTGCTGCTCAACACCACCCTCGGCGACGACGCCATGCTCCAGTGGGGCTGGCGCCTGCCCTTCCTGATCGCCGGCCCGCTCGGCCTGGTGGGTCTCTACCTCCGGGTCAAGCTCGACGAGACCCCCGCCTTCCAGAAGTTCGAGGCCTCGCACACCCACAGCGCCACCGGCTCCGCCGTCGAGGCCGAGGCGGAGTTCTCCCACCTCTCGGAGAACGCCCCGAAGAAGAAGATCAGCGAGATCTTCGTCCAGCAGTGGCCCACCCTCATCCTCTGCATCGCCCTGGTCGGCGCGTACAACATCAGCGACTACATGCTGCTGTCGTACATGCCGACGTACCTCACGGACACCCTCCACTACGAGGAGTCCCACGGCCTGCTGATCCTCCTCGGCACGATGGTCGCCCTGATGTGCATCATCAGCACCGTCGGCAGACTGAACGACCACTACGGCCGCAAGCCGCTCCTGATGGCCGGCATGCTCGGCTTCTTCATCACCGCCATCCCGGCCTTCCTCCTGGTCAACCAGGGCAGCATCGGCGCGGTCATCGGCGGGATGGCCCTCCTCGGCCTCTCCCTGGTCTGCCTGCTGGGCACCATGTCCGCCGCCCTCCCCGCCCTCTTCCCCACCAGCGTCCGCTACGGCTCCCTCTCCATCGGCTACAACCTGGCCGTCTCCGTCTTCGGCGGCACCACCCCCCTGGTGATCACCGCCCTCATGGACGCCTTCCACGGAAACGTCATGGTCCCCGCCTACTACACGATGGGCGCCGCCCTCGTCGGGGCCATCGCCGTGGCCTGCATGAAGGAAACCGCCCAACAGCCCCTCGAAGGCTCCCCGCCCTCCGTGGCCACCAAGGAAGAAGCCGTCGAACTCATCGAGTCCCAGACCCCGGAACCCCGCTTCTGACCTGCACCGCACGGCGCGCACGGGCCCCGGGGCATCTCCCCCGGGGCCCTTTCGTTCTCCCTCTTCACTCCCCCTTTCGCTTTCCCTCCCCTCCTCTCTCCTCCCCTCCCCTCCCCCTTTCCGCCACTCGGCGTAACCACCCGCGCGTTCGATCGTTGTTCTGTTCGAGAAGGCGCGCGGGTGTGGGCCCGGTGCGCGGGACGGGGGAAACGGTGCCGGTCATCTACACACGGGAACAGCTGGCAAAAGCCGCGCGCGCCTCGTCGTCGTACGACGACGCCCTGCGGTGGTTCGGCAGGACGCCGACACCCGGCAGAAGGCGGTACCTACGCGCCAGGATGCTCCAAGCAAGCGTGGACACCACCCATTTCCCGCCCGCGCACGTACGCCACACCGAGGCCAGACTCCGCGAACTGGTGGCTTGCTCGCGAAGTGTCGCCGAGGTGGTGCGGCGGCTCGGTCTCGACCCTGTGGGGGGTCATCACACGCACATCAGTCGACGCATCCGGAGCCTGGGCATCGACACCTCGCATTTCTCTCCACAGGGTCGGAGGAGCACCGAGACGCGTCGGCGCCGACGCCCTGAAGAACTCCTGGTGAAGGAAGAGAACCCTGTCCGCAGGATGCCGAGCAGCCGTCTCAAACGCGCCATGCTGGCACACGGAGTGGACGAACGTTGCGCGATGTGCGGGACGGGGCCCGTCTGGCGTGACCGCCCTTTGCCACTCGAAGTGGATCACCTCAACGGGAACTGGCGGGACAATCGCCTGGCCAATCTCCGGCTCGTCTGCCCGAACTGCCACTCGACGACGGACTCGTACCGGGGGCGCAATAAACGCGTCCGCGCCGCGCAAGCGGGGGTGCCGCGATGAGCAACCGTGTGCGCTACACCCGGGCACTGTTGGCGGAAGCCGCAATCCACTGCGCAGACATCGAAGAAGTCATCGCGTTCTGTGGCGGCCGTTCCTATCACCAAGTGCGGCGGCACCTGTTCAAGCGATTTCAACATTTCGGAATCGACGTCTCGCACTTCAAGCCCGTCGCACACCGCGTCGCGCACCACCGCCCTGCCAAGGAAGCGGTTCAGGAAGCCACCGGCGCAGCGTTCTCCGTCGCAGCCGCCCTACGGAGCCTTGGGATACCTGACAACACTCGCAGTCGCGCACACTTCCAGCAATGGGTGTCCGAGTACGCCATTGACATCAGTCACTTCCTGGGGCAGGCGCATATGCGCGGAAAGCCGGGCACTACAGCTGTCAAGCCTCCCGAGCAGATTCTCGTGAAGCACCACGGCGAACGACGCACCCGATCCGTGATGCTGCGACGAGCCCTCCGGCAGATCGGCGTGCCCGAGCAGTGCGTCGGCTGCGGCACGGGTCCCGTTTGGCAGGACAAACCGATGACTCTGGAGGTCGATCACATCAACAGCGACTGGAGCGACAACCGTCCGGAGAACCTGCGCCTGTTGTGTCCCAACTGCCATGCAGTCACCGACACTTGGTGCCGGGGTGGCCGGCGGAAGCGGTAGCTGTCAACGCGCGCTCGCCAACCAGTACTATGGCTGGGGCGAGCGGCCGTGCTGGAACTGGTGAGACAGGCTGGTTTTAGGTACCAGTGCCTTCGAGGCGTGAGGGTTCGAGTCCCTCCGGCCGCACACTTTCGATGCGAAGGCCCGGCCCCGCCGACGTGCGGGGCCGGGTCTTCGCCATTGTCGTCCGCGCCACCTCAGCCCAAAAACTCCCGCACCACCGGTGCCAATGCCCGGAATGCCTGGCCTCGGTGGCTGATGGCGTTCTTCTCGGCGGGGGTCAGTTCGGCGCAGGTACGGGTCTCGCCGAGGGGCTGGAGGATGGGGTCGTAGCCGAAACCGCCGGTGCCGGCGGGGGTGTGGCGGAGGGTGCCTTGGAGCCTGCCCTCGACGACGCGTTCGGTGCCGTCGGGGAGGGCGAGGGCCGCGGCGCAGGCGAAGTGGGCGGCGCGGTGTGCGTCGGCGATGTCGCCGAGCTGGGCGAGGAGCAGGCCGAGGTTGGCCCGGTCATCGCCGTGCGTGCCGGACCACCGGGCGGAGAAGATCCCGGGGGCGCCGCCGAGGACGTCGACACAGAGGCCGGAGTCGTCGGCGACGGCGGGGTGACCGGTGGCCTCGGCAAGGGCGTGGGCCTTGAGGAGGGCGTTCTCGGCGAAGGTGACGCCGGTTTCCCTGACGTCGGGGACGTCGGGGTAGGCGTCGGCGCCGACGAGGTCGACGTCGAGGTCGGCGGCTTCCAGGATGGCCCGGAGTTCGGTGACCTTGCCGGCGTTGCGGGTGGCGAGGATGAGGCGACGGGGGGCTGCGGGGCGTCCACCGGTGTGAGGCTGCATGGGAAGTGATTATCCCGGTGTGCAGATCTTGGTCATCTCACGGGCCCCGTCGACGATCGGCTGGATGTCGGGGGCCTTGTTGTTGTCCAGGGCCTTGCGGGCGGCCTTGATGCCGTTGTTGGTCTTGTCGACGGCCTTGGAGAGGTCGGGGTCGTTCGCGTCGTTGCTGAGCTTGCGCAGGTTGGCGTCGATGTTGTCGAGGGCCTGCTCGGCCTTCTTCGGATCGGTGAGGGAGTTGTCCGCGGCCTGCTGGAGCTTGTCGACGGCGTTGACGACGGAGGTGGCGGTCTTGGCGCAGTCCATGGCCTTCTGGACCGCCCCGCAGGCGGAGAGCATCGGTATCGCGAGGGTGACGGCGGCTAACGCGGCGAGTGCGGTGGTGGCGGGGCGACGGTGCCGGGGCGTGCGCGGGGCCATGGTGCGGTTCCTTCCCTTGGGTCATGCTCGGGCAAAGGAAGAAACGCCGGGTGCGGTGATTTGGTTGCCCGAGTGCCGGGGCCGGGGGCGAGGACCGGACATCCTGGCCGGGAGGTGGACCGGCGGTCAGAGGAGGCCGGTCTGGGTGAGCAGCATGGCGAGGACGACGACGAGGGTCCAGCCGAGGACGTTTTCAAGGAGCTGGGAGTCGTCCTGGGGCCCGCCGGTGCGGGCGTGGACGCGGGGCGCGGTCGCGGCATTCGTGGGCATGGGTCCACCATGCGCCGTGGGTGGGGGGCTTTCCTAGAGAGGGATGCCCCATGAGAAAAGGGTCACAGGGGGAGGAATCGGGAAGGAATTCGGGATCCTCCCCCTGTGGTCCGGGGTGTCAGAGCGTGCGGGCCAGCGCCGCTCGCTGGGCCTCGTCGAGTTCGGCGCAGCCGGCGACGGCGAGGTCGAGGAGGGAGTTGAGTTCGTCGCGGGCGAAGGGTTCGGCTTCGGCGGTGCCCTGGACCTCGACGAAGCGGCCGTCGCCGGTGCAGACGACGTTCATGTCGGTCTCGGCGCGGACGTCTTCCTCGTAGCAGAGGTCGAGGAGGGGGGTGCCGTCGACGATGCCGACGCTGACGGCGGAGACGGTGCCGGTCAGGGGCTTGCGGCCGTGCTTGATGAGCTTCTTGCCCTGGGCCCAGGTGATGGCGTCGGCGAGGGCGACGTAGGCGCCGGTGATGGCGGCGGTGCGGGTGCCGCCGTCGGCCTGGAGGACGTCGCAGTCCAGGACGATGGTGTTTTCGCCGAGGGCCTTGTAGTCGATGACGGCGCGCAGCGAGCGGCCGATGAGGCGGCTGATTTCGTGGGTGCGGCCGCCGATCTTGCCGCGTACGGATTCGCGGTCGCCGCGGGTGTTGGTGGAGCGGGGCAGCATCGAGTACTCGGCGGTGACCCAGCCTTCGCCGGTGCCCTTGCGCCAGCGCGGTACGCCCTCGGTGACGGAGGCGGTGCAGAAGACTTTGGTGTCGCCGAAGGAGACGAGGACGGAGCCTTCGGCGTGCTTGCTCCAGCCGCGTTCGATGGTGACCGGGCGGAGCTGTTCGGGGGTGCGGCCGTCGATGCGAGACATGGCGTAGACCTTATCGGGAATGGCGAGGGCCCCACTCCGGGACGGTGGATCGTCCGGGGCGGGGCCGTCAGGAGCGGCCTGAAGGCCGGCTCGTCAGCTCACATCATGTCTTCGATCTCGGCGGCGATGGGGTCGGCGTCGGTGCCGATGACGACCTGGATCGCGTTGCCCATCTTGACGACGCCGTGGGCGCCGGCGGCCTTGAGGGCGGCCTCGTCGACGAGGGAGGAGTCGACGACCTCGGTGCGGAGGCGGGTGATGCAGCCCTCGACCTCTTCGATGTTGTCGAGTCCGCCGAGCCCGGCGACGATCTTCTCAGCCTTGCTGGCCATGTCCACTCCTGCTTGTCTCGGCCGCCGGCGGTTCCGCCGTGCGGTTTTCACACCGTAACGCACGTTCAGCCCAACTATGTGGGCGTTTGTCCGCTGTCTGACGAAGGATGGCGATCACCGGAGTGCGCACCGGGGACGGCACGCACCACAAGTGGTCTACACCACCAGTATGCGGCAAGCACGAGGCCGGTCGGCGACGGGCCGACTGCCGGGAGGACACGGATGAGTGCGAACGCTGCGGCGGCGGCGCCGAGGAGGAACTGGGCGTCGAACCTCTTCCAGGGCCTGCAGAAAATGGGACGCAGTCTGCAGTTGCCGATTGCCGTTCTGCCCGCTGCGGGAATCCTCAACCGTCTTGGCCAGCCGGATGTGTTCGGCGCGGACGGGCTGGGCTGGGACGCCGTCGGCAAGGTCTTCGCGGCCGCGGGCGGTGCGCTGCTGGATTCGGGGCTCGGGCTGCCGCTGCTGTTCTGTATCGGTGTGGCGATCGGTATGGCCAAGAAGGCTGACGGGTCGACGGCACTGGCCGCGGTGACCGGATTCCTCGTCTACTTCTCCGTCATGCATGCGTTCCCGGCGGGCTGTGCCGCGGGCCAGACGTACACCCAGGCCGGCCTGTGGAGCGGGGTGTGCGTGGACAAGACGCTGACGGTGACACAGGCCTCCTTCCAGAACCCGGGGGTGTTCGGCGGCATCGTCATGGGGTTTTTGACCGCGTGGCTGTGGCAGCGCTTCCACCGGGTGAAGCTGGTGGACTGGCTGGGCTTCTTCAACGGCCGCCGGCTGGTCCCGATCATCATGGCCTTCGTCGGCCTGGTGTTCGCGGTGCTGTGCCTGTTCGTCTGGCAGCCGATCGGTGACGCACTGACGAGCTTCAGCGAGTGGCTGTCGGCGCTGGGGGCGTGGGGTGCGGGCATTTTCGGTGTCGCCAACCGTGCGCTGCTGGTGATCGGCCTGCACCAGTTCCTGAACACCTTCGTCTGGTTCCAGTTCGGCAACTTCACCAAGCCGGACGGCACGGTCGTCCACGGTGACATCAACCGGTTCCTGGCGGGCGATCCGAGTGCGGGCCAGTTCACCACCGGGTTCTTCCCGATCATGATGTTCGCGCTGCCGGCTGCGGCGCTGGCGATCGCGCACTGCGCCAAGCCGCATCGCCGCAAGGAGATCGCGGGGATGATGCTGTCGGTCGGTCTGACGTCGTTCGTGACGGGGGTGACCGAGCCGATCGAGTACTCGTTCCTGTTCGTCGCGCCGGTGCTGTACGCGATCCATGCCGTGCTGACGGGGGTGTCGATGGCGGTGAGCTGGGCACTGGGGGTGCACGACAGCTTCAGCTTCTCGGCGGGCCTGATCGACTACGTCATCAACTGGGGGCTGGCGACCAAGCCGTGGCTGATCATTCCCATCGGCCTGTGCTTCGCGGTGGTCTACTACACCCTCTTCCGTTTCGTGATCACGAAATTCCATCTGCCGACGCCCGGCCGGGAGCCGGACGAGGTGGGGGATGCGATGGAGCGGGAGAACGTGAAGTAGCGGGACGGGCGCACCGCCGGACGGGGCGAAGGCGCCCGCCGGGAGCGGCCTCACGGCCCGCCACCTGGCCTTCCGTGCCACATCTGCCGGCCCCCGGGTTCCCTGACCCGGGGGCCGGTCTTCGCGTGGTCCACACCACTTGGAAGAATGGATTCCTTTATGTCGGGGCTACGTGCTAAGAATGGTCTAAACCACTAGTGGTGTAGACCAAGGTGTAGACCAAGCGCGGGCCGTTCCCCCCTTTTGAGTGCCCGCCTCACCAGGAGGAATCCGATGAGTTCGGCCACCGCCACGAAGGCGGCTCCCGCGAAGAAGCGGGGCTCCGGCCTGTTCCAGGGCCTGCAGAAGATCGGCCGCAGCCTCCAGCTGCCGATCGCCGTACTGCCCGCCGCGGGCATCCTCAACCGCCTCGGCCAGCCGGACGTCTTCGGCGAGAAGGGCCTCGGCTGGATCGCCGTCAGCAAGGTCTTCGCCGCCGCCGGTGGCGCGGTCTTCGACAGCCTGCCGCTGCTGTTCTGCATAGGCGTCGCCATCGGCTTCGCGAAGAAGGCCGATGGCTCGACGGCGCTCGCCGCCCTGGTCGGCTTCCTGGTCTACAGCAATGTCCTCAAGGCGTTCCCGGTCACGGAAGGCCATATCGACAAGGGCAAGTGGGTCGAGCCGGTCCTCAACAACCCCGGCGTCCTCGGCGGCATCATCATGGGTCTGCTCGCCGCGGTCCTGTGGCAGCGCTACCACCGCAAGAAGCTGGTGGACTGGCTGGGCTTCTTCAACGGCCGCCGGCTCGTCCCGATCATCATGGCCTTCGTGGGCACCGCCGTCGGCGTGCTCTTCCTGCTGATCTGGGAGCCCATCGGCAACGCCATCTCCAGCTTCGGCGAGTGGATGACCGGCCTGGGCGCGGCCGGCGCCGGCCTGTTCGGTCTGATCAACCGCGCGCTGCTGCCGATCGGTATGCACCAGTTCGTCAACACCGTCTCGTGGTTCCAGCTCGGTGACTTCACCGATGCCGCGGGCAAGGTCGCGCACGGCGACATCGGCCGCTTCTTCGCCGGTGACCCGACCGCCGGGCAGTTCATGTCCGGCTTCTTCCCGATCATGATGTTCGGTCTGCCGGCCGCCGCCCTCGCCATTGCGCACTGCGCCCGCCCCGAGCGCCGCAAGGCGGTCCTGGGCATGATGATCTCGCTCGCGCTGACCTCCTTCGTCTGCGGTATCACCGAGCCGATCGAGTTCTCGTTCCTGTTCATCGCCCCGGTGCTGTACGCGATCCACGCGGTGCTGACCGCCCTGTCCATGGCCCTGACCTGGGCGCTCGGCGTGCACGACGGCTTCACCTTCTCCGCCGGTTTCATCGACTACGCGCTGAACTGGAACCTGGCCACCAAGCCCTGGATGATCATCCCGATCGGGCTGGTCGTGGCGGCCGTCTACTACGTGCTGTTCCGTTTCGCGATCACCAAGTTCAACCTCACCACGCCGGGCCGGGAGCCCGAGGAGGAGATCGAGGACCTGACGAAGGCGTAAGCCGCTCAGGCCACGGCGTACGAAAGGGCCCCGGAACCCAAGCACGACCACGGTTCCGGGGCCCTTCGTCGTTGCGTGCGGCGCGCCCCGCTCAGATCTCGTAAACCGCGCCCGCCTTCGCCACCTCGACCGGCCCGTCGTAGGCCTTCTGGGCGTCACGGGTGCTGATGGCCGGGTCGGTCCACGGCGGGATATGGGTCAGTACCAGCCGGCCCGCGCCGGCCCGCCGGGTGACCTCGCCGGCCTCGCGGCCGTTGAGGTGCAGATCCGGGATGTCTTCCTTGCCGTAGGTGAAGGACGCCTCGCACAGGAAGAAGTCGGCGCCCGCGGCGAGGCTCTCCAGCGCGTCGCAGGGGCCGGTGTCCCCGGAGTACGTCAGGGACTTGCCGCCGTGTTCGATGCGGAAGCCGAAGGCCTCCACCGGGTGGCTGACCCGCTCCGCGCGGATCGTGAACGGCCCGATCGTGAAGGTGCCCGGCGTCAGGGTACGGAAGTCGAAGACCTCGCTCATCGCGCCGTCGTACGGCAGATCGGCGTGCGCGACGGTCAGCCGGCGCTCGGTGCCGGCCGGCCCGTAGACCGGCATCGGCCCGCAACGCCCGCCGTCCGGGCGGTAGTAGCGCACGACGAAATAGCCGCACAGGTCGATGCAGTGGTCGGCATGCAGATGCGACAGGAGTACGGCATCCAGGTCATAGAGGCCGATGTGGCGCTGCATTTCGCCCAGGGCGCCGTTGCCCATGTCGATGAGCAGCCTGAAGCCGTCGGCCTCCAGGAGGTAGCTCGAACAGGCCGATTCCACCGAAGGGAACGACCCCGAGCATCCGACGACGGTGAGCTTCATAGCGGGCGTGAACCTCCGTGGGCGGGGGCGGCGGTATAGCGGTATAGGGGTCTCCCCTGCTCGAACAGCCTTGAGAGCTGGGGGAAGGGGCCGTGCGGGGTTTCCCGGCGGGGCCTTGCCGAGGTGTGCCGGGTCCTGGGCGGTCGGTGCGGTGCCCCGAGCGTAAGGCGCGAAAGGTCCTGTGATGCCTCCAGCGGGGCGAGCTGTGGGCGGAATCACCAGTCTGGGCTGTCGCCCCGTACGCCCGTACGTAGTGTCCGGTGCCGCCGGGTTCTCCGCCGGGCCCTCGGCCGGGGCTGAGCGCCGTGCCGGCGGGGAGGTGGTGCCCGGGTGCCCGGGATGTCGCCGGCGCCTCCGGGAAAAGGTCCGCCGCCGTGGCGCGGGCCACGGCGGCGAGGTTCCGGCGGGATGTGTACCGGGGTCAGCGGCGCATCCGGCCGGTCGGCGGATGGGCGGTCGGCGGATGGGCGGAGGGGCGGCTACGCCCAGAGCTGGCCGTGCAGGGTGGCGATCGCCGCTTCGGTGGACTCAGCGGTGTACACGCCGGTGGAGAGGTACTTCCAGCCGCCGTCGGCGACGACGAAGACGATGTCGGCACTCTCCCCCGCCTTGACGGCCTTCTTGCCGACGCCGATCGCGGCGTGCAGTGCCGCGCCGGTGGAGATGCCCGCGAAGATGCCTTCCTCCGCGAGGAGTTCACGGGTGCGGCGCACCGCGTCCTCGGAGCCGACCGAGAAGCGGGTGGTGAGCACGGACTCGTCGTAGAGCTCGGGGATGAAGCCCTCGTCGAGGTTGCGCAGGCCGTAGACGACATCGTCGTAGCGCGGCTCGGCGGCGACGATCCGGACACCGGGGACCTGCTCGCGCAGATAGCGGCCGACGCCCATGAGCGTGCCGGTGGTGCCCAGTCCGGCCACGAAATGGGTCACGGAAGGGAGGTCGGCGAGGATCTCGGGGCCGGTGGTGGCGTAGTGCGCACCGGCGTTGTCGGGGTTCCCGTACTGGTAGAGCATCACCCAGTCGGGGTGCTCGGCGGCCAGCTCCTTGGCGACCCGGACGGCCGTGTTGGAGCCGCCCGCGGCGGGCGAGGAGATGATCTCGGCGCCCCACATGGCGAGCAGCTCGCGCCGCTCGGACGAGGTGTTCTCCGGCATCACACACACCATGCGGTAGCCCTTGAGCTTGGCCGCCATGGCGAGCGAGATGCCGGTGTTGCCGCTGGTCGGCTCCAGGATCGTGCAGCCGGGGGTGAGCCGGCCGCCCTTCTCGGCCTGCTCGATCATGTGCAGCGCGGGCCGGTCCTTGACCGAACCCGTGGGGTTGCGGTCCTCCAGCTTCGCCCAGATGCGGACGTCGTCGGAGGGGGACAGGCGCGGGAGGCGGACGAGAGGGGTGTTCCCGACCGCCGCCAGCGGGGAGTCGTACCGCACGTCAGACCATTCCGCCGGCCACCGCCGGGAGGATCGTCACGTTGTCGCCGTCGGCGAGCTTGGTGGAGATGCCTTCCAGGAAGCGGACGTCCTCGTCGTTGAGGTAGACATTCACGAAGCGGCGCAGCTGCTCGCCGTCGACCAGGCGCTCGCGGATACCGGTGTGCCGGCTCTCCAGGTCGGTGAAGAGGTCGGCGAGCGTCTCTCCGCTGCCCTCGACCGCCTTCTGGCCGTCGGTGTAGGTGCGCAGGATGGTGGGGATTCGGACCTCGATGGCCATGAGGAGTGCTCCTGTCGGAGTGCGGTGGCGGGGGCGGTGCGTCCCGTGTGCACGGCGCTACGGCGTGCCGGGAGGGCGTCGGGTGACGCCGGAAGTGCGGGGCGGTGGAGAGCCCGCGCCGGGCGCCCGGTACGGGCCGGGTCAGGCGCCGGCGCAGCGCGTACAGATGGCGCTGGAAAGACGGCACAGATCCACGTGCAGCCGTGCGGCTCCGCAGCCGAACGCGCCCAGCAGTGCGGATGCGGAGCGACGCGTGGCGAGCGGAGCGAGCAGCAGCATGCCCGGCCTCTTCTTCTCGCTCACGTCGTGGTCAACCATGCGGTCATCGTATCGATTCCCGGTCCGGGTATTGGAACCTTGTCCCATGATGCGGACGATTGGTGTACGCCAGGTGGGACGGACTCAGGAGTACGCCGCCACGACCTCGATCTCTTCCTCGGTGACCTCGCCGTTCACGATCCGGTACGAGCGGAACTGGAAGGGCCCGGCATCGTCGGTGTCGGCGGTGGACACCAGGACATAGTGGGCATCGGGCTCGTTCGCGTACGAGATGTCGGTGCGCGAGGGGTAGGCCTCGGTGGCGGTGTGCGAGTGATAGATGATCACCGGCTCCTCGTCCCGGTCGTCCATCTCGCGGTAGAGCTTGAGCAGGTCGGCGGAGTCGAACTCGTAGAAGGTGGGCGAACGGGCGGCGTTCAGCATCGGGATGAACCGCTCGGGGCGGCCACTGCCCGCCGGGCCCGCGACGACGCCGCAGGCCTCGTCGGGGTGGTCCTGGCGGGAGTGCTCGACGATCCGGTCGAAGAGTGCCTTGGTGAGGGTCAGCATGGCGCCAAGAATAAACAGCGGGCCCGTGCGTACCGAAGAGTGGTACGCACGGGCCCGCATGCTGGACGGCCGGGGGGATTCGCCCTTTCCGTCCGGGTAAGCGCCTCAGTCCTTGGTGCCCTTGGTGCTCTCGGCGGCCTCGGCGGGGGCGTCCTGCGGGGCCGCGCCGGCCGTCAGGCCGTTCGCCGCGTCCCGCCGCTTGATGCCGAGGTAGCCGGCGCCCAGGATCAGCGCCCAGATGGGGGCCGCGTACAGCGAGATCCGCGCGTCGGGGTCGACACCCATCATCACGATCACCATGCCGATGAAGGCCAGCGCGAAGATCGAGGTGTAGGGGCTGCCGGGAGCCTTGAACCCGGACTGCGGCAGCTCACCGCGGTTGGCCTTGGCGCGGTAGCGCAGCTGCGAGGCCAGGATGACGATCCACGCCCACATACCGGAGATGGTGGCGAAGGAGACGACGTAGTTGAACGCGTCACCGGGCCACTGGTAGTTGATGTAGACGCCGAACAGCATCATCGCGACCGAGACGCCGGTGCCCCAGGTGGGCAGGCCGTTCTTGCTGAGCTTGGTGAAGAGCTTCGGGCCCTGGCCGTTGAGCGCGAGGTCGCGCAGCATCCGGCCGGTGGAGTACATACCGGAGTTGGCGGAGGAGAGCGCGGCGGTCAGCACCACGAAGTTGACGATGCCGGCACCGGCCGGCAGGCCGATCTGCTGGAAGGCGGCGACGAAGGGGCTGACGCCCGGCTTGAAGGCCGTCCAGCTGACGACGGACAGGATGATGATCAGCGCACCGATGTAGAAGAGGCCGATCCGCCACGGGACGGTGTTGATCGCCTTGGGCAGGACCTTCTTGGGATTGTCCGCCTCGCCCGCGGTGACGCCGACGAGTTCGACGGCGAGGAAGGCGAACATCACGATCTGCAGCGTCATCAGCGTGCCGCCGATGCCCTTGGGGAAGAACCCGCCGTGCGACCACAGAAGGGAGAAGGAAGCGGTGTCACCGGCGTCGGAGAAGCCGAGGGTGATGACGCCGAGGCCGATCAGGATCATGCCGACGATCGCGGTGACCTTGACCATCGAGAACCAGAATTCCAGCTCACCGAAGATCTTCACGGAGATCAGGTTGATACCGAAGAGCGCGACGGTGAAGACCAGCGCCGAGGCCCATTGCGGTATGCCCTTGTTCCAGTACTGCACATAGGTGGCCGCGGCGGTCACTTCGGTGATTCCGGTGACGACCCAGAACAGCCAGTACGTCCAGCCGGTCACAAAGCCGACGAAGGGGCCGAGGAATTCCCGGGCGTACTCCGAGAAGGACCCGGAGACGGGCCGGTACATGAGCAGCTCGCCCAGGGCCCGCATGATGAAAAAGATGACCAGACCGACGATGGCGTAGGCGAGGATGATGCTCGGCCCGGCCATCGAGATCGCCTTGCCGGCTCCGAGGAAGAGGCCGGTGCCGATGGCGCCGCCAATGGCGATCATCTGGATCTGGCGGTTTCCCAGACCCCGCTGGTAGCCCTCTTCGGGGGCGTCTCCAGCTGCCTCATTGCCGTCGTGCTGCTTGTCGACCTGCACAGAGGTCATGAGTGGTGCGCCTTTCTCCATACCGACCCGGTCTGTCCGGATCGGGTCCCGATCCCCCCGGATGGAGTCCTGCACGCCGACGGTCGGCCGGCTAAGCGCTCCCGCAGCGACAGGGGTGGCGTCACTCACGGCAGGTCGTGAACATTTATCACGGCGTCTCGCAGATCATCCAGAGATGGCGTGAACCGAATCACCGGGAAAACGGGACAAGGCGTCAGAAGGATCGCAATTCACACGGCGGCAGTGATGCGATCGTTATCCGGATTTGAGCATCCCCTGAGCGAACGCCGCGTGAACTACCGGGGTGATATGCCCGGGTTTCAGCCCATCAGGGACTCGACAAGAGTCTCCTGGAGCCCGCCGAGCCAGAGATACGCCATCACCATCGGCTTGCGCGGGTCGCTGTCCGGGAGCCCAAGCAGCTCTCCGCCGTCCTCCTCATCGGTCACTTCAAGCCGGGTTCCGATGGCCAGCCTGAGGTCATTGAGCGCCCCCAGCCATCGACGGCACTCGCCCGGGTCGAGGCGGAGCGTCGCACGGTCGCCGGCCGGCGCCAGCTCGTCCAGCGCGCGGATCAGCGCGAGGGCGTCCTCGCGCTTGCGGGAGCGCAGATCGTTCTCGGTGTAGCGGCGGAATTCGGCGGAGGCCGCACGGACGTCGTCGTCGGGGACGAGGTCGGGTCCGCCGTAGGCGTCGGGGAAGAGCCGGGCCAGCACCGGGTCGGCGGGCGGCTCACTGGGGCCGTCGTTGAAGACCGACGCCAGCAGGTCGTCGCTCTCGCTCCCGCCGGCCTCCTCGCCCGGACCGAGCAGCTCCATCAGCTGGACGGCGAGGCTGCGCAGGATGGAGATCTCGACCTGGTCGAGGGGTACGGCGGCGCCGCCGCCGGGCAGCGGCTCGAAGTGCCCGGTCATCGGCGGTCCTGCTGCAGGGTCGCCCACAGGCCGTAGCCGTGCATCGCCTGCACGTCGCGTTCCATTTCCTCGCGGCTGCCGCTGGAGACCACCGCGCGTCCCTTGTGATGGACGTCGAGCATCAACTGGTGCGCCTTGTCCTTGGAGTAGCCGAAGTACGTCTGGAAGACGTAGGAGACATAGCTCATGAGGTTGACGGGGTCATTGTGGACGATCGTGACCCACGGGAGGTCGGGCTCGGGGACCTCGAAGGGAGCCTCGCTCGACTCGGGGCGCTCGATTTCGACCGGGACACTGAGGGTGCAGCGAGGCGGCCGGAGCGTGATCGTGGGTGACGGGTGGGCGCTCACAGGCCCCATGCTGCCACCCGGGGGCGGGAGACGCACAAATGCCCCTTGCGCGGGCCGCGTCGGCGAGCCGCGCACCCCGGCCGCTGGCGGTCTTTTGTCGCTCTCGGCGCACTATCGTCAGAGTGACGAGTATTGGGGGTAGCATCTCCTCCATGAACACAGCAGACCTGGGGCTGCCGGTGGCCGTGCCGTCGACTGCGCTCTTCACCGACCAGTACGAACTCACCATGCTGCAGGCCGCGTTGCGGTCCGGCACCGCGGACCGGCGCTCGGTCTTCGAGGTCTTCACCCGCCGGCTTCCCGAGGGCCGCCGCTACGGCGTGGTGGGCGGCACCGGCCGGGTGCTGGACGCGGTGGAGAACTTCCGCTTCGACGGGACGATGCTCGGCTTCCTGCGCGAGCGCGGCATTCTCGACGAGCCGACGCTCCGGTGGCTGGCCGGCTTCCGCTTCCGCGGCGACATCTGGGGCTACCCCGAGGGCGAGGTCTACTTCCCCGGCTCCCCCGTCATGCGCGTCGAGGGCACCTTCGCCGAGGCGGTCCTGCTGGAGACGGTGATCCTCTCGATCCTCAACCACGACTCCGCGGTGGCCGCGGCCGCCTCCCGGATGTCGGTGGCGGCCGGCGACCGCCCGCTGATGGAGATGGGCGCCCGCCGCACCCACGAGCTGTCCGCCGTGGCCGCGGCCCGCGCCGCGTACGTCGGCGGCTTCCACACCACCTCCGACCTGGCGGCCGGCTTCCGCTACAACATCCCCACCGTCGGCACCAGCGCCCACGCCTTCACCCTGCTGCACGACACCGAGCGGGACGCCTTCACCGCGCAGGTCGACACCCTCGGCAGCGGGACGACCCTGCTCGTGGACACCTTCGACGTCACGGAGGCGGTGCGCACCGCCGTGGAGGTGGCCGGTCCCGGTCTCGGCGCCGTACGGATCGACTCCGGCGATCTGCTGCTGATCGCCCACCGGGTGCGCCAGCAGCTGGACGAGCTGGGCGCCCGGAAGACCAGGATCGTGGTGACCAGCGATCTGGACGAGTACGCCATCGCCTCGCTGGCCGCCGCGCCGGTGGACGCATACGGCGTCGGCACCCAGCTGGTGACGGGCAGCGGGCACCCGACCTGTTCGATGGTCTACAAGCTGGTCGCCCGCGCCGACAGCGAAAAGCCCGGCGCCCCCCTGCGGCCGGTCGCGAAGCGGTCGATGGGCGCCAAGACCTCACTCGGCGGCCGGAAGTGGGCGGCGCGCCGGCTCGACGCGGACGGTGTGGCCGCGGCCGAGGTCATCGGCACCGGGCCGGTCCCGGCGGAGCTGGCCGACCGGCAGCTGCTGGTGCAGCTGGTGAGCGCCGGCAAGGTGGTGGCCCGCGAGCCGCTGGACGCCGCCCGCGACCGGCACATCGCCGCCCGCGACCTGCTGCCGCTGTCGGCGACCCAGCTCTCCCGCGGCGAGCCCGTCCTGCCGACCGAGTACGTCTGACCCGCCGGGGTCACCCGCGGGCGGGGTGCCGGGCGGCGGCTGCCGGACGCCGCGCCCGGCATCCGCCGCCCCGGGGCTCCGCACCACTCCCGCAATCCCCGCCCAGTGGCTACCCTCGGTCACACCACCGCTCCGCGCCCCTCCCCGATTCCCAGCCGGAAGGCACGCACCATGCACCGGGCATTGATCGTCGTCGATGTGCAGAACGACTTCTGCGAGGGCGGCAGCCTCGCGGTGGCGGGGGGTGCGGATGTCGCGGCGGCCATCACCGATCTGATCGGCCAGGCGGCCGGCAGCTGCTACCGCCATGTCGTCGCCACCCGGGACCACCACATCGATCCCGGCGACCACTTCTCCGGGACCCCGGACTACGAGCACTCCTGGCCGGTGCACTGCGTGGCCGGCACGGAAGGCAGCGGCTTCCACCCCAATTTCGCCCCGGCGATCGCCTCCGGCGCCATCGACGCGGTCTTCGACAAGGGCGCCTACACCGGCGCCTACAGCGGTTTCGAGGGCGCGGACGAGAACGGCAGCCCGCTCGCCGACTGGCTGCGCGCGCGCCGTGTCGGCGAGGTCGATGTGGTCGGTATCGCCACCGACCACTGCGTCCGTGCCACCGCCCTGGACGCGGTCGGCGCCGGGCTGCGCACCCATGTCCTGCTGGATCTGACCGCCGGCGTCGCCGCGCGCACCACCGAGCGGGCGCTGGAGGAGCTGCGCGCGGCCGGTGCCGAGCTGACCGGCAAGCCGGTGGTCCTCGGCGGCTGAGCCGCGCGCGGGGCCCGTCAGGCGGCCGAGGCGGGGCGCTCGTCGTCCCCGTCCGGCCCCTCCCCCCGCAGCGGGCGGGCCGGATTCCGCAGCAGCGCCCGTATCGGGTGCCATGACTCGGTGTCGTCCTCCGGGGCCTCGCGCCAGACCAGACCGTCCGGATGGTGCAGTACGGCGGTGATCTCGTCGGGTGTGGGCGGCTCGGTGTTGCCGCGCAGGTACACGGCCCGCAGCCCGAGGTTGCGCAGCCTGGTCAGGGCGCGCTGGCGGTTCACGGCGTGCACCAGGACCCGCACCCGGCAACCGCAGTCGTACAGGCCGGCCCGCGCCCCGTGGGGCGGCCTGGGCAGCGAGAGGGCGACCACCACGCTTCCGCCGGGAAGCCTGGTGAAGCCGCCACCGGACATCGTCATATCTCCCCCGTGAGACTTCGCGTCAACAAGGAACTGTAGAACGCATCTAAACGCTATTCGGCCGCCGCCCGCTAGGGGGCGACGGCCGAATAGCGCTTGACCTGCGATTTTATCTTTTACTTACCGGAAGGACCGACCCGAAGCGTCACCGTGGAGCCGTCCCGGGCCTCGTTGGTGATCTTGATCCGGGTGTTGGTGTCAGGAACGATCACACCACCGGTCGGGTTCGCCTTGTCGTAGTAGACGCCGTGCCGGTCGTCGAAGAGGGTCACGCCCGGCTTCGATGTGACCGTGACCGCGTTACCGTCCTTGTGGAGGGTCAGGGCGTCGGTCCTGAAGCGCGTGAAGGTCGAGTCGTAGGACTGGAAGCGGTTGCGCATCAGCTTGCCGTCGGTCCACCGCTCGGCCTTGGGGTGCGCGTCGACCGGCAGGATCTGCCCGTAGCCGGGGTGTTGGCCGACGTTGTTGTCCGCCTGCGAGGTGTCCCACAGCCAGATCAGCACGCCGTTCTGGTACGGGAAGTGCTCCACCCAGCCGGGCTTGGCGGTGGTCCAGCCGAAGTTGTACGGGCCGACCTCAAGGGTCTTGTCGTACGACACGTACTGGCGGTTCTCGGCGAGGTAGTACTGCGGGTAGGACTTGGTGAAGGACGCGCCGATCCGCGAGAAGCCCTTGCTGGTCCAGCCGTTGTCGCCGCCCTCGGCGTTGTCGCTGAACAGCGGCTTGCCGTCGGCGGTGACGCTGAGGGCGTCGGCCGCGAAGCCCTTCTGCGCCGCGCCGCCGTCGGTCTGGTAGCGGAAGCGCAGGTCGATCTTCTTGCCCGCGTAGGCGTCCAGCGGGTAGGCGAGGTCCTGGTAGGCGGTGACGGTGCCGGTCAGCGCGGGCTTGTCACTGCCGTCGCGCGAGATGGCCTTGCCGTTCGCGGTGCCGTCGAGGGCCGTCCAGTTGTTGCCGCCGTCGGTGGAGACCTCGGCGTAGAGGAAGTCGTAGTCCTTCTCGATGTCCCACCAGCCCTTGAGGCCGAGCGACGCCTTGGACTTGCCGGTGAGGTCCACCTGACGGGTCAAGGTGTTCTTCAGGTCGTTGCCCATGCCGCTCCACCACTGGTGGGAGCCTTCCGCGGGCGCGACGATATCGGTCTTGACCTGCTTGGCGGGCAGTTCGACGACCACCGCCTGCTTGTTCTTGGTGTTGTACTCGGCGACGCCCAGCTTGTGGGTGGACTTCTTCCCGGCCTTCGCCTTGCCGTAGTTGAGCCAGCCCAGCTGCAGCTTGTCCCAGGCGCTCATGTCACCGGGCAGATTGCCGATGTTGTCCTTGCCGGTACCGAGCCAGGAGCCGCCCGACATCAGTGACCAGAAGTCCACGGAGGACTCGCCGGTGCCGGAGGTGTCGTACTCGTCCGGCAGGCCCAGGTCGTGGCCGTACTCATGGGCGAAGACGCCGAGTCCGCCGTTCTCCGGCTGCATGGTGTAGTCGCCGACCCAGATCCCGGTGTCGCCGATCTGGGTGCCGCCCGCCTTGTTGGTGCCGGGGCCGGTCTTGCCGGCGTCGGTGCCGTACGCGTACCAGCGGTGCGCCCAGATGGCGTTGGTCTTCTGGACACCGCCGCCCGCGGACTCGTCCTCGCCGGCGTGCACGATCTGGAAGTGGTCGATGTAGCCGTCGGGCTCGTTGAAGTTGCCGTCGCCGTCGTGGTCGTAGCGGTCCCACTGGTCGTACTGGGACAGGTCGGCCTTGATCTGGGCGTCGGTGCGGCCCTTGGCCTTCTGGTCCTTGGCCCACTGGTTGACGCCGTCGCGGATCAGGTCCCAGGCGCTGGCGCAGTTGGTCTGGCCGCAGTAGTTGGAGCCGTAGCGCGCCTCGTTCCAGTCGACCTTGACCCAGTCGGAGACCTCGCCGTTGACCGAGTAGCGGCCGGAGGACTGCTTCTCGTAATACTTCGCCAGCGACTGCTTCTTCTTGTCGTGCGAGAAGTACAGGTCCTGGAAGTGCTTCTGGTTGAAGTCCTTCTGCCAGGCCGTGCTGTTGTCCTTGGCACGGTCCGGCTGGGCTATCCGGTTGTGCAGCGGACCGGGGTCGCCGCCGTACTTCTTGACCGGCGGCTTGGGGCCGTCGCCGTCCGGGTCGTACATCGTGGTGTTGTCGACCTTGTCGCCGAAGTCCACCAGGATCGTGAAGATCTTGTCGGTCTTCTGCCGGGCCAGCTCGACGTACTTGCTCTTGCCGAGCTTGACGACCTTGGAACCGCCCCGCACGGTCGCCTTGGCGTCGCCGGAGATGACCTGCTGGAGCGCTTCCTTGCGCTCGGCCGCCTGCCGGTCGCTGAACGGCCCCTTGAGGTCGTGGTCCACGGTCCGCTCGGGGGCCGGGTCATGGCGCCTGGCCACGGGCGACGGTCCCTGCGCGTCGGCCGCGGCCACCCCCGAAGACAAAGCGGCCGCCCCGATCGCGGCGATTGCCGTGGCCAGGGCGGCCGATCTGAACACCGTTCTGTTGTCTCTCACTTGGCGCTGTCCTCCCCTTCGAACCGGTCACTGTTCGAGGGCATTCGACCGGAAGTACGGGGGAAAAGACAGGTCTTGACTTGGGCACGTCAGCAAAGTACGTTACCCGGTCCGCGAGTTACGGCTATCGGACACCGCGCGGCAGCCCCGCCTGGGCGTCATCGCACGGGGGCAGCGGCCCGGTGTATATGCCCGCCGGGCATGCGCCCCCGCCCCCAACAGCTATGACGGCGCCGGGCAGCCGCACACACGACCGCTTCGTGCGCCCCCTGTGCACCGGAACCGTGGGTTAGGTCACGCTTACTTGGCGTTCCGTCCGGGCAGTAAGGGCCGTAGGCTCGTTTGCCGGCGCGCCCGTGACCGACGCCCCCTGCCGACCCTCCGAGGACGGATTCCGCCATGCCTCGTCCGACTGCCGCACAGCTCGCCTACGGTTCGGCCACCGTCTTCCTCTCCACCCTCGCGATGCTGCTGCTCTCACAGACGCAGACCGGGGTCGGGGTCGCGGTCATCGCCATCGCCGGGCTCGGGCTCGGGCTGCTGGTCGCCATGACGGTCCCGATGCCCGGGGTGCCGCGGGTGGTCCGCCGGCATTTCCTGCGGGCCGAGTCGCCCGCCGCGCCCGCCCCGCTGAAGGCCGTACCGACACCGCCCGAGCGCCTCCGGCCGGTGGCAGGAGCTCCCCGCGCCCGCTGGGGAAGCCTCACCGGCCCGGCCGCCGCCGCGGACACCCGGGTCGGCGAGCACTCACGCTGAGCGGGCACCGCCCGTCTGGGTGGACACCACCACGGTCTTCGCCGCCTTGTCGTGCAGACAGTGGTGATACGGCTTGTCCCAGGTACACCACAGGACGTTGACCAGCCAGAAGATGAAGCCGCAGCACGGCACGAGCTCCGGCAGCGTATAGACCGCGGCCCGGGTCCAGCCCGCCTGGTTGGTCGGGATCGAGCCGTTCGAGAGCATCGCCACCCGGATCTTCATCGCCATCTTGCCGAGGGTCTGGCCCCGGCTGGACAGCATCAGCCCCTCGTAGATGAGATACGCCAGCAGGGTGACGCCCGATACCGTCGACTGCCGGCCGGCCTCCACGCTGTCGGTACTGAAGTAGTCCACCCCGCCGACGATCAGCGACATGATCACGGACACCGGCACCCCGATGATGATCGCGTCGATGATGCGCGCCACGAGCCGGCGGCCGCGGTTCGCCAGCGGCGGCATCCCGGCCAGCGGGTCGGCCGGCCCGGTCTGCCCGCCATAGGGATCGCCGGCATACGGGCCGCTGCCGTAAGGGCCGCCCGCGGAGGGCGGCGGGGTACCTCCGGGCGGCGGACCTCCCGGGGGCGGCGTACCGCCTTCACCGGCGTCCCAGCCGCCTCCGCCCGTGCCGCCTCCGCCCGTGCCGCCTCCGCCGGTGCCGCCTGCGCCCGTGCCGTTGCCGCGCGGGGCGTGGTTGCGCGGGGCGCCGTTCTCGCGTGGAGAGCTGTTGCGGGGAGCGCCGGCCGCCGGGGGCTCCTGCGGCTTCTTCAGGAACGGGTCGTTCTCCGGCGGCTCACCGGGGCCGGGCTGGTCGGTACTCATGGCCCGAGTCGACCCCTTGTCACGGCCCGCCGCATCCGGCGAAGTCCGTTCGGGGGACGGGGGACGGGGGCCGCCCGGCCGGGACCGCGGTGTGCCGCGGCGGGTCCGGCCACCGCGGCGGGTCCGGCGGGCGGATCCGCCCGCCCGCCTCAGCCGGAGGCGACGAACGTCCGCGCCACCTTGTCGTGCCAGCACTGGCGCCACGGCTTGTCGAACACACACCAGATGACGTTCAGCACGCCGACGACGAGCACGCCGAGCACGCTGTAGACGAACCAGCGCTTGAGCGCGGCGCCGAGGGCCGGGGTGTCATGGCCCTCGATGTCGAGGACCCGTACGCCACACAGTTTCTTGCCCAGGGTGCGGCCCCACTTGAGGGTCGGCAACGCCTCGTAGAGCGCACCGCCGATCAGCAGGACGGCCAGGATCGTGGCGAAGACCGGAAGGGTGGTGCCGTCGATCAGATAGACCGTCACCTGGCGGCCGGACTGCTTGGCCGCCTCGACCTTGGCGTCGATGTGGTCCGTGACGGTGCTCCACAGGGGAACGGCGACCGCGGCGGTGAGCGCGCCCAGCACCAGCGTGTCGATCAGCCGGGCCGCCAGCCTGCGGCCGAGGCCCGCCGGGTGGCCCTGCGCTGCCTGGGCGGCGGCGAAGAAGGGGTCAGCGGGGGCCGGCGGCTTCCAGGGGATGACACCGTCGGCGTCGGTGCTCTGCGCGCCGGACCCGGCCGGTGCGGCACCGCCCTGCGACGGGAAGCGGGCCGAGGGCGCGGCCGCCTGCCGGCCGGGAAGCTGCTGCGCCGGGCCCTGCGGGGCGGGGCCCTGCGCGGGACCCTGCGGGGCCTGCTGCCGGGGGGCCTGGTTCTGCGCGGGCTGTTGCTGCGGGGGCTGGTGCTGCGGGGGCTGGTGCCGGGCCTGCTGCGGGGGCACCGGGCCCGGCTGCGGCACCCGGTTCTGCGGCGCCGGGCGGTCCGGCTGCCGGTCGCCGACCGACGGCAGCGACTGCGGGGTGCTGCCACCGGGCGCGGCGGACGGGTTGCGGCCGCCGCCCGCGACGCGGATCGCCATCGTCTCGCCGCCCTTGGCGGGCTTGCCGGCGTCCGGCCGTACCGCACGGATCGCGGTGGTGCCCTGGTCACCGGGCTTCCCCCCGCGGCGCGCGGCCGGATTCACGGCCCGGATGGCGACCGTCCCGTCGGACGGACCCTCGGACCGCGCGGCGGGCGAGGACGCACCGGGCGCCTCTGCGGCCGGGGCCTCGGCCCCGCCCCGCTCGTCACGCTGCGGCGGCACCCCACCCCAGGAAGCGGCGCCCGACGGCGTACCGCGGGGCGCCGCATACGGCCGGCCCCAGGAGATACGGCGGGCGGGGACGGCGGCGGAGCCGCCCTGCCGGGA
>NZ_JBSHBP010000020.1:0-116672 GCF_053612065.1 Streptomyces sp. NPDC054765 | reverse complement strand
GTGGTGAACGGACCGGCGCCTTTGCGCTGCGCCGCGGAGCCCTTCGCAGGGCACCGCGGGCGGAGGGCGGGAAGAGACCTAGTAGACCGGCTTCTCCGGCTCGACGGTGTTGACCCAGCCGATGACGCCGCCGCCGACGTGTACCGCGTCGGCGAAGCCCGCGGACTTCAGTACGGCCAGGACCTCGGCGGAGCGGACGCCCGTCTTGCAGTGCAGGACGATCTTCCGGTCCTGCGGGAGGTCCTGGAGGGCGGTGCCCATCAGGAACTCGTTCTTCGGGATGAGCTTGGCGCCGGGGATCGAGACGATCTCGAACTCGTTCGGCTCGCGGACGTCGATGATCTCGATCTTCTCGTCGCCGTCGATCCACTCCTTGAGCTGCCGGGGAGTGATCGTCGAGCCGGCCGCCGCCTCCTGGGCCTCCTCGGACACGGCGCCGCAGAAGGCCTCGTAGTCGATGAGTTCGGTGACGGTCGGGTTCTCGCCGCAGACCGCGCAGTCCGGGTCCTTGCGGACCTTGACCTGACGGTAGGTCATCTCCAGCGCGTCATAGATCACCAGCCGGCCGACGAGCGGGTCGCCGATGCCGGCGAGCAGCTTGATGGCCTCGTTGACCTGGATGGAGCCGATGGAGGCGCACAGCACACCGAGGACGCCGCCCTCGGCGCAGGAGGGCACCATGCCGGGCGGCGGGGGCTCGGGGTACAGGCAGCGGTAGCAGGGGCCGTGCTCGCTCCAGAACACCGAAGCCTGGCCGTCGAAGCGGTAGATCGAGCCCCAGACGTACGGCTTGTTCAGCAGCACGCAGGCGTCGTTGACCAGGTAGCGGGTGGCGAAGTTGTCCGTGCCGTCGACGATCAGGTCGTACTGCGCGAAGAGCTCCATGACGTTCGTGGAGTCCAGGCGCTCTTCGTACAGGTTGACGGTGACGTACGGGTTGATGCCCAGGACCGTGTCCTTGGCGGACGCGGCCTTGGAGCGGCCGATGTCCGCCTGGCTGTGGATGATCTGGCGCTGCAGGTTCGACTCGTCGACCTCGTCGAACTCCACGATGCCGAGCGTCCCGACGCCGGCCGCGGCCAGATACATCAGCGCGGGCGAGCCCAGGCCACCGGCGCCGACACACAGCACCTTGGCGTTCTTCAGCCGCTTCTGCCCGTCCATCCCGACATCGGGGATGATCAGGTGGCGGGAGTACCTGCGGACCTCATCGACGGTGAGCTCGGAAGCGGGCTCGACCAGGGGTGGCAGCGACACGGGGACTCCGTTGGTCGGTCTAGATGGGGTTCCCCCCGCCCGAGCGGAGCCGAGAGTGGGGGAGCTTGCTCTCCCCGTAACACTGCCACGCCCTTCTTCATTCCGAGACACCCGTTCCGATGCGCGAGACGAATGTGTCCCAGCAGCCGGGCAGCGCTTCCCGGGCGCCGCCGATGGCTCCGGCCGTCCGGGCGGCCCGGCGGTCGGTGACGTGAACGGTGACGTGAACCGTGCCCGTGCCGGACCGGCGGTCGCCCCGCAGCGCCTCGTCGAGACGGGCCCGCGGCACCCTGCGCACGAGGCGCCCCCTGTCCCGGCGTCCCGGCATGCGGACATCGGTCTCACATATCCGGGCGGCAGCCGGCGGGCGGTGCGGGCCGGGGCGGGCGCCCGGCACACCGCTCCCGCGCGGCGTCGCCCCGTTCGGGGCGTGGGCGGTACCGGCGGCGCCGGTCAGATGCGGCATGCGGCCTCCATCCAGATGTCGGCCAGGGACTCCTCCAGTCCGATCCGCGGGCGCCAGCCCAGCCGGTCGCGGGCGGTGCGGACGTCCGCCTGCTGCCAGGTGCCACAGCCGTCCGGATACGGGTAGGTGGCGGGCGGCGAGCCGACCGGGTGCTCGGGGGACGGACCGGGGATGACCAGCCGGGCCGGCGGGGATTCGAGTTCATGGAGCGCACCGCCGAAACCGGCGACCCGGGCGAGCACGGACGCGGCCTCGCGCAGCCGGACGGCGCGGCCGGTGCCGATGTTGACGACGCCCTGGGCGGCGGACAGCGAGGCGGCGTGCACCGCCCGCGCGACATCGCGGACATCGACGAAGTCCCGCTGTACGCCGAGCCCGCCGAGCTTGAGTTCGTTCTCGCCGGACTGCATGGCGCGGCGCATCGCCTCGGCGAGCCGGCCCAGCGGTGATCCGGCCGGGGTGCCGGGGCCGACCGGCGAGAAGATCCGCAGCACGACGGCGTCGAGCCCGGAGCCCAGGACCAGTTCGGTGGCGGCGAGTTTGCTCACGCCGTACGGCCCTCCGGGGCGCGGCACCGCGTCCTCGGCGGTGGAGGAGCCGGGCTGGGAGGGCCCGTACTCGGACGCGCAGCCCAGGTGGACGAGGCGCGCGCCGCAGCTGCTGCGCCGCAGCGATTCGCAGATGGTGGCGACCGCGACGGTGTTGTGCCGGGTCAGCTCGCGGGCACCGCCGCGAGTGGCGCCCGCGCAGTTGACGACGACACCGGGGTGGACCGCGTCGAGGAAGCGGGTCAGCGCCCCGGGACTGCCGGTGGCCAGGTCGAAGCGGACGTCGGCGTCGTCCCCCCGCCCGAGGGCGGTGAGCTGGACGGCGGGGTCGGCGAGCAGGCGGTCGGCGACATAACGGCCCAGGTAGCCGTTGGCGCCGATGAGCAGCACCCTCATCGTGCGACCCCCCGGTTCGCGTGGCATGTGGTCGGCTGGACGTTCATGTGTCGTGCTCCTAAGGCGGATCGAGGGAAGTACGTCGGCTTTGGCCGCGGCGTCGGCTTCCGCCGCGGGGGCGCGGGCCATGTGGGGGGTGAGGTCCGCGGGGAACGGGCCGCAGCGGCCGTTTCGGGGTGCCGCTGCGGGGGCGGTGCCTGGTGGCGGTGCCCGTGTGGGGGGCCGGGGAGTCGGGGGCCGGGGAGCCGGGGGCCAGGGGTCGTCCAAAGGGTCACGGCCGGTGCGCCTCCGCCGGGCCGGAGAGGGCCGGCCGGTGCGCACAGGCACCGGTCAGCGCCCGCAGGCCGTACACCAGCAGGCCGGCCGCGGCGGCCGTGCAGGCCACGGCGGGTACGGCGGCCGGTCCCCCGGCTGCGGCCAGCGCCTCGACGGGGCTGTCGAGCAGGCGCAGACCGGGCAGCCGGGCGATCAGCACCAGGGACAGGGCGAGGGCTTCCAGGGCGGCGGCCGCGGCCAGGCCCGTCGCGGCCGCCCCGGGGAAGCCGTGCACCGCCAGCAGCCGGGCGAGGAAGAGCAGCACCCCCAGCGCCGCCGCCGCGGCCGGCGCCCTCGTGTCACCGCCGCCGAAGACGGCGCCCGCGCCGAGCAGCAGCGCCACCAGTGCGCCCAGGAAGAGCAGGGTGGCGGCGAGCAGTAACGGCCGGACCCGGGCGGCGAGTTCTCCGAGGCCGCGGCTGGCGGCCAGGCCGCGCCGCCCGCGCACCGCGAACCAGCGGGCGCAGCCCGCCGCGGGGGCGAGGGCGAAGGCCAGTGCCACGGCGGTGGCGACGGCGGCCCGGGGATCGGCGGACGGCAGATCGGGGCCACCGGCCAGCAGCTGTCCGAGCAGCCAGTCGCCGTACACCGCGTACCCGGCCGTCCAGCAGACCCACAGTCCGGCGGTCCGCGGTCCGGCGCCCCGGTGGCGCAGCCGCAGCGGCCCGGACCGGACGCCCAGCCGGACGGCGAGGGCGAGCAGCACCCCGCCTGTGGCACCAACGGCGGTGCGTTCGGCGGGAGTTGCCGCATCGGCCGAGGCGAGGGCGGTGACCGTCGCGACGCAGACGGCGCCGGGCAGCAGCTGCAGCGCCGCACACACGCGCCAAGAGCCCCGGGCGGGAACGGGCGCGGACGGAGGCTCGGGCACCGCCGCCGGGGAGGCCTCCGGTTCGGCGCGCGGCACCCGGGCGTAGAGCTCCTCGGCCAGCGAGAAGACGTCCCGGTGCCGGAACCGTGCGGCCGTACGGTCGGTGACACCGTGCGCCTCCAGGCCGGCGGCGATCTCCAGCGCGTCGACGGCGTGTGCGCACAGCTCCTGATGACGGTGCATCAGATTCCGTACGGGGTCGGCGGGGCCGCGGCGCACGGGCCGGGCGGCGGCCTCCTTGCGGGGCGGTACGGTCCGGGCGCGCCCGTCCTCCCTGGCCGGTACGGCGCGAGTGGCGCCGCCGTCGGGCGCGGTCATCGCCCGTCCCCTCTCCCCCGGGCCGGGGCGCAGCCGCCCCGGCCGGGGCCGGGGCAGGGCAGGCGCCGCCGGGCCGGGCGGCCGTGGCCACCGGGGGCGGTGCGGCGCTTTGCGTACGCCGGGCTGCCGGGGAGGGGGCGGCGGCGGAGAACGTCCCGGCTGCCGCCGTGCGCCACATCCGCCATCCCCGTCACCAGCGCCACACCCACCACGCCCATGGCACACATCACATCGAGCACAGCCCTCACCATTACTCTCTCTCCTTCACTCCGGTCGCGCCCGGCTGGTCGCCGGCCCCTGCCCATCTCACCGGCTGTCCCACGCCTCGGATGCCGGGCGCTCCCCCGGGCTCGGGGGCTCCGTCGCCCGGGACCGGCGGCCCGGCAGCCCGCTCCCCCTCTGGGACGGCCCAACTCGGCGTACGGGCGGCGGGCACGGCGGTCCGGGTGGCGGCGCCGGTCGCGGCCCAGCGGCCGGGGACATGGGACTCGGCGGGGCGGGCGAAGGGCTGCGGGACGCCCTGGCCGTCCCGCCCGCGGCAGGCGACCGGGCGGGCCGGGGCGTGCGAGATCAGCTCCAGGTAGATGCCACGAAATGCCGCGACGTTCTGCTCGACGGTGAACAGCTCCAGCGCCCGCGCCCGAGCCGCCGCGCCCAGCCGGGCCCTGCGGTCCGGGTCGCCGAGCAGCGCGGTGCAGGCCGCGGCGAGGGCGCGGGGGTTGCGCGGCGGGACGACCAGGCCGGTGCCGCCGATGACTTCACAGACCGCGCCGACGTCGGTCGAGACCGTGGCGCGGCCGCAGAACATCGCCTCCACCAGGGAGCGCGGAAAGCCCTCGATGACGCTGGAGAGCACCACCACCGCTCCGGAGGCATAGGCGTCCTCCAGGGCCGGCACATCGGGGCTGCCGATCTCCTCGAAGCTGACCGGACTCTCGCCGACGGTGCGGGCGTCGGCCGCCTCGTCGGGGAAGAGCTGGGCGGCCAGCGCCCGGCAGTGCGCGAGATATCCGGGCGCCTGCGGATCGCGGCCGACCCCGCCGATGATCCGCAGGGTGGCCTCCGGCTCGGCCTTGCGGACCTCGGCGAAGGCGTGCAGCAGCGCGAACAGATCCTTGGCCGGTTCGACGTTGCCGACCCACACCAGCGTCTTGGAGTCGTCCGCCGCGGCGTCCGCGACCGCGGCGAAGGGCGCGGCGTCCATCCCCGGGTGGACCGTGCGCAGCCGGGCCCGGTCGGCACCGCAGTGTTCCTGCCAGCGCCGGGCGTGGGTGTTGCCGGGGGTGATCAGCGCGGCCTGGGTATAGGTCTCGGCGGCCAGCGCGCCCTGGAAAGCGGCGAGCAGCGCGCGCACCGGCGCACTCAACGGCGAGGCGGCGCGCGCGAGACAGTGCTCGCGCAGCCGTACGCCGCCGTACTCGGTGACCAACAGCGGGGTGCCGAAGAAGCATTTGGCCAGCAGTCCGGGGAGGGCGGCCGCGCCTCCCGAGGTGGCGTGGCAGAGGTCCACACCGCCGAGTCCGGGCCCCTCCCGTCCCCCGTACCAGTCCAGGGACAGCGGCCGGAGCGCGAGGGCGAGCCGGGCGGTGACGGCCAGCAGATCGTCGACCTGTGCGCCCTGGGCGGCGGGCAGGGCGCGGCGGCCGTGGCAGGCGGATTCCAGGATGCGTACGGCGTCCTCGGAGCGCAGCAGTGCGGTCAGTCCGCCGCGGTCCCGGGCGAGTTCGGCGAGCCCGTAGAGCCCGGCGGCGAAACGGTCCGCCTGGCCGGCCGCGACGGGTCCGCGGGCACCGTCCGGGACGGCCGGCGGGTCCTTTGCCGGCGCGCCCCCGTGCGCCGCGCCCGTGGCCGGCCCGCCACCGGGAGGCGCGGTGGCGAAGGCGGTCACGAGATCGCCGAAGCGCTCGGCGAAGCGGCGCCGTTCGCGGCGTCCGGGGGTGCGCCCCTTGTGCTCCTCGCCCCGCCGTCCGCGCCCGGCGGGGAAGTCGCCCCACAGGGGGGCGCTGCACACCAGCCGTACGTGCTGCGGAAGCCGGGGCCGGGTGCACGCTTCCTGACGGGGGTCGGTGCTCAGGGCGTAGACCTCGAAGTCATGGCCGGTGAGTCCGCGCACGAGCCGGTCGCACCACGCGTGCGACTCACCGGCCGCATACGGATAGCCACCTTCGGTGAGCAGTCCAATACGCACGGGTGCACCCCCGTCCTCCCATATCGGCGTCGCTGGCGTGCCGGCGGCACGGCCGCCACCTGCGGGAAGAAGGTATGCAAAGGGCCGGTGGCCCGATGGACGGTTGTCCATCGCGCCACCGGAAGGGGTGAAAGCACGTAACTTTCCACCCCTGAGGGCGTTTCGATGCGCTATGTGACTGCTATGCCATGGTCCGAAGCGCCCGCTGAACGAAGATCCGCCTCCCGGCAGGGCGCCGCACCATGAGAGACACCCCGTCCCCGGCCGGGTGCTCGCCGCGCCGGGCGCCCGGTCCGGTCACCGCTGGGTGGGGAACGGCCAGGAGTTGGGCCGGCAGGTCACCCCGTCGGTCGTCAGGAACTTGGTCTGCTGCATCATCACCGGGGCCAGGGCCCCCTGCCGGGAGCAGATCTCGTGGTTGTGCCCGAGGCGGTGGCCGACCTCGTGGTTGATCAGCATCTGGCGGTAGGCGTACATCTTGTCGTGGCCGTAGGTCTGCGCGCCCTGCGCCCAGCGGTACGCATTGATCATGACCCGGTCGGTCGCCGCCGAGTCACACGAGACATTCTCCTCGCCGGTGTCGAGACCGGACTTGGCACACCACGTCGCGGTGGTCCCCGGACTGGCCAGCGTGATCACGAAATCGGCTTGGCCGGACCCCACCCGCTGGAAGGTCCGCTGCCCGCCGTGTGCCCAACTCCGCTCGTCGTTGAGGGTCTTGTGCACCGCCTCGGCGAACAGCGTGCCGTCCAGCGGCAGCCCCTCCTCGACATCGACGCGGTAGCGCAGCACCTTGCCGTGTCCGGGCGCCTTGGCGTCGCCGCCGACGGGCTTGAAGCGGCCGCTGGCCGTCATGTGCGCGTCCAGCGGGAAGACCTGTGTCATCTGCTCTTCATAACTGGCGGGCTTGGCGTCCTGGGTGGGCCTGGCGTGTGACCTGGAGGCCTCGTCACCGGCTCCGTCGGTACGGTCGTTGCCGCTGCGCGTCTGCGGGTCACCGTCGCTCTTGTGCTGTTCGGCGACCTGGCCCGCGATGACCACGGCGAGCACGGTGGTCACCGCCGCGGCCGCCGCGCCGGTGAACGTCCGGCCCTTGCCGCCCTTCTTGCTGCCGTGCCGCGACTCCTCCGCGGATCCGCCGGCCCCGTCCGGGTCCGCCGGACCGCCCGGCCCGGCGCCGTCCGCGCCGGATGCCGCCCGGTCCGGCCCGTCGGCCTCGTGCCGGTCGAAGACCACCGAGCGCCCGGTGAACCGGCCGCCCGGGGGCACCCCGTCCGCGCCGGGCCCGTACGGACCGGCCGCGGGGCCCGCCGTCCGGGGCGCACCGGCCCGGAACACATCGTCGTCCGCGGCGTCCGCGGCACCCGGAGCGTTGGTGAACGACCCGCCGTCGAAGGCATCCACATAGTCGCGCCGCGGGCCCGGACCGCGGCCCGGCGTCGCGACCGGCGGTGCGCCGGGCGCCTCCGTGCGCGGCCGGGGGATCCTCGGCGCGCCCCGGCCGGACGCCACCGCGGACGTCGGCGCACCGGGGAACGCGCCCCAGCCACCGCCCGGTTCACGCTGTTCGGGATGCCCGCCGCGCACCGCGTCGCCCTCGAACGGCTCGCGTCTGCGGCGCCCCGGGCCGGGCCCCGCTCCGGAGGTACCGCCCCCCGAGGGGCTGTTGCCGGGCGGACCGGCGGTCTCCGTACTGTCCGCAGCGGTCTCCGGCCGGCCTCGGCGGCTATGGCGTCCCACGGGGCGTGTCAGCTCCTGCCCGCATCAGCGGTCACATCGGTCACTTCACTGTCGAGCAGCTCGCGGATGGCCCGCGCCACTGTTTCCGGATACTCCATCATCGCCACATGCCCGGCCTCCGGGAGCGTCAGCAGTCGCGAACCGCGGAACGCCGCGGCCGCCCGCCGCGCCATCCGGAAGGAGACCAGGCGGTCGCGCCCACCGTAGACGAGAAGGGTGGGGGCGAGCACTCTCTCTGCCTGACGCCACAAATTATGCTGTCCGCCCAGCGTGTAGGCGTTCACCAGCCCGCGTGCCGAGCGCTCCATCACTTCCCAGAAATAGGGGAGTTCGAGCCGTCGCGCATATTCGTCGACGGCGGCGTTGAACCCTTCCGGGCTGACCCGGCCGGGGTCGCCGTAACAGAGCGCCAGCACCTCGCGGGTACGGCGCTCGGGCGTCCAGTCATGGGTGAGCCGCCCGAAGAGGCCGGCAATACCGGGGACGGCGAGCAGCGCCGTGGGCACCGCCGTCAGCTGTGGGCGCAGCTCGGGCAGCGCCGGGGAGATCAGGGTCAGGGTGCGGACGAGATCGGGGCGCACCGCCGCCACCCGGGTCGAGGCGGCGCCGCCCATGGAGTTGCCGATGAGATGGACGGGGCCGCGCCCGGCCGCGTCGAGGTGGCGGATGACCGCGCGGGCCTGCGCCGAGACGGAGTAATTGCCGTCGTCGGGCGGCGGGGACTGCCCGAAGCCGGGCAGGTCGATCGCCTCGCCGTCCACCCGGCCGGCGAGCAGCGGCATCAGGTCGGACCAGTTCTGCGAGGAGCCGCCGAGGCCGTGGACGTAGAGCGCGGGCTCGCGGTCGCGTCCGGTGCCGCCGCCTCCGGCGCCGTCCGGTGCGGCGTCCGGCCGTGCCGGCTGCCCGACCGGTGCCCGTACGTTCAGCGTCAGGCCCGGCAGGGTCACGGTGCGCACCGCCTCCGCCCCGCCGCGCCGGCCGGGGCCGGCCGGCGGCACCGGGAAGGCGGCGGTCGCGGTGTCCGGCGACTCGGTCGAAGACATGGGGACGATGTTACGAGACGATCACACCCCCGATCGTGTGTCCGCGGTCACACACCGCATCGCGCTGCCGCGGCCACTCTCCTACGCTCGTAGTCGAGGGCAGCCGCCCCGGCCCCTGCTTTCACGCCAGGCACCAGCCGACGAACGAGCACGCAAGAAAGGGAGCCACCATGCGCGTCGACCCGACAGACCCGGAGACTTTCGAGGACGAGAGCGACGCCGCCGAATTCGACGCCGAAGCACCCGAAGCGGACGCCGCCGAGCAGTACGCCGATCTCGCACCCCGTCGCAACGAGCCGCTGGCCGACCTCGACCCGGACGAGGCGAACGAGGCGAACGAGGCAGATCTCGCCGAACAGGCCCGCGTCGTGGAGCTCAACGAAGACGAATACCGATGACCTGGGACGTTATGTCGGCTTCCGACAAGGGGGCCGGGCAGAATTTCTCGGCCCGGACCGCGCACAGCCGGGTTACCCAAAAGTACGATGGCGGGCGCGGTGCACCATCTTGTACGGGCCGCGTACGGAACAACTTCTGGGAGGCAGCGTGAGCGCCATCGAGCAGACCGAGGCGGCGCGCCCGCGGGGCACTCGCCTGCCACGCCGAGCCCGGCGCAACCAGCTTCTGGGCGCTGCCCAGGAAGTCTTTGTCGCACAGGGCTACCACGCGGCCGCGATGGACGACATCGCCGAGCGGGCGGGCGTCAGCAAGCCCGTGCTCTACCAGCACTTCCCGGGCAAGCTGGACCTCTACCTCGCCCTGCTCGACCAGCACTGCGAGGCCCTGCTGCACTCGGTCCGTGCGGCGCTGGCGTCGACGTCCGACAACAAGCAGCGGGTCGCGGCGACGATGGACGCCTACTTCGCGTACGTGGAGGACCCGGGCGGCGCCTTCCGGCTGGTGTTCGAGTCGGACCTCACCAATGAGCCCGCGGTCCGCGAGCGGGTGGACAAGGTGTCGCTGGAGTGCGCCGAGGCGATAAGCGCGGTGATCGCCGAGGACACCGGGCTGTCGCGGGACGAGTCCATGCTGCTCGCGGTGGGCCTGGGCGGCGTCTCCCAGGTGGTGGCGCGCTACTGGCTGTCCTCGGGGAGCAAGGTCCCGCGGGACACCGCGGTGCAGCTGCTGACCTCGCTCACCTGGAAGGGCATCGCCGGCTTCCCCCTGCACGGCAGCGACACGCACTGACCTTGTTCGCTGCGGGCGTGGCCCACGGCGTCCTGCGCATCCCCGTACCGGGCTAATGTGTGCTGCGTACGGCGCGGATCGCCGCGCATCCTCCCCCGGCCGACGCCGGGGGACCCCGGACCGTCGGAGGGACAAAAGCCGTGGAGGTCAAGATCGGCGTGCAGCACGCACCCCGCGAGATCGTTCTTGAGAGCGGGCAGTCCGCGGAAGAGGTCGAGAGCGCGGTGTCCGACGCACTGGCCGGCAAGTCACAGCTGCTCAGCCTGGTGGACGACCACGGTCGCAAGGTCCTGGTCCCGGCGGACCGGCTGGCCTATGTGGAGCTCGGCGAGCCGACCGCCCGCAAGGTCGGTTTCGGCGCGCTCTGAGCGAAGGGCGCCGGATGCGGCGCCCACAGGTGACAAGGGCGGCGGCCCGGAGGCATACACTCCGGACCGCCGCCCTTTTCGCGCCGGTTGCCTGCGCCGGCCGCCCGTTTTCTTCCGCCCGATCCACGCCCCGGTCGCCGCATTTCCGCAGATCAGGCCGTTCGAGTCGGTCCGGCTGGGCTGATCGGGCAGGGGACCTGCGCCGGGAGGGTTGCTGCCGGTGCCCCTTGGGTACGACCGCCTACGACCGATTTGTTCAGCGGATCGGCATCGTCACACGGGAGGGAACAGCATGATCTGGGAAGCGCTCGGCGCCGTGCTCATCGGCTTCGCCATCGCCCTGTCCGCCACGCGTTGGCTGCCCGACCGTTTCCCCGCGCGCACCCTCACGCTCGCGACGGGCCCGGTCGCCGCGCTGCTCGGCGCGCTGCTGACCCGCTCCATCCTGGGCCCCGGCTATCCCGTCCAGGTGATGGTGGCCGCGATCGCCGTGGGGGCGGCGCTGCTGTCGGTCCTGGCGCGCCCGCCGCGCCCGCGTCTTCGGGGGCCGGCCGCGCCGTTGAAGGGGCACCGGACGGCCTGAACCGCCCGGCACGCCCGTCGTACGTCAGGCCGCCAGACCCAGCGCCGCCATCCGCTTGGTGTGCGCCTCGGTGATCCGCGAGAACATCCGGCCCACCTCGGCCAGGTCGAAGCCGTCGGCCACGCCGCCCACCAGCATCGTGGAGAGCGCATCGCGGTCCGCGACGACCCGCTGCGCCTGCGAGAGCGCCTCACCCATCAGCCGGCGCGCCCACAGGGCGAGGCGCCCGCCGACCCGCGGCTCGGCCTCGATGGCCGCGCGCACCTTCTCCACGGCGAACGACGCATGCCCGGTGTCGTCCAGCACGGCCAGCACCAGACCACGGGTGTCGGTGTCCAGCCGGGCTGCGACCTCACGGTAGAAGTCACTGGCGATCGAGTCGCCGACATAGGCCTTGACCAGGCCCTCCAGCCAGTCCGACGGCGCGGTCTGGCGGTGGAACTCGTCCAGCGCGGCGGCAAACGGCTCCATCGCCTCGTTCGGCTCCGCCTCGATCTGCGCGAGCCGCTCCCGCAGCCGCTCGAAGTGGTGGAACTCGGCCGAGGCCATCTTGGCCAGTTCGGCCTTGTCGTCCATCGTCGGCGCGAGCTTGGCGTCCTCCGCCAGGCGCTCGAAGGCGGACAGCTCGCCGTAGGCGAGGGCGCCGAGCAGATCGATCACGGCGGCCCGGTACTGCGGGTCGGCGGATGCCTGCGCCCAGTTCTGGGCGGCGATCCCGGTGTGTTGTTGCGCGTCAGCCGCGGCGTTGTCAGGCGTTCCCATGACCGGCACAATAGCCCGCTCGGCCGCTCGGGGAAGGCCCTGGTCAGCCACTCTCGTTCACCCGTACGAACGGCGACGGGACCAGCTGCCCGGGTGCCGTGCGCCCGTGATGTATTCCTCACTCATACAAGCCTTCGGATGGGCGAGCCATATCCGGGGTACAGTGGTATTTGGACCTGCCGAGTATCGGTGGGTCGTTCCACGAAGCGGATGCCCGGTCGGTGGCCCGATCGGCTCCAAACCGACCGCCCTCTTTTGCGGCGCGTAGCAGACATACGCACAGCAGGAGGGACACCGCTCGCGGCAGGAGTGCCTGAGCGTTGGCAGTGGTCCCGCCCCACCGGCTGTTAGCAGGCCGGCCCCGTACGAACCCGTACGAAGGTGCGGTACGACCCCCTTCGCCGCCTCACGCCGCGTCTCACAGAAGAGGCAAGATTCTGTCTACATTTCGAGACCTTGGGATTTTCCCCGAGACGGCCGAGGCCCTGGAAGCCGTCGGCATCATCTCCCCCTTTCCCATCCAGGAGCTGACGCTCCCCGTTGCCCTCTCCGGCAACGACGTCATCGGCCAGGCCAAGACCGGCACGGGCAAGACCCTGGGCTTCGGCCTGCCGCTCCTGGAGCGCGTCACGGTCCCCGCCGATGTCGAGGCCGGCCGTGCGCAGCCCGAGCAGCTGACCGAGGCGCCGCAGGCCCTGGTCGTGGTGCCTACCCGCGAGCTGTGCCAGCAGGTCACCAATGACCTCCTCACGGCCGGCAAGGTGCGCAATGTCCGGGTGCTGGCGATCTACGGCGGCCGTGCCTACGAGCCGCAGGTCGAGGCACTGAAGAAGGGCGTCGACGTCGTCGTCGGCACGCCCGGCCGGCTGCTCGACCTCGCCGGCCAGCGCAAGCTCAACCTCTCCCAGGTCAAAAGCCTGGTGCTGGACGAGGCCGACGAGATGCTCGACCTGGGCTTCCTGCCCGACGTCGAGAAGATCATCCAGCTGCTGCCGGCCAAGCGCCAGACGATGCTGTTCTCCGCGACCATGCCCGGCCAGGTCATCTCCCTGGCCCGCCGTTACATGTCGCAGCCCACGCACATCCGCGCCACCGCGCCGGACGACGAGGGCCAGACCGTCCGCAACACCACCCAGCACGTCTTCCGGGCCCACTCCATGGACAAGCCGGAGATGGTCGCCCGCATCCTGCAGGCCGAGGGCCGGGGCCTGGCAATGGTGTTCTGCCGTACGAAGCGGACCGCCGCCGATATCGCCGACCAGCTCGCACACCGCGGCTTCGCGTCCGGCGCGGTGCACGGTGACCTCGGCCAGGGCGCCCGCGAGCAGGCCCTGCGCGCCTTCCGCAACGGCAAGGTCGACGTCCTGGTCTGCACCGACGTCGCCGCCCGCGGCATCGACGTCGAGGGTGTGACGCATGTCATCAACTACCAGTCGCCCGAGGACGAGAAGACCTATCTGCACCGCATCGGCCGTACGGGCCGGGCGGGCGCCAAGGGCACCGCGGTCACCCTCGTCGACTGGGACGACATCCCGCGCTGGAAGCTGATCAACAAGGCGCTGGACCTCGCGTTCGACGAGCCGGAGGAGACCTACTCCACCTCGGCGCATCTCTACGCGCAGCTGAACATCCCCCAGGGCACCAAGGGCGTGCTGCCGCGCGCCGAGCGCACCCGGGCCGGGCTGGCCGCGGAAGAGGTCGAGGACCTCGGCGAGACCGGCGGCCGCGGCCGTGGCCCCCGTAAGGGCGGTGTCGTCGAGGAGGAGCGTCCCCAGCGCACCCGCACCCCGCGGCAGCGCCGCCGTACCCGTAGCGGTACGCCGCTGGACGAGTCCGCCGCCGGGGCACCGGCGACCGGGGCACCGGCGACCGGGGCACCGGCGACCGGGGCACCGGCCGCCGCCGAGGGCACCGAGGGTGCGGAGGCCGGCCCGCGTCAGCCGCGTCGGCGCCGCCGTACCCGCGGCAGCCAGACCACGGGCGCAGCGGCCGTGACGGCCCCGGCCGCCGTAACCGCGGGTGCCGCCGCCGAGGTGACCGAGGCGGCCGCCGTGGTGGCCGAGGCTCCGGCCGAGCCCGCCAAGCCGCGCCGCCGCCGTACCCGCCCCGCCCGTCCGGTGGACACCGCGACCTTCCAGACCGTCGAGACCGCCGCAAGCGCGCTCGCCGCGGCACAGGCCGCTGCGGTCACCGAGGTGACCGGTCCCGCCGAGGCGCCGGCCACGCCGCGCCGCCGGACCCGCAGCGCCACCAAGGCCGCCGCGGCGACGGCACCGGCCGCGGTGACGGAAACCGTGACCGACGCCCCGGACACCGTGGTGGAGGCGCCGGCCAAGCCGAAGCGGACCCGCAAGGCCCCCGCCAAGACCGCCGAGGCCGTCGTGGACACGGCCGAGACCTCCGTGGAGGCACCGGCCAAGCCCAAGCGCACCCGCAAGACCGCGGCCACCGCGAAGTCCACGGCGGACGCAGCCGTCGCCGAGGACGCCCCGGCCAAGCCGAAGCGGACCCGCAAGGCCGCCGCCGCGAAGCCTTCCGTGGCCGCGGCGGATGCCGCCGAGGCCAAGCCGGTGCGCCGCCGCACCCGCGCCAAGGCCACCGCCGAGGCGACGCCCGAGAGCTGAGCCTCTCCCCGGCAGCCACCGGGATCCCCGGCTTGATGACCCGGCCCCGCACTTGGCGGGCGCCGGGTCGTCGGCGTCCCGGCGCCCGTTTGCCGCCAGGCCCGGATAACCTCGCCTCATGAGCAGGCCGCCCACCCTCACACTGCCCCCGTGCGCCCGTGCGTACCGACTCGACACCGGGCGCGGCAACTTCGCCGTGCAGGACGCCCGGCCGGATGCCGCGCCGATCGGGACCGCCCTGCTGGTGCCCGGATTCACCGGCAGCAAGGAAGACTTCATCGCCCTGCTCGCGCCGCTCGCCGCGGCCGGGTTCCGGGCGGTCGCGGTGGACGGGCGCGGGCAGCACGAATCTCCCGGGCCGCGCGATGAACGGGCTTATGCACAAAGGGAGTTGGCCCTCGATGTACTGGCCCAGGCACGGGCCCTGCGGGAGCCGGACGGCGGGCCGGTCCATCTGCTGGGCCACTCGCTGGGCGGGCTGGTCACCCGGGCCGCGGTGCTGCTGGATGCGGCCCCGTTCCGTTCGCTCACCGTGCTCAGCTCCGGGCCCGCGGCCATCGAGCCGTCCCAGCAGGCCCGGGTGCGGATGCTGATCGAGGCGCTCGGCACGGCCGGCATGGAGAGCGTCTGGCGGATGATGCGCGAACTGGATCCTCCGGAGGCGGCGGACGCGGCGACGCCGCCGGAGATCGGCGCGTTCTTGCACCGTCGTTGGCTGAACACCGTCCCCGAGCAGCTGATAGCGACCGGCCGTCAGATGCTGGAGGAGCCCGACCGGGTGGCGGAGCTGGCCCGTACGGGGCTTGCCACCCATGTCGTCTCCGGGGCGGTCGACTACGCCTGGCCGGTGCCGTCGATGGATGCGATGGCCGAGCGGCTGTCCGCCCGGCGCACCGTCATCGAGGGCGCCGAGCACTCCCCCAATGCCGAACGGCCGGAGAAGACGGCCGAGGCCCTCGCCGGATTCTGGAGCGGTGTGGGCTGAGCGCCGGCCGCCCGTGGGGACCGGGCGCCGGGCGGCGTATGGGCCGGGCGGGCGGTGTCGCCAGGACAGCGCCGGGCCGTTCGGCGAGCATCGAAGAGGGCGGGCCCTCACCGGCGCCCGGCCGACACCGGCTACGCACGAAGGGCTCGATCATGACCGAGAATCCGGCGACTCCCCCGGCCGGCGCCGCGGACGGCCCCCACGGCATCGCGCTGACCCGGGCCTTCGACGCCCGCCGCGAGCTGGTCTTCGAGGCCTGGACGACGCCCGAGCACTTCGCGTACTGGTTCGGCGGGGAGCTGGAGGTGCCGGTCGACCGGATGACGATGGACGTCCGGCCGGGCGGGGCCTGGAGCCTGGTGATGCACACCCCGGACGGCGGGGCGCTGCCGTTCTCCGGTGTCTACCGCGAGGTCGCCGCCCCGGAGCGGCTGGAGTTCACCCTCAAGGACGCGGCCGCCCCGAGCGGCACCGAGGGGGAGATCGTCCGGGTCACCCTGACCGACCTGGACGACCGTACGGAGATGGCCTTCCGCCAGCTCGGCGGCAATCTCACCTCCGAGCAGTACCGCCAGGCGGAGGCGGGCTGGGAGGGCTTCTTCGACCGCCTCACGGAGCTGCTGGCGAGGGCCTGAGCCGGGCCCGTTGCCTGCTGCCTCCCGGACCGCGGCGGCCAGGGAGCTTCGTGACCGCGGGCCCTGGCACCGGAGCCGGTTTCCATGCCCCCGTCTGCCTCACGGGCGCACGACGGGAAGGTGAGGGCAGACGGGAAGGTGGGGACAGACGGGAAGACGACGACAGACCGAAGGCGAGGACAGACCGGAAGGTGAGGACAGGCCCTAATACTGCCCCTGGACGTGGTCCCAGAAGCCGTCGCGCAGGACCCGCCGCAGATCGGCATGGCTGCGCAGGGAGTGCCGCAGCAGCGCCTCCGCGGCGGTCAGGAGTTCCTGGTCGACGGCGCCGGGCAGATACGGGTGGCCCGGCAGCAGCCCGGCCACCCACTCGCGGCCGCGTTCCGACAGCCACTGCGCGGCGACCTGCGCCCCGACGAACCGGACCTCGTCACGGCTGGGCGCCGGCCCCTCGCCGGCCGTCTGGTCGTGGTATTCGACGCCGACCCGCCGGGTGACGTACGGCTTGCAGAACTCCAGGTCGAAGGTGCGCGCGCTGTCGACCTCCCACAGCAGCGGCTCGGCCTGGTTGCGGCCGCCGGAGGCCTCGATGCCCCACAGGTGCACCCGCGCGCCGTAGCCCTGCGCCGCCTCCACCGCGGAGACCAGGTCCTCGTCCCCGCCGATGAGCACCGCATCGCTGATCGCACGGTGCCGGGCCAGCGACTCCAGGTCCGAGCGGATCAGGGAGTCGACGCCTTTTTGCTGGTTGTTGGCGTTGAGGTTGCCGAGCCTGACCTTCACATCGGGCAGCTCGGCGATCCGCTGCTGCTCCTGGGTGTGGATCCGGCGGCGGGCACCGTCGTACCAGTAGACGCGCAGCAGCCGGCTGTCCGGGAAGATCATCCGGGCCTTGTCGATGAAGGCCTCGATGATCCCCTCGGCGTCGAGGTCGAAGGCCTTGCGGTCCTCCGTGCCGGCGACCAGCCGTCCCGCCGCGGCGTACACATACCCCGCGTCCACGAAGGCCGCATGGGTGGAGGGGGTGGTGGCGACCTCGGCGAGTACCCGGGTGAGCAGCTCGTTGGTGCGCTCGATCCCGGCGGCGAGCGCGGTGAGGTCGGTGGGGCCCGTGGGCCGGACGTCGTTCATACGGGACCCATTCTCCGGGCGGTCACTCCGCGGGCACAACTGCGCTCCGCCCCCGTATTTAGACCGTCGAAATTTTTCTTTAGCGTAGGGAATGATTGCACTGGGCAGGACGTTGTACATGTACAGAGCGCCCGGCAGCGACGCCGGGCAGCTCGTCTGCCCAAGAGTTCTCCGCAGGAGGATCAGACGAAGGGAGAAGCCGTATGCGCTTCGAGATCATGCGCCTGGACGATGTCGACGGCACCGCCGTGGACAGCACCGTCGTGGACGCCGCCTCCGTCAACCGGATCGTGCAGCAGGCCGCCGCCATAGGCCAGCGCATCTACATCCGCCCGGCCGGCACCGCCGCCCGCTGACACCTGTTCCGCCGCCCGACGACGCGACAGCACCGCCGGCCGAGCCCGGCACGGCCGCACCGCACGAGCGCCCCCGTACGAACACTGCAACCTAAGCACGTCGTACGGGGGCGCTGCCGTGTCCCCGGCCGCCTCCCGGGGCCCGGCGGACATCAGGCGCCCTGGATCACCTGGAGCACGCCGTTGATGATCTGCTGCACGGCGAGCGCGGAGAGCATCATGCCCGCCAGCCGGGTCACCAGGACCACTCCGCCGTCCTTGATCACGCGGATGATCACCAGCGAGAACCGCATCACCACATAGAGCACCACATGGATCGCCACGATCGCTGTCCAGACGGAGAGCTGTGCGGCGAAGCCGTGCGCATGCTGCACCGCGAGGATCACCGACACGATCGCGCCGGGCCCGGCCAGCAGCGGCATACCCAGCGGGACCAGCGCCACATTGACGTCCTTGGTCTGGGTCGGCTCCTCCGACTTTCCGGTGAGCAGATCCAGCGCGACCAGCAGGAGCAGCAGTCCGCCCGCGATCATCAGCGCGGGCGTCGAGATGTGCAGCCGCCCCAGGATCTGCCGGCCGAAGAGGCCGAAGACGGCGATGACGCAGAAGGCGACGGCGGCCGCCTGCCAGGCCATCCGGCGCTGCACCTTGGCGGGCCGGCCGGAGGTCAGGGCCAGGAAGATCGGGGTGATACCCGGCGGGTCCATGATCACGAAGAGGGTGACGAAGAGCGTACTGAAGACAGCGATGTCGAACACGGTGAAGGCCTTGCGAGAGGTGGTACGGGACGAGCACGCACGGGCGGCGCACGCGGGCGCGGACCCGTACGAGAAAGGGAGGGAAGAGAGGGAGGAAGGAAGGGGGCGGCCGGCGGGCACCGGGGGGGATCCGCACCGCCCGGACGGCACCGGGCAGATGGCGGTGAAGGGTGCGGGTGACGGGGCGCGGCCGCCGGCCGCGACGGGTCAGCCGCCCGCGCCGGGAACGGGGAAGGCGCCGGTCGCGCGGCGCACGATCTCGCCGTAGATCTCGGGATCGGTGGTGTATTCGCCGAGGCGGCAGGTCTTGCGGCTGCCGTGGTAGTCGCTGGAGCCGGTGGTCAGCAGGCCGAGGTCGGCGGCCAGGCCACGCAGCCGCGCGCGGGTCGGGGCGTCGTGGTCCATGTGGTCGACCTCGATGCCGTCGAGACCGGCCGCGGCGAGTTCGGCGATTGCGCTCTCCGGTACACAGGAGCCCCGCTTGACGGCCAGCGGATGGGCAAAGACGGTGACCCCGCCCGCGGCCTTGACCAGCCGGATCGCATCGAACGGGTCGAACTCGTGCTTCTGCACGTACGCCCGGCCGTCGTTGGCGAGCCACTCGGAGGTGAAGGCGTCCGATACGGAGCCGACCACGCCCAGGTCGACGAGGGCGGTGGCGATGTGCGGCCGTCCCACGGCGCCGTCCCCGGCGATCCGGGCGACCTGCTCCCAGGTGATCGGCACATCGAGTGCCCGCAGCCTGGCGACCATGCCCTGGGCCCGCGGCACCCGGTCGTCCCGGACCAGCTCCCGCTCACGGGCGAGTTCCGGCTCCTCGGGGTCGAAGAGGTAGGCGAGCATGTGCAGGCTCACCCCGTCGATCCGGCAGGACAGTTCGGCACCGGTGACCAGGGTCAGCCCGGCGGGCAGCGCGGCGCGCGCCTCGGCATGCCCGCCGACGGTGTCGTGGTCGGTCAGCGCGACGACGTCCAGACCCGCGGCCGCGGCGCCCCGCACCAGCTCGGCGGGGGTGTCCGTACCGTCGGAGGCCGTGGAGTGGGTGTGCAGATCGATACGCACGACGCGGACTCCAGACTGCTGCGGCACGGCACGGGGCGGGGCCCGGACGGATGGCCGGGCGGGGGACACCGTAGGGGGACGTCAGAAGGATACCGGGCGGCCGGTAGCGCCCGGCACCCGTCGGACGGTGAGCGACGCCACGCCGGCCGCCACACCGGACGCCACCCCGGACGCCGCACGGCACCGGCACCGACACCGACACCCCACGGCAGACGTCTCACGGAACCGGCACCCCACGGCAGACGTCCCGCGGCGCCGACGCCCCACAGCGGACGTCCCGCCGCTCCGCCTCCCGCGCCGGCGACCGGCCCTCAGCTCAGAATCCGCGGCGAGATCGCCCCGCACGGCACCAGATCCACCTCGGCGCCCGCCTCGCGCAGATCCGTCAGCACCAGTTCGTCGTACATCAGCAGCCCCGACTGCTCGGGCCAGGCGATCGCCCAGAGCCACAGCCCGCGCGCCTCGCCCGCGAAGACCGCACGGTCCGGGGGCGCATCGCCGACATGCCACAGCGGGGTGGGGCGGCCGGCGGCGAGCACCTTGGCATCCGGGGGTTTGTCCATGCACATCCCGGGGCCCGGGTCGGGTCCGTCGATTCCGGCGTAGCGCGCGCCGAGTCCGACGCCCAGTTCCTCGGCGATCAGCAGCAGTTCGCCGGGGCCGCCGAGCGGTCCGGGGCCGGTGCAGGCCACCGCGGTCGCGCGGCCGCCGCTGCGGTCGTCGCCGGCACAGGCCACGCCGGTGAACAGCCAGCCGACCGGCAGCGGCCAGGGCATCCATACGGGCACCTGGGCACGGTGCACGACAACGCCGAGCGCCTCGACGCTCGGCGGGACGACCGGCTGGAGTGGATGCACGGTGCCGTGCAGGGCGCACTGCCAGGTGTCGGAGAAGAGACCGGGCGCCCGTACCCGGCCTCCGCACTTCGGACAACTGGGTTCGCCCCTCATAGGGATCCACGGTCCTCCAGCCCCGCCGCCGCGTCAAGGACGATCACCCGACCGATGCGCCCCGAATCACGTACGGCGCCGCGCATTTGACCGCTCACCGCGGCCCGCCGACCGGCCGGGAAAGTAGTTGCGGCTTGCACTCTTTAGCGCGTCTAACTTATTGTGTGTAAACATCAACGATCTCGATCGTCCCCCGGGCTCCGCGCGGACCGGGGACACACAACCGGCAACGGGAAGGGGAACCGCGGCATGAGCGGCACGAAGAGCAGCGGCCACGGCGGCGCGGACGATCCGTTCGAGGAGGGCGGCACCTCCCTCCTCCGCCAGCCGAAGGCCGTATGGGCCACGGCGGGCGCCTCGGTGGTGGCCTTCATGGGCATCGGCCTCGTCGACCCGATCCTCCCCTCGATCGCCAAGGGCCTGCACGCCACCAACAGCCAGGTCTCCCTGCTGTTCACCTCCTACTTCCTGATCACCGCGGTCGCCATGCTGCTCACCGGCTTCGTCTCCAGCCGCATCGGCGGCCGTAAGACACTGCTGGCCGGTCTGGCGCTGGTGGTGGTCTTCGCCGCGCTCTCCGGGATGTCCGGGTCGGTCGGCGAACTCGTCGGCTTCCGGGCCGGCTGGGGCCTGGGCAACGCCCTGTTCGTCTCCACCTCGTTGGCGGTCATCGTGGGCGCCGCGGCCGGGGGAAGCGCGGCGGCGATCCTGCTCTACGAGTCCGCGCTCGGGCTCGGGATGGCCTGCGGCCCGCTGCTCGGCGCAATCCTCGGCGACATGAAGTGGCGCTACCCGTTCTTCGGCACCGCCGTCCTGATGGCCATCGGCTTCGTCGCCATCACGGCCTTCCTCAACGAGCAGCCGAAGCCCGCCCGTAAGACCTCGCTGCTCGACCCGGTAAAGGCGCTCGGCCACGGCGGCCTGGCCTCCGCCGCCGTCTCCGCGTTCTTCTACAACTACGCGTTCTTCACGGTGCTGGCCTTCACCCCGTTCGTGCTGGACATGTCGCCCTACAAGTCGGGGGGCGTCTTCTTCGCCTGGGGTGTGCTGCTCGCGGTGTTCTCGGTGATCGTGGCACCCCGGCTGCAGCACCGCTTCGGCTCGCTGAAGGTGCTGGGCGGCTCACTGCTGCTGCTCGCCGCCGACCTGATCGTGCTGGGCTACGGCGACCACACCACCGCCATCGCCTGCACGGTCGCGTCCGGTGCCTTCATCGGGCTGAACAACACCGTCTTCACGGAACTGGCCCTGGGCGTCTCGGACGCACCGCGCCCGGTGGCGAGCGCCGGCTACAACTTCGTGCGGTGGTTCGCGGCGGCGGCCGCCCCGTTCCTCGCGCCCAAGATCGAGGAGTGGACCGACATCCACATCCCCTTTGTGATCGCGGCCGGCGCGGCAGCGGCCGGCGCCGGCATCGTCGCCGTCCGGCGCCGGGCGCTGACCACCGAGACCGCGGAGCGGGAGCCGCAGCACGCCGCGGAGGACGGGGTCGCGGTCTTCGCCGAATGAGCCGCCGGACCGGGACCGCCACGCCCGCCTGTGCCCGGACGGCCTGCCTTCCGCCTTCCGCCTTCCGCCTTCCGCCTTCCGCCTTCCGCCTTCCGCCTTCCGCCTTCCGCACAAGGAAACTGACGTCCCGTCCGCCTTCGGTCCACCGCGCGGACGGGACGCACCGCATGCGCCACCGCGTGCGGCTCAGTCGAGCGGTACGCCCGTACGCAGTGGGTCCCGCAGATCCGTGCCGTGCTCCAGCCAGCGCTTCTCCAGGGCCTCGGCGCCGTGCACCCGCTTCCAGGCGGCCTCGTTGGGCGTCATCGGCAGCAGCGGCAGAAAGCGGACCGGCTCCATCGGCTCGTCGAGTGCGAGGTCCTCGACGAGACCCCCGGGCGACGCGACCAGCACCGAGGTGAAAGCCGCCCCCGGCCACAGCGGCTCGCCCACGTCCAGCGAGGCGCCGGGGGTCACGATCACCCCCTCGACCTGTGGCGACGCGGCGAGCACGGCGAGCGGCCGGAGCACCTTGTCGCTCTCCGCACGGCCGGCCCGTACGGACAGCAGGAGTTCGGCGCGCGGGCCGCGCAGGGGGTCGGCCAGCACGGCGGTGGGGTCGGCCATGGGCTGCGCGGACATTCCGAGCGTGGCGTAACGCACCACCCCGTCGTCCACGAAGCGGAGGACCTCGATACGGTCGGTGCCGAGGAAGGTGACGGCGGCGCGCGCGTCCGGCTCGCCCAGTGCGGTGCGCAACCGGGCCTCGACCAGCTCAAGAACGTCAGACATGCCGCGAGCATAGATCCGGGCCCTCGTCCGGCCCGCACCGCTCGGTGAGCTTCCCCGCACTGCGTCCGGGGGGGGACCCTCGTCACAGCGTCCCCGTTGTTCGTATGGAACGGGCAAAGCGGCGCCGTATCGCTTCAGGCGGCTGATAGCCTTGCCGTCTGGCTCAGGGAATGACGTCGTCCCCCAACGGGGACCGGCCGGAGGAGGTGGGGCTGCGGTGGATCCGAGTCGACCGTGCAGTACCGATAGTTCTCCTGTCATCCCCCTCGCGCAGCGAATCTCCTGATCCGAGAGCTTCCGTACCCCGCCGCCCAGCGGCGAAACCAGGGAAGCACCTTTGCGCCGGATGTAGATGACGGAAGAGCGCCTTCGACTCTTTGTTCCGTGTTTTCTGCGAACTGCCGTCAGTGTCCCCGCACGGAGCGCCGCCCGCTTTGCGGACGTACAGCCGATGACGCCTTGTACGTCCACCTTCCGGGCAGCGTTGCGCCCCGCGCTCGCAGCTGACGGCCGGCCCGTGAAGGAGCCTGCCATGTCGATGATCCGTGACCTGCGTGCCGCCGTCCGCCCCTCCCGGCGGCGCGACGCACCCCCGTACCACTACGAGAAGTCCGCCCCGGCCTGCGCGAACAGCGCCATCGTCGACTGCGGTGTCTACCGCGAGGGCCGCCGGGTGAGCGAACACGTCACCCCGGCCGAGGCGATGGCCGGGGTCCGGGCCGGGGGCGGCTTCGCCTGGATCGGGCTGCACGAGCCCACCGAGGCCGAATTCGCCGGTATCGCCCAGGAGTTCGGGCTGCACCCGCTCGCCGTCGAGGACGCCGTGCACGCCCATCAGCGGCCCAAGCTGGAGCGCTACGACGAGACCCTGTTCACCGTCTTCAAGACGGTCCACTACGTCGAGCACGCCGAGCTGACCGCCACCAGCGAGGTGGTGGAGACCGGTGAGGTGATGTGCTTCACCGGCCGGGACTTCATCGTGACCGTCCGGCACGGCGGCCAGGGCTCGCTGCGTGCGCTGCGGCACCGGCTGCAGGACGACCCGGAGCTGCTGGCCAAGGGGCCGTCCGCGGTGCTGCACGCCATCGCCGACCAGGTCGTCGACGGCTATATGGCGGTGGCCGGCGCGGTCCAGGACGACATCGACGAGGTGGAGATCGACGTCTTCAGCTCGGGCACCAACGGCAAGGGCTCCCCCAAGGGCGGCGACGCCGGGCGGATCTACCAACTCAAGCGTGAGGTACTGGAGTTCAAGCGCGCGGTGTCGCCGCTGCTGCGGCCGATGCAGCTGCTGAGCGAGCGCCCGATGCGGCTGGTCGACTCCGACATCCAGAAGTACTTCCGGGACGTCGCCGACCACCTGGCACGGGTCAACGAGCAGGTGCTGTCCTTCGACGACCTGCTCAACTCCATCCTGCAGGCCAATCTCGCGCAGGCGGCCGTCGCGCAGAACGAGGACATGCGCAAGATCACGGCATGGGCGGCGATCTTCGCCGTCCCCACGATGATCGCCGGGATCTACGGCATGAACTTCGACTACATGCCCGAACTGCACTGGAAGTTCGGCTATCCGGCCATGATGCTGGTGACGGTCGCCATCTGCTTCGGCATCCACCGCGGGTTCAAGCGCAACGGATGGCTGTGATCCGGGCCCGGTGACGCCGGGCTCCGCCGTATCCCGGCGCCCTGGGCGGCCCCACGGAGCGCCCAGGCCGGGGCCATTAGGCTGGGCCGTATGACGGAGACCGTGTCGCAGGCCCTGCAGGATCGGGCGCTCATCGAAGAGGCCACGAAGAAGTCCGGCCTCATCTGGGTACGGGGAAGCGCCGGCCCGGCCCGAGCGCTGTGGCATCTGTGGCACGACGGAGCCGCCTGCCTCATCGGGGACGGGCCCGGCGAACAGCCGCTGGCCGGCCTCGGGCTCACCGACGGCGCCACGGCGACAGTCACCGTACGCAGCAAGGACAAGGGCGGCCGGCTGATCGCCTGGCAGGCCCGGGTCGTCGAGCCGGCGCCGGGAAGCGAGGCCTGGCAGGCCGCCGTCGACGAGCTGAAGGGCAAGCGCCTCAACGCACCGGACGCGGAGACCCTCACCGAGCGCTGGGCGCGCGAGTGCCGGGTGCTGCGGCTGGAGCCGACCGGGGAGGTCGGGCAGCGCCCCGGACAGATGCCGGACGGCTCGCACGCCGTACCGCCGCCGGCGAGCCCCGCGATCACCCGGCGCCCCGTCCCGGCCGCGCTGCCGAAGCTGCTGCGGCGGGGGCGTAAGGGCTGAGGCACAGGACGCCACGGCCGGGCCCGCCCGTCGGGCCGCACTGCCGGCGAGCCGGCCGGCGGGGCGGCGCCCGGCGAGCTGCCGGGCCGCGGTCGTCGCCGGCTCTCAGCCCTTGCCGGAGATCTGGGTGCCGTAGTCCACAACCTGGCCCTTGGCCGGGGCCGCGAGGTCCACGCGCTTGCCCCAGTCGGCCAGCCGGACCACCCCCGCCCCGCCGGCGCGCTGCAGCCGCAGCGGGTAGGGCGTGCCCTCCAGCGAGACGTCCAGGGTGCCGCCGGAGCCTGCGCCGGCGGCCACCCGGATGGTGCGGACCCCGTCGATGTCGCTGCGGTCACCGGTCGTCAGCTTGCCGTGCAGCCCGAGCAGACCGGCGAGCAGGGTGTCCTTGTCGGTGAAGCCGCTGAAACGCTGGTAGACCGGGTCGCCGGCGGGCACCTTGACGTACTTGCCGTCGAGCTTGCCCGCCGCCCGGCCGGGCGTACCCGACGCACCGCTCTTCTCGCCGGCCCAGAAAGCCGCGTCCGCCTTCAGATAGAGCGCATCGCCGATCCGCAGCAGCTGGAAGGCGGCCGCCTTCGTGGTCAGCGCCCCCTTGGCGCCGTCCTTGGCCAGGCTCATGTCGAGCTGGTAGGTACGGCCCTGGCTGACGACATTGCCGGAGAGGCGCACCGTGTCGGCGCGCCGGGCCGCGGCCCGCGCCTTGGACTCGATCTTCGCGGCGGACAGCTTTCCCACGCCGTTGGTGCCGGCGTCCGGGTCTTCCCCGCCGCAGCCGGTCAGCGCCACGGCCAGTACCGCACAGGCCGCCCCCACAAGCGCGGCCCGTCCCGTACGACGGGTTCCGGCCGGGGGTCGGGGGCCGGCCCCCGGGGGGATTGCGCTCACGTCGGCTCTGCCTCCTGATGCTGGTGACCTCGACAGCAGTACGGCAGCGTACCTGGGCCGCGCACGGTCTTCCGCGGGGTGCGTGGCGGTCACCCTACGGCCTCTTCCCCCGGGGCGGCGCGGGCCGGGGCGCGTTAGCCTGAACCCGAATTGATGCCTTATTTCGGGGCTGAACGGGAGAAAGGGCGGCACTCTGCATGGCGGTGGTGACTCCCCGGGTCTTCGTCTCCCATCTCGCCGGCACCGCCGTCTTCGACCCCAACGGCGACCAGGTCGGCCGGCTGCGGGACCTCGTCGCGCTGCTCCGGGTCGGCGAGCGCCCGCCGCGGATGCTCGGCGTGGTCGTCGAGGTGATCAGCAGGCGCCGGATCTTCGTTCCCATGACGCGGGTGACCGGCGTGGAGTCCGGCCAGATCATCATCACCGGCGTGGTCAATATGCGGCGCTTCGAACAGCGGGCGTCCGAGACGCTGGTGCTCGGCGAGCTGCTCGACCGGCGGGTGCGGCTGGTGGAGACCGGCGAGGAGGTCACGGTCCTCGACATCGGCATCACCCAGCTGCCGGCCCGCCGTGACTGGGAGATCGACAAGGTCTTCGTACGGAAGGGCAAGGGCGGGGCGCTGCGCCGCAAGGGCGAGGCGCTGACCGTGGAGTGGTCGGCGGTGACCGGCTTCTCGCTGGAGGAGCACGGGCAGGGCGCGGAGAGCCTGCTCGCCACCTTCGAACAGCTGCGGCCCGCCGACCTCGCCGGCGTACTGCACCACCTCTCCGCCAAGCGCCGCGCCGAGGTCGCCGCGGCGCTGGACGACGACCGGCTGGCCGACGTCCTGGAGGAGCTGCCGGAGGACGACCAGGTCGAGATCCTCGGCAAGCTCCAGGACGAGCGGGCCGCCGACGTCCTGGAGGCGATGGACCCGGACGACGCCGCCGATCTGCTCTCCGAGCTGCCGGAGGAGGACAAGGAACGGCTGCTGGCGCTGATGCGGCCGGAGGAGGCCGCGGATGTGCGGCGGCTGATGTCGTACGAGGAGCGGACCGCGGGCGGTCTGATGACCACCGAGCCGATCGTGCTGCGCCCGGACGCGACGGTCGCGGACGCGCTGGCGCGGGTGCGCGACCCGGACCTCTCCCCCGCGCTGGCCGCCCAGATCTACGTCTGCCGGCCGCCGGACGAGACGCCCACCGGCAAGTACCTGGGCCTGGTGCACTTCCAACGGCTGCTGCGCGACCCGCCGTTCACCCTCGTCAGCTCGATCGCCGACACCGATCTGCCGGCCCTGCCGCCGGACACCCCGCTGCCGGAGGTGACCAGTTATCTGGCCGCGTACAACATGGTGGCCGCACCGGTCGTGGACGAGAGCGGGGCCCTGCTGGGCGCGGTCACCGTCGACGATGTGCTGGACCATCTGCTGCCGGACGACTGGCGGGAGGACGGGCTGCACGGTCCGGCGGCGGCCGGTCTGACCGGCGACCGGCGCCTGGGGGAGAGTGCGCATGGCCGGTGAGGAGCGGGAGAGCGGTAGGGAGCGGTCGCGGGCGAACGGGGCCTCGGCGGTACGCCGGGGCTCCGGGGACCGGCCGCGGGTCCGCCTCGACCAGCCGCGCGCACCGCGCCGTACGTTCCTGCCGGAGTACGACCCGGAGGCCTTCGGACGGCTTTCGGAGAAGATCGCCCGCTTCCTGGGGACCGGCCGGTTCATCGTCTGGATGACCGTCGCCATCATCCTGTGGGTCATCTGGAACACCACCGTGCCCAGCGGCCTGAGGTTCGATCAGTACCCGTTCATCTTCCTGACGCTGGCGCTGTCCCTCCAGGCGTCGTACGCCGCGCCGCTGATCCTGCTGGCGCAGAACCGCCAGGACGACCGCGACCGGGTCACCCACGAGCAGGACCGCAAGCAGAACGAGCGCTCCATCGCCGATACCGAGTATCTGACCCGGGAGATCGCGGCGCTGCGGCTCGGTCTGGGCGAGGTCGCCACCCGCGACTGGATCCGCTCCGAGATCGAGGACCTGCTGAGGGATCTGGAGCAGCGGCAGCCGGCCGGCGCGGAGAGTGATGAACGCGACCGCTGACGGGCTTTCCGGAGGCACCCTCACGCGCCGTACCATCGGGACATGGCTACCGACATGCCCCAAGGCACCGCTCCGAGCGAGGACGCGGTCCGCGACGCGCTCGCGACGGTGAACGACCCCGAGATCCACCGCCCCATCACCGAACTGGGGATGGTCAAATCGGTGGACATCGCGGCGGACGGCGCGGTGGCGGTCGTGGTCTACCTCACGGTCTCCGGCTGCCCGATGCGCGAAACGATCACCAACAACGTGCGGGACGCCGTCGCGAAGGTCGCGGGTGTCACCGGCGTCGCCGTCGAGCTCGAGGTGATGAGCGACGAGCAGCGCAAGGAGCTGGCGGCGTCGCTGCGCGGCGGCACCGCCGAGCGTGAGGTGCCGTTCGCCCAGCCCGGTTCGCTGACCAGGGTCTACGCCGTCGCCTCCGGAAAGGGCGGCGTCGGCAAGTCGTCGGTGACGGTCAACCTCGCCGCGGCGATGGCGGCCGACGGTCTGAAGGTCGGTGTCGTGGACGCCGACATCTACGGCCACTCGGTGCCCCGGATGCTCGGTGTCGACGGCCGGCCCACCCAGGTCGAGAACATGATCATGCCGCCGTCGGCGAACGGCGTGAAGGTCATCTCGATCGGCATGTTCACCCCGGGCAACGCCCCCGTCGTCTGGCGCGGGCCGATGCTGCACCGCGCGCTGCAGCAGTTCCTCGCCGACGTCTACTGGGGCGACCTGGACGTCCTGCTGCTGGACCTGCCCCCGGGCACCGGCGATATCGCGATCTCGGTGGCCCAGCTGGTCCCGAACGCCGAGATCCTGGTGGTCACCACCCCGCAGCAGGCCGCCGCCGAGGTCGCCGAGCGGGCCGGTTCGATCGCCGTGCAGACCCACCAGAAGATCGTCGGCGTGGTCGAGAACATGTCCGGGCTGCCCTGCCCGCACTGCGACGAGATGGTCGATATCTTCGGCACCGGCGGCGGCGAGCGGGTCGCCGAGGGCCTCACGAAGACGACCGGTACCCAGGTGCCGGTGCTCGGCTCCATCCCGATCGACGTCCGGCTGCGCGAGGGCGGCGACGAGGGCAAGCCGGTCGTGCTGACCGACCCCGACTCCCCCGCCGGCTCGGCGATCCGCACGATCGCCGGCAAGCTGGGCGGCCGGCAGCGGGGTCTGTCGGGTATGTCGCTGGGTATCACCCCGCGCAACAAGTTCTGAGACCGCGGCCGGTCCCGCGAGCGGTTCCCCGACGGGGGTGACCCCGGGGAACCGGCTCCGGGACGGCGTGGAAAGGGGCGGCCCGTTACGGGTCCGCCCCTTTCTGCCGTGCCCGTTCAGCCCTCGTACGCGGCGAGATCCTTGATCACCGAGAAGGCCAGCCCGTACGCGCTCATCCCGCGCCCGTAGGCGCCGATGTGCACGCTCTCGGGGCCGTCGGGGCCCTCGGGGCCCTCGCTCGCCGAGCCGGCCAGCACCCAGCCGTACTCGGACTCGCGGTAGGCGAACGAGGTCGGCACTCCGTCGACCGGCAGTATCAGCTCGCTCCAGCTCCCGCCGCCGAGGTCGTCGGCCAGCTCCCAGGCCAGCATCGTCTGCTGGTCCAGCCAGTCCTGGCGCAGCGTCCGGTCCATCTGGGTCGGCCAGGTCTGCGCGAGCAGGCCCGACCCGGCGAGCCAGGCGGCCGTCGAGACCGAGGTCGCCTCCAGTACGCCGGTGCCGTCGGCGCTGCGCCGTACAGGGCGGCTGGCGACCGTGACCACGACCGCGAACCGCTCGTCCTGCGGCGGTTCCACCTTGATCGTGGGCTCCTCGCCGTGCCCGGTGGCGCCGTGCTCGACGGTGCCGTCCGCGGCCGCGCCGACCTGCATCAGCCAGCGCGGACCGGTGAACGCCTCGTCGAGGCCGTACCACGGGAACGCGGCCAGCAGATAGCCGTCGACCTTCCGGACGGCCTCCGCGGGCACCTGTGCCGCTGTCCGACTCGTCGTCTCCATCTGCGCGGAGCCTCCTTGTTGCCCTGCGTCGTGGGCGGCCCGCCCCCCTCAGGCGACCGAACCCCGGACACCCGGAGCATAGCCATAGGCGTCAACACAGCCGGTCATACCGGTGTGTGTCAGGTGGCGTCGGCGTCGAACGGCGGACGCTCGTCCGGCTGAGGGCTGCCGGTCTTCTTCACCATGTCGGGGCGGCCGGCGGAGGCCGGGGACTCCTTGGAGAGGCTGGGGCCTGAGCCGTTCGAGGGCGTGGCGGAAGAGGCGCTGTCGTGGCCGTGCACAGCGTCGGTGACCTCGGCCATCTCCTTCTTCAGGTCGAAGCCGTCACGGATCTCCTGAAGGTCCTTGAGGCCGTACTCGTCCTTCTCCAGGACGTGCTTGCGGACGAAGTTCTTGGGCTTGAGGTCCTCGAACTCGAAGTCCTTGAAGTCCGGCCCGAGCTCGCTGCGGATGTCTTCCTTGGCACTGTCGGAGAACGCCCGCACCTTGCGGAGGAAGGTCATCACGTCCTGGATGACCTTGGGGAGCTTGTCCGGGCCGAAGATGAGCACCGCAAGGATCACGAGCGCCACCAGCTCGAGGGGTCCTATGTCGAAGAACACCTTGCAGCTCCTTGGGTAATCCGTGGCCTTCGTCGGCCTATGGGCCAGGCCGCGTATCACGGTACCTGGCCCCGTGCGTCGGGCGGGAGTCACCCGTGCCAACACCGTGCAAACGATCAGCCCGTGCTGGAGGACCCCAGGCTGAGCCGTACGGACCGGTCCTTGCCGCCCCTCTGGAGGGTGAGCACCAGCGTGTCGCCGGGCCGGTGGCTGCGGACCTTCACGATCAACTCCTCGCCGCTGTGCACCGGAGCACCGTCCACCCCGGTGATCACATCACCGGCCTTGATCCCGGCCTTGGCGCCGGGGCCGCCCGGGGTGACCGGCTGCTTGCCGCTCTTGCTGCGCCCGCTGACCCGCGCCCCGTCACCGGCGTACTCCATCTCCAAGGTGACGCCGATCACCGGGTGCGTCGCCTTGCCGGTGTTGATCAGCTCCTCGGCCACCCGCCTGGCCTGGTTGATCGGTATGGCGAAGCCCAGCCCTATGCTGCCGCCCTGGCCGCCGCCCTGGCCGCCGCCCTGGCCGCCGCCGTCCAGGCCGCTGCCGCTGTCGGCCGCGCGGATGGCGCTGTTGATGCCGATCACCCGCGCCCTGGCGTCCACCAGCGGGCCGCCGGAGTTGCCCGGATTGATGGGCGCATCGGTCTGCAGCGCGTCCACGTACGAGACCTCGCTGCCGTCGCCCTTCTCGCCGCCCGCGGTGATCGGGCGCTGCTTGGCGCTGATGATCCCGGAGGTGACGGTGTTGGCGAGGTCGAACGGTGCGCCGATCGCCACCACCGGGTCGCCGACCTGCACGGTGTCGGAGTTGCCGAGCGTGAGCGGGCGCAGCCCCGTGACGCCCTCCACCTGGACGACGGCGAGGTCATAGCCGCCGTCCTGGCCGACGACCCTGGCCCTGGCCGTCTGGCCGCCGCTGAACGTCACCGAGATCTCGCCACCGCTGCCGGCCGGCTGGACGACATGGTTGTTGGTGAGGATGTGGCCCTGGTGGTCGAGGACGAAGCCGGTGCCGGTGCCCTGCTCGGCGCTGCCCCGTACATGGATCGTCACCACCCCGGGCAGCGCGGTCCGGGCGATCCCGGCGACGCTGTCGGGCCGGCGGCCCCCCGCGTCACCGGCGGACTGCGGGAGCCTGATGTCGTTGATCCCGCCGTAGCGCTCGACATAGGCACCGACGCCGCCGCCGATGCCGCCCGCGAGCAGTGCGAGCGCCACCGCACCGGCGGTCAGCAGTCCACGCCGACGCCACCGCTCGTGCGGCGGCACGGCACCGGGTCCGCCCGGCAGCGGCGCGCTCCAGGGGTCATACTGCTGCCAGGCTCCGTGCGGGGCGAGGGGCTGTCCGTGAGCGGGGGGCTGTCCCTGGGCGGCGGCCGGTCCGTGAGCTGCAGCCGGTCCGTGGGCGGCGGGCAGGCCGGAGAAGGGCTGGTGCGGCGGCGGGGCGGCACCGGACGCGGCCACGGCTGCCGGGCGGGGGCCGCCGTCGCCGGGGTGGGGGACGAAGGCGCCGTCCTGCGCCGCCCCGTCGGGTCCGGCGCCCGGTCCGGCCATCGGGTCCAGGGGGGTGGTCCACGGGCCGCCGGAGTGCGGGGCAGCGGTCTGCGGGCCGGTGTGCCGGGGGCTCGTGTGCTGCGGGCCGGTGTGCCGGGGCGCGTCGGTCCGGGAGGCGGTGGCCGGGTCGGCAGGGGCCTGCGCGGGCGGCTGTTCACCGCCGGGCGCGAGCGGCGAGCGGTCCGGGAGGCCGGACTTCTCCAGCCCCGGCCGGTGGGTGGCGGCCGGTCCGGCCTCCGGCCGGGCGTGCGCGGCGTCGGCCGGCTGCTGCTCGCCGCCGGGCGCGAGCGGACAGCCGTCCTCGCCGGTCGTCGCCGGCGCACCCGTCGGCCGGGCGGGTGGTGCGGCGGGCGGCGGTGACTGGGGCGGGGCCGGGTGGCCCGCGGCCGGCACCCCGCCCCGCGGGGCGGCCGGGGCACCGTACGGGGGCAACGGCCCGGCAGCGGGCGGGAGCACCGTGCCGTGTGCGGGGGGCGCGACCGGCCGTTGTACGGGCGGCGCGGGCGCCCACGGACCGGGACCGCCGTACGGAGGGGTGCCGTACGGGTCCTCGGCGTGCAAGGGCTGCTGCCGCGGCGCCGCGCTCGCGGTCTCGGCCGGGGCCGGGGCCACGGGCGGCACCGGAGCGGTGGCGGGAGCAGGGGGCGTCGCCGTGGTCGTGGCCGTGGCCGTTTCGTCCGATGCCCCGGCGCTCGGGCCGGGCCGGGCCTCGTCCTGCGCGCCACCGGGCACCCGGCGGAGCGTCACGGTCGAGGGGGCCGGGCGCGCACCGTTCGTCCCGGCGGCCACGGCCCCGGAATCCCCGCGCTTCGTCCCGTCCGCGGCGGCCACCCCCCGCGCCACCGTCAACTCGTCGCCGACGGCGGTCTCTTCGGGTGCCCCGGCGTTCCCGGGCGACTGCGGCGCCGCAGCCGCCCCCGAGGCGTCCCGCGGCTCGGGCGGACGCACGATCCAGTCCTCCGCCCCCTGCGCGTCGGACCCGCCGGACGCCTCGGCCCCGGTCCCGCCCGCCGGACCGTCGGCGGGCGGCATCGCCCGCGGACCGGCCTCGGCGGACGGTCCGGTGCGCGGGGTGCCTCCCGGGCGGCTCCACCACTTCAGCTTCGGCCCGGCGGCCTTACCGTCGTCCATGCTCTCCCCAGAATTCGCCCGCGGTCGTGCGCGGGCCACCACCACCTCGCGGTACGCGCCCGGTCAGGGGTGCGCCGCCCCAGGGCGATTCAACCAGTTCCGCGCGGGGCTGCGCAGGGGACGGTCAGCGCCGGGCGGAGGTTGAGCCAGGGGCGGAAGGGCCTGCCGAGGCCGCGGAACCGATCAGCGGGCGCATGGACTCCAGGGGCGGGAGAGCGGGCGGGTTCTTCCGCACGGGGGCGTTGCCGGTCGCGGCGGCCAGGGGCGCGAGGTGGTACGCCGTGGCCGGGCCGGTCGCGGCTATCAGCGGCGACAGGCCGAAGCGTCCGGCCGCGGCGGGCGAGGCCACCGAGGACTGCGGGGAAGGGGGCGCCGTGGTGGGGCCGTACAGGGTCATGGCGCTGGGGGCCGGGGCCATGGTCGGACCACCGGACGGCCGCCAGGCGCCGGACCGGGAATTCTTGGCGGGAAACTCCTCACCGCGCAGCAGGGAACCGACGTCGGCCGCCGGGCTGGCACTGAGCGGGGTGACAGCCGTGCCGCCACCGTCGACGCGTCCGCCGGGCAGGTCGACCGCCGCCTCCAGCGGAAGGGCGCCACCCAGCGCAAAGGCCGCGAGCGAGACCGCACCGGCCGCCGCGAAGGCGAACCGGCGCCGCTGCGCGGGCCGGTCGGTCTCCTGTACGCGAAAGCCGCGCGCGGGGGGTGGCGTGGGCACCCCTGCCATGGCATGGCCGGAGTGACTGTCGGAGGGGACATAGCGGAACGCGCTGCCGCCACGGGCGAATTCACCACGCCCGAAACTGCCGCTGCCGAGCCGGCTGCCGGGACCGCTCCCGTCGCCACCGGGCAGCTGCTGCAGCCGTGCCAGCAGCCCCTCGGAGGGGGCGGGGGGCGCCGTCTCGGCGAATACGCTTTTCAGCCGACGCTGGGCGTCGGCCTCTGCCTTGCACCGTCCGCATGTCGCAAGGTGCGCGAGCACCCGCTCGCGTGCGTCATGCCCCAACTCGCCGTCGACCAGGGCCGCGAGGCGGTCGCCGAGATGCTGCTCGGCGGGGGACGGACCGCCACTGCCGCTCACGCGATTCCGACCTCCCCCGTGGGCACCACGGCCAGCGACCGCCGTTGCTCGCGCTCTTCGGCACGCGTGGCCGGAGCGCGGTGCTTGAGCGCCTTGCGCAGATGGGAGCGGCCGCGGTGAATCCGGCTGCGGACCGTACCGAGCTTGACACCGAGCGTCGCGGCGATCTCTTCGTACGACAGGCCCTCGATGTCGCACAGGACGACGGCGGCACGGAATTCGGGCGCAAGGGTGTCCAGCGCCTGCTGCACATCGGCGTCGAAGTGGGTGTCGTTGAAGTGCTGCTGCGGGGAGGGTTCGCGGCTGGGGAGCCGCTCTGCGGCATCGTCACCGAGCGCATCGAAACGGATGCGCTGACGGCGGCGGACCATGTCCAGGAAGAGGTTGGTGGTGATCCGGTGCAGCCAGCCCTCGAACGTGCCGGGGGTGTAGGTCGACAGCGAGCGGAAGACGCGGACGAACACCTCCTGGGTGAGATCCTCGGCGTCGTGTTGATTGCCGGTGAGGCGGTAGGCGAGGCGGTAGACCCGTGCACTGTGGGTGCTGACGATCTCCTCCCAGCTGGGCGGAGTCCACGCCTGCGCATCCGCGTCTGCGGCAAAGGTCGCGGTCGTTGCGGAGTCGGCGACGGGAGCCCCTCCCATGCCCTTGGGGCCATGGGGGCGGGAACGGTCAGCAGTGTGTGTCACGGATTTCGGCTCGGCGAACGACCTTTTCAAGCGCCTCAGCACCCCTCGGTCACCCGTCGCAGCCGCACCTCCCCTGGTGGCTCTGGTGGTGTCCAGTAGAGCCCCTACCATATCCACCTCGCCCGTTAGCTCCGGATAAGCAGTTTTGACCTGCATTTGGTCCTGCTTCTGGTCTTGCTCCATGTCTCGCACGGTCTTCACCGGCGCCTCCCCCCGTCATCCCTCTGCCTCTCCTTAACGCCCAGTCCCATCTGCGGGTTCCCGCACGCAGCGGATACAGTCACGGTTGCGTCAACTACGGGGACAGGAGAGGGCCATTACCGGCAACCGGCAGACGAGCTTGGCATTCGCCGAGGCGTACGGCGCCGGGACCATCGACGACAGCGCCGAGGCCGCCCTGCGCTGGTCCCGTGACTGCGCACGGGAAGCCGGCATCCGTACGGTGACCACCGGCACCGGAGCGGCCCTGCGGATGCTCGCGGCCACCGCGGACGCCAAGGCGGTCGCCGAGATCGGCACCGGCACGGGCGTGTCGGGCATCTATCTCCTGCACGGCATGCGGCCCGACGGGGTGCTGACCACCGTGGATCTCGAACCCGAGCGGCAGACCTTCGCCAAGCAGGCGTTCCGCTCGGCCGGCTTCGCCGGGAACCGCGCCCGCTTCATCCCCGGCCGCGCGCTGGACGTCCTGCCCCGTCTCGCGGACGGCGGCTACGACCTCGTGTTCTGCGACGGCGACCTGATGGAGTACCTCGAATATCTCGCTGAATCGTTGCGTCTGCTGCGCCCCGGCGGCCTGGTCTGCTTCGAGGGCGTCTTCGCCGACGACCGTACGGTCGACTCCGCGGTGCAGCCCGCCGAGGTGCTGCGGCTGCGGGAACTGCTGCGGGCCGTCCGGGAGAGCACCACGCTGGTGCCGGCCCTGCTGCCGGTCGGCGACGGACTGCTCTGCGCGGTCAAGCGCGGCTGACAGCCGCCGCCCCGGTCCGGTCCGGGGCCTGAGGCAGGGCCCCGTAGGCAGGAAAACGGCCCCGGCACGTGGCGCGCCTTCTCCTGCGCGCCACGTGCCGGGGCCGGGATAATTCGGCTCGGGATACCGGGGTCAGCCCCGGGAAACCGCCGGTTGCTCCGCCCTTGTCAGACGGTGACCTTGTCCAGGGCCTCACCCAGGGCCTTGGCTTCGTCGGGGGTCAGCTCGACGACGAGCCGCCCGCCGCCTTCGAGCGGAACGCGCATGACGATGCCCCGCCCCTCCTTGGTCACCTCGAGCGGGCCGTCGCCCGTCCGCGGCTTCATCGCCGCCATGCTCGTTCCCCTTCCTGAAACCAGCTCATCTCAGCCGACGGCCCGAATAGGCACGTGTCACCGGCATCGAACACATTGCTTCCAGGCCATTATCCCGCATCGAACGACCCGATGACCAACATCAGGCAGCATCCCTTCGGCAACGCGCTCCCGCAAACCCCCTCAATTCGGTGAGGCGGCTGCAATACTTCTCCGCTCGTCGGCCTCCGGCGCGCCCGCAATCTTTGATGTACGTCACATGCCGGGGCCCGATGATCTCCGGCATCCTGAGCGCTGACTGCCGCTGCCGAGCAGTCCGAGCCGCGACGGAGGGGACTCCCACTATGGCCGACACCGTGCTCTATGACGTGACCGACGGACTCGCGACGATCACTCTCCACCGCCCCGACGCGATGAACGCGATGAATACGGAGGCGAAGGTCCTGCTGCGGGACACCCTGCACGAGGCCGCCGCCGATCCCGCCGTACGCGCCGTTTTGCTGACCGCCACCGGGCGCGCCTTCTGTGTCGGGCAGGACCTCAAGGAGCACATCGGCCTGCTGGCCGAGGACCGGGCCACCGGCTCCGGCGCCACCATGAACACCGTGCGTGAGCACTACAACCCCATCGTGACCGCGCTGACCGAGATGCCCAAGCCCGTGGTCGCGGGCGTCAACGGGGTCGCCGCGGGCGCCGGAGCGGGCTTTGCGCTGGCCGCCGACTACCGCGTCGTCGCCGACTCCGCGTCCTTCAACACCTCCTTCGCGGGCGTCGCGCTGACCGCCGACTCCGGGGTGTCCTGGACGCTGCCCCGGCTGATCGGTCACGGCAGGGCCGCCGATCTGCTGCTTTTCCCGCGCAGCATCAGCGCCCAGGAGGCGTACGAACTCGGCATCGCCAACCAGGTGGTCCCGGCCGACGAACTGGCCGCGACGGCCGCGGCCGTCGCCCGGCGGCTGGCCCAGGGCCCGACCGCCGCGTACGCCGCGATCAAGGAATCGCTGGCCTACGGGGCGGGGCACTCGCTCGCCGAGACGCTCGGCAAGGAGGACGAGCTGCAGGGCCGGGCCGGGGCGTCGGAGGACCACCACATCGCGGTCGAGGCGTTCGTGAAGAAGGAGAAGCCGGTCTTCCTGGGCCGCTGACCCGGGCTCCGCCGCCCCGAAACCTGCGGGCCCGAAACCTGCCGCCCTGAAACCTGCCGGCGCGCTGCCCCGGACCCACCGGCCGGCGGCAACCGCCGCCGGCCGGTCCGGGTCAGCCGGCCGCCGCCTCCACGGCCTGACGGACATGGCAGTCCGCCAGATGGTCGTTGACCAGGCCGCACGCCTGCATCATCGCGTAGGCGGTGGTCGGGCCGACGAAGCGGAAGCCACGCTTTTTGAGGTCCTTGGCGAGCGCCGTCGACTCCGGGGTCACCGGCTGCAGATCGCCGAGCGTGTGTGGCACCGGCCGGCCGGCCCGGTCGGGGGCGTAGGACCAGATGAGGTCGTCGAGCTCGCCGCCGGCCAGCTCGACGGCGACCTTGGCGTTGTTGATCGTCGCGGCGATCTTGGCGCGGTTGCGGATGATGCCCGGGTCGGCGAGCAGCCGCTCGGCGTCCGCGTCCGTGAACCGGGCCACCTTCGCGATCCGGAAGCCGGCGAACGCGGCGCGGAAGCCGGGGCGGCGGCGCAGGATGGTGATCCAGGAGAGCCCGGACTGGAACGCCTCCAGGCTCATCCGCTCGAAGAGGGCGTCGTCGCCGTGGACCGGCAGGCCCCATTCGGTGTCGTGATAGGCGCGGTAGTCGGCCATCCGCGCCGACTCCATCCCCCACGGGCAGCGCGGGAGGCCGTCCGGTTCCGTCACCACGCCGCTCATGTCTGCTCCCCGTCTTCCCGGGTGGTCCCGGACGTCTCGGACGCCTCGGAGGTCCCGGAGGGTTCGGGTTCACCGGGCCCGGCAGCGGGCCGCGTCTCCTGCACCGGCCCGAGCACGGGCGGGCCGTCCTGTATCAGCCCCGGGCCGCCCATGGCGGAGGCATGCGCCCCGGCGAGTGCCGCCTCCAGCTCCGCGATCCGGGCGTCCCGCTCGGCCAGTTCGGCGCCCAGGCGGTCCAGGACGTCGTCGACGTCGTTCATCCGGTAGCCACGGACGGTCACCGGGAGGCGGACGGCCTCCACATCGGCGCGGCCCAGCGGGCGGTCCTCCGGCAGCGGGTCGTACAGCCGGTCCGGCTCGGAATCCCGCAGCCCGCCGCCGTCACCGCCGCCGACGACCACGAGCGTGACCGCGGCCACCACCACGACCATCGCGATCAGCAAGAACCAGAACACGACCAACTCCCCGGACTATGTGCCTGCACTGATCGTGCCATGCGGGTGTGACAGTTAGGGTCGCTCCCGGACCACGGAAAGGGAGTCAGGGAATGCTGCGGCTGGGGAATCGCGAGTTCGGGGTGCACGAGCCAGTGATCATGGCGATCGTGAACCGGACGCCGGACTCGTTCTACGACCAGGGCGCCACATTCCGTGACGAGCCCGCACTGGCCCGCGTGGAACAGGCGGTGGCCGACGGAGCCGCGATCATCGACATCGGCGGCGTCAAGGCCGGCCCCGGCGAGGAGGTCAGCGCCGAGGAGGAGGCCCGCCGCACGGTCGGGTTCGTGGCCGAGGTGCGCAAGCGCTTCCCCGATGTGGTGATCAGCGTCGACACCTGGCGGCACGAGGTCGGCGAGGCGGTCTGCGAGGCCGGCGCCGATCTGCTCAACGACGCCTGGGGCGGCGTCGATCCCAAGCTGGCGGAGGTCGCGGCGCGCCATGACGTGGGCCTGGTGTGCACGCATGCGGGCGGCGCCGAACCGCGTACCCGCCCACACCGGGTGACGTACGACGACGTGATGGCCGACATCCTGCAGGTGACGCTCGGGCTGGCGGAGCGGGCCGTGGAGCTGGGCGTCCGGCGGGACGCGATCATGATCGATCCGGGGCACGACTTCGGGAAGAACACCCGGCACAGCCTGGAGGCGACCCGGCGCCTGGGCGAGATGGCGGATGCCGTTCCCCGGGCTCTCGGCTTCCCCCGGGCAGGGGATACCCCCTTGCCGGTGCTGGTCTCGCTGTCCAACAAGGACTTCGTCGGCGAGACGCTCGACCGGCCGGTCAAGGAACGGGTGCTCGGCACCCTCGCGACCACCGCCGTCTCGGCCTGGCTGGGCGCTCAGGTCTACCGGGTCCACGAGGTCGCCGAGACCCGGCAGGTGCTGGACATGGTGGCCTCGATCGCCGGCCACCGGCCCCCGGCGGTCGCCCGCCGGGGACTGGCCTGAGGGCCGGGACCGGAACCTGCCCAGAGGGCGGACGGCCCCCTGGGTCCCGGCCTCAGATCCCGACCTCCTTGGTGACCAGCGCGATCGCCTCGTCCACGTCGTCGCTGAGGTGGAAGAGCTCCAGATCGTGCATCGACGCCTTGCCCTCGGCGATGAGGGTGTCGCGCAGCCAGTCGACGAGTCCGCTCCAGTAGGCCGTGCCGAACAGCACGATCGGGAAGCGGGTGACCTTGCGGGTCTGGACGAGGGTGAGCGCCTCGAACAGCTCGTCGAGGGTGCCGAGACCGCCGGGGAGCACCACGAACCCCCGGGCGTACTTCACAAAACAGGTCTTGCGGACGAAGAAGTACCGGAAGTCGACGCCGAGGTTCACATAGGCGTTCATGCCCTGCTCGAAGGGCAGCTCGATGCCCAGCCCGACGGAGGTGCCCCCGGCCTCGTTGGCGCCCTTGTTGGCGGCCTCCATGGCGCCGGGGCCACCGCCGGTGATCACCGCGAACCCGGCCTCGACCAGGGCCCGCCCGATCCGTACACCGGCGTCGTACTCCTTGGAGTCACGCGGCGTACGGGCGGAGCCGAAGACGCTGACCGCGGGGCCCAGCTCGGCCAGCGCGCCGAAGCCCTCGACGAACTCCGACTGGATGCGCATCACGCGCCAGGGATCGGTGTGCACCCACTCGGAGGGGCCTTCGGAGTCCAGCAGACGCTGGTCCGTGGTGCCGGTCCGCACCTGGTCCTGGCGGCGCAGTACGGGACCCAGCCGCTGCTCCTCGGGGACCGGTGCTCCCTCGGGACTGGCCATGTCGTGCTCCCTCCGCTGGCAGATCGTTTGCCGTTTCAGCGTAGATCCGTTGACGTGAAGAGCAGGGGAATTCGCCGGGTATGCAGCCGGTCCCGGGCACGGCGGCCGGCGGTCAGGCGGTGAGCCAGGCGCGCAGCCGCTCCTCGCAGTGCAGGATGCGGTCGGTCTCGACCCGTTCGTCCTTTTTGTGCGCCAGCAGCGCGTAGCCGGGGCCGTAGTTGACGGCCGGGACGCCCAGGGCGCTGAAGCGGGAGACATCGGTCCAGCCGAACTTGGGCAGCGCACTGCCGCCGACGGACTCCATGAAGGCCTTGGCCGCCGGGTGGGACAATCCGGGCAGCGCGCCCGGGGAGTGGTCGTCGACGACGAATTCGTCCACCGGGCAGTCCGCGAAGACCTCGCGTACGTGCGCCAGCGCCTCGTCGGGGGTGCGGTCCGGCGCGTAGCGGAAGTTCACAGTGACCGTGCAGGCGTCCGGGATGACGTTGTTGGCGACGCCGCCCTCGATGCGCACGGCGTTGAGGCCCTCGCGGTATTCGAGGCCGTCGATGACCGGGCGGCGCGGTGCGTACGCCGCGAGCTTCGCCAGGATCGGGGAGACCGCATGGATCGCGTTGGCGCCCATCCAGCTGCGGGCGGAGTGGGCGCGCTCCCCGGTGGTGCGCAGCAGGACCCTCAGGGTGCCCTGGCAGCCACCCTCCACCTGGCCGTCGGAGGGCTCCAGGAGGACGGCGAAGTCACCGGCCAGCCAGTCGGGGTGCGCGTCGGCGACATGGCCGAGCCCGTTGAGGTGCGCCGCGACCTCTTCCTGGTCGTAGAAAACGAAGGTCAGGTCGCGGTTGGGCGCCGGGACCGTGGCGGCCATCCGCAGCTGGACGGCGACGCCGGACTTCATGTCGCAGGTGCCGCAGCCCCACAGGACGCCGTCCTCGTCGAGCCGGGAGGGGACGTTGTCCGCGATCGGCACGGTGTCGAGGTGCCCGGCGAGCACCACCCGCTCGTTGCGGCCCAGGTCGGTGCGGGCCACGACGTTGTTGCCGTACCGGTCGACGCGCAGGTGCGGCAGCGCGCGCAGGGCGTGCTCGACGGCGTCGGCGAGGGCCTTCTCGTTGCCGCTCTCGGAGGGGAAGTCGACGAGCTGCGCGGTGAGCGCGGCGGCGTCGAGCGACAGGTCGAGGGCGGGGTGGTCTGCGCGGGGCTCCATGGATCCGACCCTATCGGGCAGCGCTCCAGTACGGTGGGCTCGTGTCCGCCCAGCCCTCAGCCCCCGCTCGCCGCGCCCGCCTGTGGCGTCTCACCGCGGCAGTCTGCGTACTGATAGGGCTGGCCGTCTATCTCGTGGTGCAGTACCTCACCGGCGGCCCCGGGGCGCCGCAGTGCACGGTGCGCGGCGAGGGCGACGCGGACGCCTACCAGCTGTCCCCCGAGCAGGCCGCGAACGCCGCGACGATCTCGGCGGTGGCGTCCTCGCGCGGGCTGCCGGAGCGGGCGGTGACCATCGCGCTGGCGACCGCGATGCAGGAGTCGGGGCTGCGCAACATCAACTTCGGTGACCGGGACTCGGTCGGGCTCTTCCAGCAGCGGCCGTCGCAGGACTGGGGCACCGTGCAGAAGATCATGGACCCCGTCTACTCGGCCGGGGAGTTCTACCGGCATCTGGCGAAGGTGCCCGGCTACTCCCGGCTGCCGCTGACCGTCGCCGCGCAGAGGGTGCAGCACAGCGGCTATCCGCAGGCCTACGCCAAACACGAGGCGGACGCCGCGCAGTTGACCGGGGCGCTCACGGGCCGCGACCAGGGCGCGATGATCTGCACCGAGAGCCGCCCGGTGGGCAGCGGGGCGGGCGGCGCCGCGAAGGTGCGGGAGAAGCTGCTGCGGGAGTTCGGCTCCCGGGTGCTGCCGCGGCAGGGCGCCGCCGGCGACCCCACGGCGGACGACGGGCGCGGCGTGACGATACCGGTGCGGGCGGCCGGCGCGATGGCCGCGGGCGACGCCCCTCGGCGCGGCTGGGAGCTGGCGACCTGGGCCATGGCGCACTCCGCCGAGCTGCACATCGAACAGATCTCTTACGCCGGCCGGACGTGGAGCGCGGCCGATTCGGGGAAGGGCTGGCAGGAGAAGCCGGCCGCTTCCGGGGCCGCGGCACGCGACGTTCGTATCATCACCGGGCAATAGTTCGCCACGTCCCCCGGAAGGGGCAGGGGCAGCAATTCCCTCAAGACGTACGGCAGTTGGCGCGACCGCGTTGAGCTGTTCCGCCAATTCCCTTGCACGCAAAGGACTGTGACGTTTCCGCAGCCCGTCGGGGCGTGCCCATATTGCCCTTCTTTCTCCAGGGCGGATTATGTGACGCGTTACCAACTCTTTACCTGAGTTCACCGCAACCTTCGGGGTTCTGACGCGGTAGTCAGTGCGTCCGCCAGGCGGACATGGCACATCTGTCAGAAGTACGAGTCCTTCTCCGTAAAAGGAGCACCATGTCCCTCCCCGTTACGCGTCGGATCGCCCGAGCCGCCCTGCTCGTTGCAGCGGGTGCCGCTCCCGTGGTCGCTGCGGCCGGTTCCGCGAGCGCCGCGGATCTGCCCGCCAAGACACTCGGCGGGCTGACGGCGCCCCTGGACTCCAAAAACACCAGCGCCACTCTCGACCACACCGCGCACCACGGCGTCGGCCTGGTGAACGAGGCCGGCAGCAAGGCGGCCACGAAGCTCGCCCCGGCGCTCGTCGAGACCGCCGGTCCGGTCGTGAAGAAGGCCATGCCGCTCACCCAGGGCGCAACCGACAAGGCGGAGGCTCTGGTCCGCCCGATCGCCAAGAACGGCGTCTCGACCAGCTCGCTGCCGCTCGACGCGGCCAAGGGCCTGCTCGGGTCGCCGCAGGGCCTGCTCGCGCCGGCTCAGGGCCTGCTCGGCGGTCTGCCGCTCGGCGGCCGCTGACCGGCCGCCGTCCCGTACGACGCGCAGGGCCCGGGGAGTTCGCTCTCCCCGGGCCCTGCGCGCGTTGCGGATGCGGGTGGCTCACTCCGCCAGACGGCGCACCGCGGCGGCCACCCGTTCGTCGGTGGCGGTGAAGGCGATCCGTACGAACCGGTCCCCCGCGGTGCCGTAGAACTCGCCGGGGGCGACGAGGATGCCGCGCTCGGCGAGCTTGCCGACGGTCTCCCAGCAGGGCTCGTCGCGGGTCGCCCAGAGGTAGAGCGCGGCCTCGCTGTGCTCGATGCGGAAGCCCGCGGCCTCGAAGGCGCCACGCAGCGCGGCGCGGCGGCGGGCGTAGCGCTCGCGCTGTTCGGCGACATGGGCGGTGTCGCCCAGCGCCGCGACGGTGGCGGCCTGGACGGGCGCCGCGACCATCATGCCGCCGTGCTTGCGGATCTGCAGAAGCTCGCCGAGGACCGCCGCGTCGCCGACGAGGAAGGCGGAGCGGTAGCCGGCGAGGTTGGAACGCTTGGAGAGGGAGTGGACGGCGACGAGACCGTCGTGGGAGCCGCCGCAGATGTCCGGGTGCAGCACGGAGACCGGGTCGGCCTCCCAGCCCAGCTCCAGGTAGCACTCGTCGCTGAAGACCAGCACGCCGTGCTCACGCGCCCAGGCGACGCTGCGGCGCAGTTCGTCGGCGCTCAGCACCCGGCCGGTCGGGTTGGACGGCGAGTTCAGCCAGAGCAGCTTCACGCCGCTGGGGTCCAGCTCCCAGGGCTCGTCGTAGACGACCGGCTCGGCGCCGGCCAGACGGGCGCCGACCTCGTACGTCGGGTAGGCCAGGCGTGGATAGGCCACCTTGTCCCCGGCGCCCAGGCCCAGCTGGGTCGGCAGCCAGGCCACCAGCTCCTTGGAACCGACGACCGGCAGCACATGGGTGTGCTCCAGGCCGCGGGCGCCGAGGCGGTCGGCCGCCCAGCCGGTGAGCGCGTCCCGCAGCGCGGCCGTTCCCCACACCGTCGGATAGCCGGGGCTGTCGGCCGCGTCGGCCAGTGCCTGCCGGACCAGCGCGGGAACCGGGTCGACCGGGGTGCCCACGGACAGGTCGACGATGCCGTCGGCGTGCGCCGCGGCGGTGGCCTTGTACGGCTCCAGCCGGTCCCAGGGGAAGTCAGGAAGACGGTCGCAGAGCGACTCCCTGGAAGGGTGGTGGTGGGAGACGGGTGGGCGGTCGCGGAGCGACGCGCGGGGGGAGACGGGCCGGGAGGACGATGCAGCGCCCACGGTGCTCTCTTTCTCGGTGGTGCGGGACACCGGCGCACAACGCACCGGTCCCGTACGGCGGGCTGGCCGTACGGGACCGGAGCGGCGCCGTGCGACCTCTCCCGGCTCACGCTGGGAGGTGCCCCCGACGTCATCGGAGGCGAGAGGGAGCGGGCGGGCTGCTCCCTCTTGGGCCTCGCGTCGTTACTGGTTCTGCGGCGGCAGCGCCGCGATGAAGGAGTGGTCGCGCTCGATCAGGCCGAGCTTGCTGGCGCCACCGGGCGAGCCGAGCTCGTCGAAGAACTCCACATTCGCCTTGTAGTAGTCCTTCCACTCCTCCGGGGTGTCGTCCTCGTAGAAGATCGCCTCGACCGGGCAGACCGGCTCACAGGCACCACAGTCGACGCATTCGTCCGGGTGGATGTACAAGGACCGCTTGCCCTCGTAGATGCAGTCGACCGGGCACTCCTCGATGCACGCCTTGTCCTTGACGTCGACACAAGGCTGCGCGATGACGTAGGTCACGCTGTCGTTCCTCCTCGGTAGGGCCGGCGGACCGATTGGCAGTACCGCCGCTGGGCGCGCGGGAGCGCGGCGTCGTCGATGCCCGCCATCTAGTATCTCCGTTCCCGGGCGCGAGACGAACAAGAGGGGCGGTTTGAGCGATGGAATTCCTGGCCGGCGGCCATGCGGAAGTCCGTATCACCCGTGCTGACGTGGGCAAAAGGGTATCCGTCCGGCGCCTGACCGGGGGCGGAACGGGGGAGCAGCCGTTCACGGACGCGGTCGGAGTTCTCACCTCGTGGGATGAAGGTGTGCTGAGCATCACACGGCGCACCGGTGAGTGCGTCAGGATCGAGGAGTCCGCGCTGGTGGCGGCCAAGGTCGTGCCGGCCCTCCGCCCGGCCGGCAGCCCTCCGGGAGCTTCGCGCCCCTCCTCGGGGGAACCGGCCCGCCGGCGGGGGCCGGCGGCCACCGCCGCCGAGCTCCAGCGGGTCGCGGCCCGCGGCTGGCCCGCTCTCGAAACGGAACCCCTCGGGGAATGGACCCTGCGGGCCTCCGGGGGTTTCACCCGCCGCGCCAATTCCGTACTGCCGCTCGGCGACCCCGGGGTCCCTCTGGACACGGCGCTGGAGCGGATCGGCCAGTGGTATGACGCGCGCGGGCTGCCGGCGGTGATCATGGTCGCCACGGGCCGGGCGGACACCGACGAGGAGCTGGCGGCGGCGCTGGCGGAGCGCGGCTGGGCCGACGAGCGGCACACCCGGGTCCGGATCGCGGCACTGGCACCGCTCGCCGACACCGACACGGGCCTCCCCCCGGCCTCCGCCGGGGGTGCCCCCGGCGGCGTCACGTTGTCCCGGGAGCCGGACGCGGGCTGGCTCGCCCGCTACCACCGGACCGGCGACGCCGGCCGCAACCACGACGCCGCCCACCCCGCGCTGAGGGTGCTGACCGGCGGACCCTCGGTGTGGTTCGCGACGGTCCGCGGCGCGGACGGCGGGACGGCGGCGATCGGGCGGCTGGCCGTCGACGGGCGCTGGGCGGGCTTCGCGGCGGTCGAGGTGGCGCCGGCCGCACGGCGTCAGGGGCTGGCCACGCTGGTGATGGCGGCGCTCGCCGAGCGGGCCCTGACGGAGGGGGCTTCGGCCGCGTATCTGCAGGTCGAGGCGGACAACGCGGGCGCGCTCGCGTTCTACGACCGGCTCGGCTTCACCGACCACCACGGCTACCACTACCGGCGTGCCCTGCCGGGCGGCGGCCGGGACTGAAGGGGTATCCCACGCCCATGCCCCACGCACCCGAGCCGGAGCCGCCGGCGGACGAGGGCCGGGCCGCGCGCCGGCAGCAGTTCGCGGAGGCCGCGCGCGCCGAGCGGCCCGATCTGGCGCAGCTGTGTCTGCTGATCGGCGCCGAGGCCGATCCCACGCTGGACGAGGCGGTTCTCGACGAAGCCCAGATCGAGCTGGACCGGCTGGCCGGGCTGCTCCCGTACTCGCCCTCCCGCCGCCCGAGCACCGCCCCGGGCGGCTCCCCCGCGCACGCCCCCTCCGACAGCGGTCCCGGCATCTGGGCCCGCAACCTCGCCGAGCTGCTCGGCAACCGGTACGGCTTCGGCGGGTCACCCGCCGACTACCGGCGGCTGGAGTCCTCGCTGCTGCACGAGGTGCTGCGGCGGCGCCGGGGCCTGCCGATCCTGCTGTCGGTGGTGTGGATGGAGGTGGCGCGGCGGGCCGGCGCCCCCGTGTACGGGGTGGCCCTGCCGGGTCACTTCGTCGTCGGCTTCGGCGATCCCGCCGGTGCGCATGTCCTGGCCGATCCGTTCGCGGGCGGTCGGCTGCTCACCGACGAGGACGCGGGGCTGCTGGTCGCGGGCGCGACCGGGGAGCCGCTGAGCGCGCGGATGACGGCGCCCGCCGATCCGCTGGAGATCGTGCTGCGGGTGCTCAACAACATCCGGGCCTGGGCACAGGCGCGTCCGGAGCACAGCGCGGTGCAGTTGTGGGCGCTGGAGCTGTCGCTGCTGCTGCCGAGCCATCCGGCGCGGCTGCGCCATGAGCGCGCCCATCTGCTGGTCCAGCGCGGGGAGTTCCTCGCCGGAGCGGCCGAGCTGGAGGAGTACGCGCGGGTGGTGGAGGCCGTCGAGCCGGCCGGCGCGAGCGCGATACGGCGTCAGGCCGCCGCGGCGCGCGCGATGCTCAACTGAGCCGCGGCGGGGCTGCGGCGGACGACCAGCACGGTCGCGTCGTCCTTGAGCTCGCCGTCGGTGAAGCTTTCCAGGTCGGCGCGGAGGGTACGGGCCAGCTCGGCGGGGTCCAGGTCCGTCCAGCCGGCCAGCCGCTCGGCCAGCGGGTAGAACTCGCCGTCCTTGCCGCGGGCCTCGGTCACCCCGTCCGTGCACAGCACGAGCCAGTCGTCGGGCTCGGGGTGGACCCGGACGCTGTGGCGGGGCTCGCCGCTGAGCGCGCCCAGGCCGAGCGGCAGTCCGCCCTCGCCCTCCCGGCGCTCGTAGACCTTGCCGTCGCGCACCAGGTAGTACGGGATGTGACCGCAGGACAGCACCCGGCCCTCCGCCAGGCCGACCGGGCCGCGCACCTCCATCAGCAGTGCCGTGACGAAGCGCTCGTCGGTCCCCTGCTCCGCCGAACGGGCGTTGTAGCGGGCCAGCGCCTGTTCCATCCGCTCGGCCACCGACTCCAGGGCGTCCAGATGCTGTGCGGCCTCCCGGAACGACGCCAGCACCTCCAGGCCCGCGCCGATCGCCGGCATGCCTTTGCCCTGCACATCGCCGATCATCAGCCGCAGCCCGTGCGGTGTCTCGATGGCCTCGTAGATGTCACCGCCGACCCGGGCCCCTTCCTGGGCGGAGACGTAGAAGCCGTACGCCTCGACCTCCCCGGCGCTGAGCGGCAGCTCGCGCAGCATCGCCCGCTGCACCGTGTCGGCCACCAGGCGGGTACGGGCGTGCAGCGCCTCCCGCTGTAGACGGGTGCGGCACAGCACCAGGGAGAAGACGGCCACCAGCAACACCCCGAAGATGCTGACGACCCGGCTGGCCGGGGCCCAGTCGGGCACCGTGAAGATGTCGACCGGGGTCAGACACACGACGAAGACGGCGGCCACCAGAAGCGTCACCCTGAACGAGCAGCGCAGCGCGGCGTACAGCGGGGCAATGCCCAGGAAGGCCGAGATGTGCAGCTCCGGGCTGGTCGTCGCGTCGAGGACGGCGACGACGAGGATCGCGAGGATCAGCAGCGTGGGAGCAAGGCGGCTGCTCTCCTTGGGACGGTCGGCAGGCATAACACTTCAAGACTGCGGGACACCGCCCGACACCGCACAGGGGCAAAGGTCCCCGGTGGCGCGCGGCGGGGCCGGCGGTGAACGGGGGCGGCGGTGGGCGCCGGGGCGGGGCCGGCGGCTTCAGGCAGCGGGGCCGGCGGCTTCAGGCAGCGGGGCCGGCGGCTTCAGGCAGCGGGGCCGGCGGCTTCAGGCAGCGGCTAGAGCCAGCCCTTGTCGCGGGCCGTGCGGAAGGCCTCGGCGCGGTTGCGGGCGCCCGTCTTCTGGATGGCGGTGGAGAGATAGTTGCGGACCGTGCCCTGGGACAGATGCAGGGCGTGCGCGATCTCGGCGTTGGTGGAGCCGTCGGCGGCGGTCCGCAGCACTTCCCGCTCGCGCTCGGTCAGCGGGCTGGCGCCATCGGCAAGCGCAGCCGCCGCCAGCACGGGGTCGATGACCCGCTCGCCGCGCAGCACCCGCCGTACCGCGTCCGCGAGCCGGGCCGCCGGGGCGTCCTTGACCAGGAAGGCATCGGCGCCGCATTCCATCGCGCGGCGCAGATAGCCGGGGCGGCCGAAGGTGGTGAGGATGACGACCTTCACGCCGGGCAACTCGTCACGCAGCGCGGCGGCGGCGTCCAGTCCGCTGATACCGGGCATCTCGATGTCCAGGAGCGCGACATCCACGGCGTGGGCCCGCGCGGCCGGGAGCACCTCGTCGCCGCGCGCCGCCTGTGCCACGACCTCCAGGTCGTCCTCCAGCGACAGCAGCGCGGCCAGCGCCTCCCGGACCATCGACTGGTCCTCCGCCAGCAGCACTCTGATCATGCGGGCAAGCTTAGGGCGTTCGGGTGGACCGGGACCGGTTCGGTGACACCTTGGTCCGGTGCCTTGGCGAGGCCTCGGCCCGGATCGGCCAGGTGTCTCCTTGGGTCCGGTGCTCCGGCCGTCCTCTGCCGGGGCAGGGGCGGGTGGAGCCGCCGTGCCGGAGGACAGGATGGCGCGTTTACACCGGGTCGTTGGCCGGTTCGGGGGATGTGGATATCTCCGGGCCGGGGGATATCTCCGGGCCGGGGGATATCTCCGGGCCGGGGGCCGGGGCACTCGTCGGGGCGGCCCGGCCCAGGGGGACGTAGGCACGCAGGGCGAAGCCGCGGCCGCGCGGGGCGGGGCCGGTTTCCAGGCGGCCGCCGGCCAGGGTGAGGCGTTCGCGCAGACCGCTGAGGCCGTTGCCGTCCTGCTGGGCGCGGGGCGGGCCGGCGCCGTCGTCCAGCACCGTCAGGCACAGACAGCGGCGCTCGCCGGCCGCCCGCTCCTCGGAGAGCAGCAGCTCACAGTGGCCGGCGCCGCTGTGGCGTAGAACGTTCGTGGCGGCCTCCCGCAGCGCCCAGGCCAGCGCACCTTCCTCATCGGCCGCGAGCCCGCCGTACTCACCCTCCAGGGCCGGGTCGGCGGTGACGGTGATTCCTGCCGTGCGCAGCGCGGCCCGCACCCCGGCCAGCTCGACGGCGAGCCGGGGTCTGCGGTAGCCGGTGACCGCCTCCCGCACATCGACCAGCGCCTGCCGGCTGACCTGCTCGATGTCGGCGATCTGCCGGGCGGCGTCGGACGGCCGGTCCGGCAGCATCCGCCCGGCCAGCTCGCTCTTGAGCGTGATCAGCGAGAGGGAGTGGCCGAGGAGGTCGTGCAGATCGCGGGCGAGCCGCAGCCGTTCGTCGTTGGCGGCGAGGCGGGCCACCTCCTGGCGGGCGGCGCGCAGCTCCGTGGTCGTACGGATCAGATGCTGCACACCGACCATCATGAAGCCGGTGCCCAGCGCGGGCAGGCCGTAGGCGAAGAGGTAGTAGCCGCGGATCTCCGGATAGCGCGCCCCGACGGCGAGCAGCACCACGGTGACCACCGGGATCGCAAAGCGGGACGTCCGCCAGGGCAGCACCACCGCACAGGCCACGCTGGTGAAGATGAACAGCACCAGCCACGAGAAGTCCAGCGTCCACGAGAGCGCGGTGGACATCGCCAGCATCAGGGCCAGCGCGCCGTACCTCCACCGGCCGGTCAGCGGCCGCCACAGATGGCGGAAGACCAGCATGAAGTAGGCGAGAACGAAGAGCGTGAGCCCCAGGCCACCCCAGACCCGCTCGGTGGTGGAGGCGCCGGCCCGCAGCAGCCCGCTCACCGGGCCGGCCAGATACAGCAGCCAGACGGCGATCCACATCGTCTTGCCGATGGCCTGGCGGCGGGTGCGGGGCTCCTGCCCGATCCTGATGGGGTTGGTGTCCTCCGGCTCGCTCTTCATCTCCTGCGCCTCACGCCTTCCGGGTGTCCTTGCGGTAGAGCCAGGCCGCGCCGGCGGCGAAGACCAGCAGATACCCGGCCAGGATGGCCATGTCCTTGAGATGCGGCGCCTCTCCGGCCTCCACGGCGGTGCCGAGGGCGGTGTACGCATGCGTGGGGATCCACTCGGCGATGTTCTGCACCCACTGCGGCAGGATCGTCAGCGGCATCCACAGGCCGCCGAGGAATGCCAGCCCGAAGTAGAACAGCATAGCGATGGGGCGGACCGCGTCACCGCTGGCCAGATAGCCGATGGCGACGCCCAGGGCGGCGAAGACGAAGCTGCCGAGCCAGGTGCCGGCAGCAATGGTGATCCACTGCCAGGCTTCGAGCCGGACGCCCTTGACCACGGCGGCGACGAGCATGACCAGCAGGATCGACGGCAGGCTGACGGTCGCGGCGGCGGCCATCTTGGCGGCGACATAGCCGCGTCCGGGCAGGGACGTCAGCCTCAGCTGCCGCACCCAGCCCTTCTCCCGCTCCTTGGCGATGCGCTCGCTGTTGCCCAGCAGCACGGCGGTCATGGCACCGAAGGCGGCCATGGACACCATGAAATAGAGCCCCATGTCGAGCTTCATCCCGGGGATCGGCTTGCTGTCCGCGCCGCCGGCAATGATCAGATACAGCGCCGGCGGGTAGATCACCGAGAAGAACATGAACTTCTTGTTGCGCAGTGCGCGGATGATCTCCAGCTTGATCAGGGTGGTCATCGGGCCGCCTCCTCGGCGGTGGCGGAGGTCGCGTCGGAAGCGGTGGTCAGGGCGATGAAGGCCTGCTCCAGGCCGAGGCCGGAGACTTCGAGATGATGTGGGTAGCAGCCGAGGCCGTAGAGGGCGTGGACGGTGGCGTCGGCGTCGTGCGACTGGATGCGGACCGTGCGGCCGGAGACCTCCAGGGAGGTCAGGGACGGCAGGCCGTGCAGCGCCTCGCGGTCGATCGGCTCGTCGAGCTCGAAGGTGACCCGGCGGGCGCCGGCCCTGGCCTTGATCTCGGCGGCCGTGCCGTCGGCCAGCACCCGGCCGCGGTGCAGCACGATCACCCGGTCGGCGATCTCGTCGGCCTCTTCGAGGTAGTGGGTCGCGAAGAGGACCGTACGGCCCTCCTGGGCCTGCCGGCGCATCGCTGCCCAGAAGGTCTGCCGGGCGGAGACGTCCATGCCGGTGGTCGGCTCGTCCAGCACGATCAGGTCGCCCGCGCCGGCGGTGGCGAGGGCGAAGCGCACCCGCTGCTCCTGGCCGCCGGAGAGCTTGTCGACCAGGCGGTCGGCGATGTCGGTGATCTGGGCGGCGGCCAGGATCTGGTCGACCGGATAGCCGCGCGGATGCAGATCGCGCGCGAGCTTGACCAGTTCCCTGACCTTGACGCCGTCCATCAGGCCGCCGCTTTGCAGCATCGCGCCGACCCTGCCCTGGCCGATGGCGCGCTGCGGGGTCGTGCCGAAGAGGGTCACGCTGCCGGAGTCGGCGCTGCGCAGCCCGAGGAGGAGATCGAGGGTCGAGGACTTGCCCGCGCCGTTCGGGCCGAGAAGGGCGACGGTCTCTCCCGGGGACAGCTCCAGATTCAGGTCGGCCACCGCGCGCACGGCGCCGTAGCTCTTGCTGACCTGCCGGAAGCTGACCACGGGTGCCCGGTCCGCCGTCTGCGCGGCGGCGGCAGTGCTGGTCGCTGTGGTCGTCATGTTCTTCAGCTTCCGGCATCCGCACCGCACGCGGCAGTGTCGGGTGTATGCACTGTGCCATGACATCTGTCATGGGTGAGGCCCCCTAAGGGGCTTCTCGGGGTGAGCCGGGAAACGCCCTGCGGGGGCCTCTTACCTGCGGTTTCGCGCCGGGTGGCGGTCAGTTGCCGTTCGTGGCGATGGTCTGGATCCGCTCGGCCGGGGTGGTGCCGAGCAGGGCCTTGCCGACCGCGCTCGCCACCTCCTCCACGCTGACCGGGTGCTTGGAGCCGTCGCCCTTGGTCACCATGACGCCGTTGAAGGTGTCGCCGTAGAGCGCCTTGAGAGCCGGCCGGTCGTAGTACGGCACCAGGCCGCCGTCGACGATCTTGAAGGACAGGAACTTCGGAATCGACTTCTGCGGGCTGAAGGCGATCGTGTGCGCCGCGTCCGTACGGACCGTCACCATGCCGGACATCGCGGGCTTGGCGAACTGCTCCAGCGCCTTGTCCACCGCGGCCTTGCCGACCTGCGGCTGCTGGACGCTCGCGGACAGCACCACCGGTGCGTCGGTGCCGGTCATGGCGCGGTTGCGGTAGGCGTCGGTGACCTTCTTCTTGGACGCCGTCACATCGATCGCCTTGTGGGGCACGCCGTAGTGCGGCACCGCCTTGCCGTTCTCGAAGGTGATCCCGCCGTCCTTGGCGGCGCCCGACGCCCCCGCGGCGTTCTCCAGCGCGATCTGCAGCTTCTCGTCGTCGACGATCACCGCCGGTTCCGCGGGGCGGGTGCCGCCGAACAGCGAACCGATGACGGAGACGGGGTTGTAGTCCCGGCCGGCCGCCTTGCGGACCGTCGCCTGCGGGTCGATGTCCAGTCCGGCCCTGTCGGGTGCGAGGGTCTCGGCCTTGCCGTCGACGGAGAGCTTGAGCGGTGTGGCACGGCGGCCCTTGAGCGCCGCCTCCAGCTTCTTGACGGCGTCTTCCTTGGTGGTGCCGCCGATGTCCACACCCAGCGCGGTGGTGCCGTTGGGCACGTCCGCGTGGTCGAGCAGCAGACCCGCGCCGTAGGCGACACCGGCCAGGACCACGACGGCGACGCCCACCAGGACGAGCTTGTTGCGGCCCTTCTTGGGCGGGTTGATCGGCTCGGGGATCTTGGGCCGGGGCTTCGGGGCGGCCTGGTCACCGTCATCGCCCGGGGCTGCCGCGAACGGCGACGGGGACGACGGCCCCTCGGCCCCGGGAACCTTCGGGATGCCGCTGACCAGCGTGTCGCCGGACACCCGGCCGCGGCCGCCGGAGCCACCGCCCTGGGCACCCTTCGCGCCGCGCTTGCCCTTGGGGCCGCCGGGCGCCGTGCCCTTCGGACCGCCGGGCAGTCCGCCCCGGACGCCGCCGTCCGCACCGGGGCCGCTGCCCGGCCCGGCGAGCGGCGCCGGCGGCTGGGGGGTGAGCTCCGCGGTGTCGTCGCTGATCTGAGGCGTGCCACCGGCGCCGGGGTCGCTGAAGCCGGGCGGGAGGTTGAGCGCGGAATTGCCGCGCGCCGGCCCGGTCGTGGGGCCGCTCGGACCGCCCGCGGGGGCGTCGAACGGGGTGTGGCCGCCGGCCGGCCCGCCGGGGGCGTCGAACGGCGAAGCGCCGGCGGCGGCCGCACCGTCGAACGGCGAACCGGCGCCCGGCCGGCTCTCGTCGTACGGCGAACCGGCGCCCCGCTGACCGCTGTCGAACGGCGAGCCGCCGCTCTGCCGGGCGCCACTGCTCTGCCGGGCGCCGCCCTCGAACGGCGAGACACCGTCCTGCGGGGCCGGGTTGTCGGAGAAGTACGGCAGGTCGGGGCGCTGTGGCGGCTTGGCGCCGGCGGGGGCGCGCGGCGGGGTGGCCCCGCCCGGAGCCGGCGGCACGGCGTGGGACCCGGTGGAGGACTGACCGCCGGACCCGCTCTGCGGCTTGCGCGGCGCGAACCAGTCACTGGTCTTCTCGGGCCGGCCGCCCGCGGGAGCCTCGTCGGCCGGAGCCTCGGGCCGGGGGGTGTGCGCCGTGCGCTCCGCGTTCCGCTCGCTGCCGCGGGCAGGGCGGGGCGCGCCCCGGGAACCGGCGGAACCGCCGGATGCAGCCGATCCGTTCATGCCGGGCTCCTCACCGACGGGCTTGCGCACGACGACCGGCGGGATGGGGCGCGACCCCGGAATGTTGATCTTGATCCGCGTCGTCAGTGTGGTCTCGGTTTTGGGCTCCTCCGGCTGCGCCGCGGCACCGGGCGCCGGCGCCTCGCCGGCATCTCCCCTGGGCGAGCCGTACGGCGGCGTCCCTGATGGGTACGCGGCTCCGCCACGGCCCTGAGGGCCGGAGGACGAACTGTCAGATTCACGACTCAAAGCAGGTTCTCCCGGTTGGCTCCGCCGCTCGTCAGAGATGATCCCCGGCCACAGGCCGGGGGGTGCCCCCAGGGCGGCGCGACGGCGCGCACCACCATACTGTCCGCCGGGGGCGGGCACCCGGGGAGCGTACGAACACCGCCGCCACGGGCGAACCCCCGGTACCCGGTCCGTTCACCCGGACCCGCGCGGCATCCGTCCCGTTATCGACCACGTCATCCGCCAACTCGGCCGTACCGGACGCCCGTAGCGCGCACCTGGGCCGCGGTGGCGCAGATCACACCGACCAGAATCCCGCCCAGCAGGAAGATGTACGAGCCGAGCCCCGCGCCGAAAAGAAAGTCGCCCTCCGGCCGGATATTGCTGAGCAGCACGAACACCGTCACCAGCCAGGCCGCGCCGGGCATCAGCACTCCCGCCGAGGTGCCGGTCGCCCGGACACCGCCGTAGAAGAGGCCGCCGACACCGGCCAGCGCCAGCATCAACCCGCCGGGGAACCAGGCCGCTTGTACCAGCGTTCCGGCGAACGCGACCAGCACACCGGTGACCAGAAGCAGGACATATATGCCCACTCGTCCCGGCGTCAGCGGCGCGGCCGCCGCGACACCGGCCCGCGACGCCACGGGAGCACCGGACCGCGCACCGGACGTGCCGCCCGACCCCGCCCTGGACCGCCGCCCCTCACCGGACGCCGCGGCTCCCTTGCCGCCGGATGCCGCGCCGCGCTTACCGGAGGCGCTACCGCCGTTTCCCTCGGCGGCGCTCCCGCCGCCCTTCGCCGTGCTCATTCCGCCGCCTCCTCAATCCGGGCACTCTCCTCCATACTCACCATTTCGCCAATACCTGCGAAAAGGTCGTCCTCGCGTGCACCCTTCACGGCGCCCGAGACACCGCGCACCAGCCGATAGTGCTCCGTGCCGAACAGCGGCTGGCCCAAGTCGTTGGAGAGCGCGAAGAACGGCCCGTCGACCGCGATCTGGGTGCAGTGCGCCCGCATCGCCGCGGTCTTCGCGGCCCGGTACGCCCGATCGCCGGTGAGGGACGCCGTGACCTCGGAGTCCGGCACCACCCCCGGCACATCGTCGGCGGTGGCGACTCCGGGGAAGCGGTGACCGGCCGCGCGCAGCCGCGCGAAGCCCTCCTCGACCACCGACCGGGGGTTGCAGTTCCAGTAAATCTTCCCGATCGCATAGGCGCTGCCCAGCTCGGGCCGGAAATCCGCCTGCGCGGCCAGCTCGGCACCGCGCATGGCCACCCGGTGGGCCTGGATGTGATCGGGGTGGCCGTATCCGCCGTTCGGGTCATAGGTGACCAGGACCTGTGGCCTGACCTCCCGGATCACGGCCACCAGATGGGCTGCCGCCTCGTCGAGCGGAGCCTGCCAGAAGGCGTCCGGCCGCTCGTTCTGCCCGGCACCCATCATCCCGGAGTCCCGGTAGCGGCCCGGCCCGCCGAGGAAGCGGTGGTCCGTGACACCCAGGGCCTCCATCGCGGCGGCCAGCTCGCCGGCGCGGTACGGGCCGAGAGCGTCGTCGCGGTCCGGCGCGAGAGCGGCGAGCTCGGGCGGGATGACCTCGCCCTCCTCGCCGAGTGTGCAGGTCACCAGGGTGACCAGCGCGCCTTCGGCCGCGTACTTGGCCATGGTCACGCCATTGTTGATCGACTCGTCGTCCGGGTGCGCATGCACCAGCAGCAGCCGGCGGGCGAAGGCCGGGCGCGCAGCGCTTCCCTCGGAGGGGGACGGCCGGAGACGGGCGGGCTGATCGGTCATACGGACAGCCTACGAGCCGCCCGCCCCGCATCCGGCAGGCGATCCCGGCCGCCACCCGTACGCCCGGCCACAGGGCAGGCGTACGGCGGACGGGACAGGCCGGGGAGGGGTCAGAGCTTGATGTTCCCCAGCATGCCGGCGACATTCGTCGTCAGCTGCTTGATCGTCGGAGCGATGGACGAGCTGGCCAGATAGAAGCCCAGCAACATGCACACAAAGGCATGCACAGCCTTCAATCCGGACTTCTTGACAAGCAAGAAGACGATGATCGCCAGCAGCACCACCGCCGAAATCGAGAGTGCCACGGCGGCTCACCTCCAAGTACTCACGGTCCGAACAGAGTTGATGGTGCACGGTCCGCCTTCACGAACCCGCGCACCGGGGTATGCCAAGGGCTCTTTACCCCGTACCCGCTACGCGCAATGGATCATAACTTTCCGTCCTAGCGCATAAGTCGGAGCACGGAAGCAGAGCGGGGGCGCACACGATCTTCACGAGCGCGACCGCGATGAACCCGTCCCCCTTCAGGGCCTGCCGGCAAAGTCCCGTCCGCCCCGCGGGCGAACGACGCGACGTGAGCGCAGGCCCTAGGCTCGGGCCCATGACCGGACAGCCTTCGTTCCCGCGGCAGTACGCCCGTACGCAGCGCTTCACTCTGGGCGCGCCACGCGGCTACGCCCTCTCCCCCGACGGCACCCGTGTCGTCTTCCTCCGTTCCCGTTCGGGCACCGATCGCAGCCAGCATCTGTGGGTGCTCGACCTGGAAGCGGGACGGGAGTTCACGGCCGCCGACCCGCAGGCCCTGCTGGCCGGCGCGGAGGAGGACCTTCCGCCGCAGGAGCGGGCCCGGCGCGAGCGCAGCCGGGAGAGCTCGGCGGGCATCGTCGGCTATGCGACGGACTCCGCCGTGGAGTTGGCGGCGTTCACGCTCTCCGGCCGGCTGTTCGTCTCCGAACTACGGGCCGGCACCACCCGTGAACTGCCGGTCCAGGGGCCGGTCATGGACCCCCGCCCGTCGCCGGACGGCCGGCAGGTGGCCTTTGTGGCGGACGGCCGGCTGCGGGTGGTCGCGGTGGACGGCACCACGACCGCGGACGGGGGCGACGGCGGCCCTGCGGGCGCCGGGCCGGCGGACCGGGTGCTGGCCGAGCCCGACGGGCCCGAGGTGACCTGGGGTCTCGCGGAGTTCATCGCGGCCGAGGAGATGGGCCGCTACCGGGGCTTTTGGTGGTCCCCCGACAGCGATGCGGTACTCGCCGCGCGGGTCGACGAGGCGCCGGTGCAGCGCTGGTGGATCTCCGACCCCGCCCACCCGGACCGGGAGCCCGCCCGCGTCGCCTACCCGGCGGCGGGCACCCCCAATGCCGAGGTCACCCTGGCGCTGTTCGGCCTGGACGGCTCGCGCACGGACCTCACCTGGGACACCGAGCGCTACCCGTATCTCGCGCGCGTCCACTGGTCGGCGGCCGGGCCGCCGCTGCTGCTCGTCCAGGCCCGTGACCAGCGCGACCAGCGCTATCTGGCCGTCGACACCGCGACCGGAACGACCCGGACGGTGCACGAGGAAGAGGACGAGGCATGGGTCGAGCCGTTCCCCGGGGCGCCGGCCTGGACGCCGGACGGCCGGCTGGTGCGGATCTCCGACGAGGGCGGCGCGCGCAAGCTGTTCGTCGGTGACCGCCCGCTGACCGGGGCGCCGCTGCATGTGCGGGCCGTTCTGGACATCGGCGAGGACGATGTGCTCTTCTCCGCGAGCGGCACCGAGATGCACGACATCGGCGTCTACCGCGCCTGGTTCCGCGGCAGCGGCGACCAGGGCGGCTGGGAGCGGGTGGGCGAGCGCCCGTATCCGACGGTGTCCTCCGCGGTGCGCGGCGGCGCGGTGACCGTGCTGTCGCAGACGTCGCTGGAGCGGCCCGGCACCCAGGTGGACGTGGTGCGGCTGGATCCCGACGGCGGGGAGAAGACCCTCGCCACGATCGGTTCCTGCGCCGAGGAGCCGGTACTGACCGCCCGCCCCCGTCTCGTACTGGCCGGGGAACGCGAGATTCCGTGCGCGGTGCTGCTGCCCGGCGGATATACGGAGGGCGACGGTCCGCTGCCGGTGCTGATGGACCCGTACGGCGGTCCGCACGGCCAGCGGGTAGTCGCCGCGCACCACGCCCATCTGACCTCCCAGTGGTTCGCCGACCAGGGGTTCGCGGTGATCGTCGCGGACGGCCGGGGCACCCCGGGCCGCTCCCCCGCATGGGAGAAGGCGGTCTCCCGCCATATCGGTGCATACGCGCTGGACGACCAGGTCCATGCCCTCCAGGCGCTGGCCGGATCCTTTCCCCTCGACATGGAGCGGGTGGCGATCCGCGGCTGGTCCTTCGGCGGCTATCTCGCCGGGCTCGCGGCGCTGCGCCGCCCCGATGTCTTCCATACCGCGGTGGTCGGCGCGCCGGTGACCGATCTGCGGCTGTACGACACCCATTACCAGGAGCGGTATCTCGGCCACCCGGACGAGGAACCGGCGGCCTATGCGGCGAACTCGCTGATCACGGACGAGGGACTGTCCGGGGCGGTGGAGCCGCACCGGCCGATGCTGATCGTGCACGGCCTCGCGGACGACAACGTGGTGGTGGCGCACTCGCTGCGGCTGTCCTCGGCGCTGCTGGCGGCGGGCCGTGGGCACGAGGTGCTGCCGCTCTCCGGGGTGACGCACATGGCCTCGCAGGAACAGGTGGCCGAAAACCTGCTGCTGCTCCAGGTCGACTTCCTCAAGCGGTCGCTGGGGATGCCTTCCTGAGGACCACACGGGCCGCAGGACGTAGCGCCTCGGGCCCGGGAGGCCGTCTCACCAGCCGGGCGGAAGCCTGGATGGCGGGGGCGGGGCGTGCGGCGGTCGCGCCTCGCCCGGGGCGGAGCCGTACGCCAGCACACCGTCCGCGTCATGGGAGACGTCCGGTACGCCGGGGCGGGCCGCCACGAAGAGCACGGCCGGCCCGGCGGCCGTCAGGAAGGCCGCGGTGCCCGCCGCCGGCCACGCCTGGGCGGGCAGCTCGGCGAGGGGGCCGGACTCCCCGGTGCGTACGGCGAAGACGAGCGCCACGGCCCCGTGCACCAGCAGCAGTGCCGCGGCGGTCATCGCCGCGGGCCTGGCCCAGGCCGCCCGGCGCAGCACCGCGGCCGCGGCCCCCAGCGCCAGCAGCGCGAGCGACGCCGCCTGCCAGTGCGCCGGGGGCTGCAACAGGGCGCGGAAGACGGACGCATCCCCGAGCAGCCCCTTGCGGTAGACGTCCCCGCCGAGTTGCCCGCACCGGTGGATCTCCCAGCCGGTCAGGGCGACGCCGGCGGCGCCCAGGAGGACGGCGGCCGTGACGGCCGGCCCTTTGTACGGCCGGCCGGGCCGCTCCGGTTCCGCTCCGTACGGTGCCGCGTGGACCACTCCGTACGCCGACGACGCCCCCCGGGGCAGCCCGCGGGCGGCGTGCCCGGTGCGCCGGCCCGTCCGGCCGCCGGGCTGACGGCCCGCCACGACCACCACGATGAGTGCGACGGCCAGGGCCAGCTGGGCCAGGACGGTCAGCCGCGCCCGCGCGGTGAGCCCGCTGTCCAGCCCCTGGAGCCGGCCCGCGCCCAGCATCCACACCAGCGGGACCCTCAGCAGTGCGGTGGCGGCAGCCAGCGACAGCAGCGCGCCCGCGGCCACGGACGAGGTGACGGCGCGGCGCAGTGCGGCGACCCCGACGGCGAGGGCGCCGAGCGCCAGCAGCGGATCGAGCGCCGAGGTGGCCCAGACGGTGAACTCCCGCGGCCGGCGGCCCTCGCCCAGCCAGGCCCACCACACATCCGTGGCGTGCCGGGCCATGGTCAGATCCCTGATGATCCAGCCCGCGGCGAGCACCGCGAGCAGCAGGCAGAGCAGTGCGCCGATGCCGCGGGCGCCGCGGGTGAGAACGCCGTCCCGCACTGTGGACACGGCCAGCCTCCCGTCCGTGTCAATGTACCCGGGTGGTCCAGGGCGGCCCCGTACCGGGGTGCCCACCGCAGGTCTACTCCAGTCCCGGCGCGGGGACAACAGACCCGCCAAGAGCGGGGAGGGAAAGCGCCCCGGCACGGCAACCGGCCGGGACGCCGCCTGGCGTCCCGGCCGGTCTACGGCACCCGCACGGCCGTACGTTGTTCATCATGGCGCGTCCGTATATCGGTGTTGCGACAGTGAAGTTGCCTTCACGTTAAAGCGATTGGTGACGATATGTCCCCCATGCCGTATATCCCGCCCACCTGTCAAGCACGCCATGGCGTCAACTTGCGCAATGTTCGCTCAAGAAGTAGACGACCTGTTCACGAGCACACCCGATCCCCTTGACTCCGCCATAAATCACTTGCGAAAGTCCGCTCATCCAGCGGTGCAATCGGTGCCGCTTCACGTTCCTAGAGAACTCGGCGCGGGGGCACTTCGCGATGACTAGTCCATCCCAGACCGCGGGGACCACGACCGACACCCCAGGTGTTGACCCCGACGGCCTGAAGAAGGAAAAGAAGGGCAAGGACGGGGAGCTTGTCGGCCGTTCCCCCGGCCAGCTGATGTGGACGCGTTTCAAACGCGACCGCACCGGCATGATCTGCGCGATCGTCGTGCTCGCCTTCTTCGTCATCGCGGCGCTGGCCCCGGTGATCAGTGCGCTGTACGGCAAGGACCCGTACACGCTCTACGGCAGCAACAATCCCAACCTCCTCGATGAATTCGGATACCCGGCGGGCGCCAACGGCGGAATCTCCCCCGAGTACTGGTTCGGCATCGAGCCGCAGCTGGGCCGCGATGTGTTCATGCGGCTGATCTACGGCATGCGCATGTCGCTCGGCATCTCGGTCGCGGTGACCATCCTGACCGTGATCACCGGCATCATCATCGGTATCACCGCCGGCTTCATCGGCGGCAAGACCGACTACTTCCTCAGCCGGGTGATCGACTTCCTGCTGGCCTTCCCGAGCCAGCTGACCTTTGTGGCCTTCATGCCGGTCGTGGTGGCGCTCTTCGTGCCGCCAGGCGACGAGACCCCGACCTATGTGCGGGTCTGTGCGCTGATCATCGTGCAGTGGTCCCTGGGCTGGATGGGTCTGGCACGGCTGCTCCGAGGGCAGGTGCTCTCCCTGCGGGAGCGGGAGTTCGTCGAGGCCGCGAAGGTCACCGGCGCCTCGCCCTGGCGGATCATCCGTAAGGAGCTGCTGCCGAACGTCGTCACTCCGGTGCTGGTGCAGGGCACCTACATGCTCCCCCTCTTCGTGACCGCGGAGGCGGGCCTGTCCTTCCTGGGCGTCGGCATCGTCGAGCCGACCCCCGACTGGGGTGCGCTGTTCCAGGCAGGCGGGCGCTTCTACGAGAACGACCCCACGTTCCTGCTCATCCCCGCCGTGGCCATGGTGATCTTCGTGCTCTGCTTCAACTTGCTCGGAGACTCGGTACGCGACGCCTTCGACCCCAAGTCCGGGCGCTGATCGTCCACTTGAGGGGGCTTGCTGTCACCCCCGCCGACCGGGCCTGTCCCGGGATGCATCGGACAGCACATCTGAACCTCAACTGACAGGCAGGTGCTTGGAACTCATGAGCCTTTCCACCCGCAGAGCAAGCGCGGTGATCGCGGCCCTGGCGGCCGGTTCACTCGCGCTCACCGGCTGCAGCGGCGGCAGCGGATCCAACAAGGACAAGGCGCAGACGGACGCGGACGCCGCGGCCCAGGCCAAGTCGATCCCGATGGGCACGGTCGCCGACTCCACCGGTCCGGCGGTCGCCGTCAAGGGCGCACGCAACGGCGGCACCGTCCGCGTGTACCAGCGTGACAGCTTCAACCACCTGGACCCGGGCCAGATGTACGTCAGCGACATGAAGGCGCTGTCGCAGCTGATCTTCCGCGGGCTGACCGCCTTCAAGCAGGACGACAAGGGCAACGCCACGGTGGTGGGCGACCTCGCCACCGACGCCGGCCAGATGTCCGACGGCGGCAAGACCTGGAAGTACACGCTCAAGGACGGCATCAAGTTCGAGGACGGCACGCCGATCACCTCGAAGGACATCCGCCACAGCATCGAGCGGCTGTACTCCAAGTTCATCACCGACGGTCCCACCTATGTGCAGACCTGGCTGTCGGGCGTCGGCACCACGTACCGCAAGGCGCTGCCGGAAGGTCCGTACAAGGGCGACCACCTGCCCAAGAGCGTGCTGGACACGCCGGATGCGAAAACCATCATCTTCCACTTCAAGAAGCCGAACTCGCAGCTGCCGTATGCGCTGACGATGCCCGGCTACAGCGCGGTTCCGGACAGCGCGAAGGACACCAAGGACGCCTACGACGTCAAGCCGGTGACCTCGGGCCCGTACAAGATCGCGTCGTTCAAGTCCGGCAAGTCCATGCAGCTGGTGCGCAACAAGAACTGGGACGCGAAGACGGACTCGGTCCGCCACCAGTACCCGGACGGCTTCAACATCACCTTCAACCACCAGGCGTCGGACTCCACCAAGCGCCTGATGGCCGACCAGGGTGAGGCCAAGAACGCGGTGAGCTTCACCAACGCGGTCGACCCCACGCTGACGAAGAACGTGCTGGACAACCCGAGCGCGAGCAAGCGCCTGGTGCAGGGCTACCAGCCCTTCGTCTGGCAGATGAACTTCAACATGGACCGCCTCAAGGACAAGAAGATCCGCGACGCGATCACCTATGCGCTGCCGGACCAGCAGCTCGTCCGGCTCAACGGCGGCAGCTACGGCGGTGAGATCGCCGGCGGTCTGCTCGCCCCGACCGTGGCGGGCTACAAGAAGGGCTACGACCCCTACGGCAAGCTCTCGCACCCCAACGGCGACCCGGAGAAGGCCAAGAAGCTCCTCAAGGAGGCCGGCAAGACGGGCATGAAGCTCGTCTACGCCTACTCCAACACCGAGTCGCGCCAGAAGGAAGCCGTCGCCATCGAGGACGCGCTGACCAAGGCCGGCTTCAACGTGCAGAAGAAGGAGGTCGACGCGGCCTCCTGGTACGAGCAGATGGGCAAGGTCGACAACGGCTTCGACATCTACATGACCGGCTGGGGCCAGGACTGGCCGGACGCCTCGACGGTCATCCCGCCCTCGTACGACGGCACCACCATCCAGGACGGCTCGTCCAACTACTCCCACGTCAACGACAAGCACGTGAACTCCGAGATCGCCCGGATCTCGCAGATCACCGACGTCAAGAAGGCGACCGAGGAGTGGCAGAAGCTGCACCAGTACATCGTGGAGAAGATCAACCCGGCCGCGCCGGCCTTCTACACCAAGGTGCTCCAGCTGTACGGCTCGAACGTCGGCGGCGCCCGCTACAACCTGGATGTCAGCTACCTCGACCCGAACACGCTGTACCTGAAGAAGTAGCAGCAGTGGTGGCTCACCGGGCCACCACCCGACGAAGGCACTCCGGACGGCGCGCACACGGCGGAACGCGCGCCCTCCGGGGCCTTCCCATCCACCCCTCACGCCCACTGCCGCCGCCGTCCTGAGAGCAGCGAACTGCCATGCTTCAATTCCTACTTCGCCGGACGTTCGGCGCTGTTGTCATCCTTTTCCTGCTCAGCGCCTTCACCTTCTTCATGTTCTTCGGTGCCGGTGACCCGGCAACGATGTCCTGCGGAAAGAACTGCACCGCGGACAACATTGCGCTGATCCATCAGAACCTCGGCCTCGACAAGCCGCTGACGACGCAGTACTGGGACTTCCTCGTCGGCATCTTCGCCGGCCGCGACTACTCCATCGGCCACTGCAGCGCCCCGTGCTTCGGCTACTCCTTCGCCACCAAGCAGGACGTGTGGTCGACGCTGCTCGACCGGCTGCCCACCACCGCTTCGCTGGCCATCGGCGGCGCCGCGGTGTTCCTGACCGTGGGTCTGGGCACCGGCCTGCTGGCCGCCTACAAGCGCGGCTCGGTCCTGGACAAGGCGCTCACCTCGATCTCGATGGTGCTGAGCTCGGCGCAGATCTACATCCTCGGTCCGATCGCGCTCGGCCTGTTCGTCTACAGCGGTCTCATGGACTCCCCCAAATACGTGGACTTCGCCTCGAACCCCGCCGGGTGGTTCATGGGCCTGCTGATCCCCTGGATCGTGATGTCGACGATCTTCACCGCGCAGTACACCCGTATGTCCCGCTCGACGATGATCGAGCAGCTCCAGGAGGAACACGTCCGGACGGCCAAGGCCAAGGGCATGTCCCGCTCGTACGTCTTCCTGCGCTACGCGTGGCGCGGTTCGCTGATCCCCATCGTGACCATCCTCGGCATGGACCTGAGCTCGCTGTTCGGCGGCGCGATGATCACCGAGTTCACCTTCCAGCTGGCGGGCATCGGCCGCCTGGCGATCGACTCCGTCACCACCCTCGATCTGCCCATGGTCATGGGCGTGCTGATCTTCAGCGCCGCCCTGATCCTGATGTTCAACATCATCGTGGACGCCTGCTACGCGTTCATCGACCCGCGCGTGCGTCTGGCCTAGGAGAACCACCAGTGACCACACTCACCAAACCCGAGGGTGCGCCGGCCCCGACCGGATCTGATGCGTTTCTCTCCGTTCGTGACCTGCACGTGCGGTTCTCCACCGAGGACGGCATCGTCAAGGCGGTCGACGGTCTCTCCTTCGATCTGGAACGCGGCAAGACGCTCGGCATCGTCGGCGAATCGGGCTCCGGCAAGTCGGTGACCAACCTCGCCGTCCTGGGGCTGCACGACCCGAAGGCCACCGAGATCGGTGGAGAAATCGTGCTGGACGGCCAGGAGTTGACCGGAGCCAGGGAGAAGACCCTGGAGAAGCTCCGCGGCAACAAGATGGCCATGATCTTCCAGGACGCGCTGACCGCCCTGTCGCCGTACTACACGATCGGCCGGCAGATCGCCGAGCCGTTCATGAAGCACACCGGCGCCACCAAGCGCGAGGGCCGGCTGCGCGCCATCGAGATGCTGACCAAGGTCGGTATCCCGCAGCCCGATCTGCGGGTGGACGACTACCCGCACCAGTTCTCCGGCGGTATGCGCCAGCGCGCCATGATCGCCATGGCGCTGGTCTGCAACCCCCAGCTGCTGATCGCCGACGAGCCGACCACCGCTCTGGACGTCACGGTCCAGGCGCAGATCCTCGACCTCCTCAAGGACCTGCAGCAGGAGTTCGGCTCCGCGATCATCCTGATCACCCATGACCTCGGAGTGGTCGCCAACACCGCGGACGACCTGCTGGTGATGTACGCGGGCCGGGCGGTGGAGCGGGGCTCCGTCAAGGAGATCCTCACGCAGCCCCGGCACCCGTACACCTGGGGCCTGTTGAGCTCCATGCCGCGGCTGTCCTCGGACGTCAACGAGGCACTGCACCCGATCCCCGGTTCGCCGCCGAGCCTGCTCAACCCGCCCTCCGGCTGCGCCTTCCACCCGCGCTGCGCCTTCGTGCAGGAGGCCGGCGGTGCCCGCTGCACCGACGAGCGGCCGCTGCTGGAGCTGGGGCGCGCCGCCGCGTGCCATCTGAGCGCCGAGCAGAAGCAGACCCTCTTCACCGAGCAGATCAAGCCCCGGCTGGGCTAGGGAGCGACCACCATGACTGACCACGTCACCCTCCCGGCGCCTCGTGACGCCGCGCCCTCCCCGGGCGAGCCGCTGCTCACCGCCGAGGGCCTGACCAAGCACTTTCCGATCTACGGCGGTTTCCCGTTCAAGCGGAGAGTCGGTGCGGTCCAGGCGGTCGACGGCGTCGACCTGACCGTGCATGCCGGCGAGAGCTTCGGCCTGGTCGGTGAGTCGGGCTGCGGCAAGTCCACCACCGGACGGCTGCTGACCCGGCTCATGGAGCCGACCTCCGGCAAGATCACCTACGCGGGCCGGGACATCACCCACTCCGGCCGCAAGGAACTGGCGCCGATCCGCTCCGAGATCCAGATGATCTTCCAGGACCCGTACGCCTCGCTGAACCCGCGGCAGACGGTCGGCACCATCATCGGTGGCCCGATGGAGATCAACGGGATCAACCCGCCCGGTGGCCGGGAGAAGCGGATCCGGGAGCTCCTGGAGACCGTGGGTCTCAACCCGGAGCACTACAACCGCTTCCCGCACGAGTTCTCCGGCGGCCAGCGCCAGCGCATCGGGGTGGCCCGCGCGCTCGCCCTGGAGCCAAAGCTGATCATCGCGGACGAGCCGGTCTCCGCACTCGACGTCTCGATCCAGGCGCAGGTCGTCAACCTGCTCCAGAAGCTCCAGCGCGAGCTGGGCATCGCGTTCCTGTTCATCGCCCACGACCTGGCGATCGTGCGGCACTTCAGCGAGCGCGTCGCAGTGATGTACCTCGGCAAGATCGTCGAGGTCGGATCCCGCGACGAGATCTACCACCGGCCGCGCCACCCGTACACCCATGCCCTGCTCTCGGCGGTGCCCGAGGCCAAGCTGGTGGAGAGCGAGGAGGAGGACCGCGAGCGCATCCGCCTCGCCGGTGACGTCCCCTCCCCCGTCAACCCGCCCTCCGGCTGCCGGTTCCGTACGCGGTGCTGGAAGGCACAGGACAAGTGCGCGACCGAGGAGCCGCCGCTCGTCCAGCTCACCGGGAACAAGGCCGGTCACCTCACGGCCTGTCACTTCCCCGAGGAGCCCACGACCGCGGCCCGGGACGAGGACATCGTCCTCGACCCGGCGCTGGCGGCCATGGAGGACATCGAGCCGGCCGGCGAGGCCGGTAGGACCGACTAGCCGGTCCCCTCGCCGCCGGCCGGAGCCGGAGCCCGCTTCCCCTGGGGGAGGCGGGCTCCGGCTTCTCTCATTCGCTCGGTACCACCTGCCGCTCCCGGGCGAAGTGACACGCCGAGGCATGCGCGGCCGGCCCCTGCGTCTGCCGGAATTCCGCGGGCACTTCCAGTGGCGGCACCACGTCCGCGCACAGCTGCCGGGCCTTCCAGCAGCGGGTGCGGAAGCGGCAGCCGGAGGGCGGGTGGGCGGGCGAGGGGACATCGCCGGCCAGCAGGATGCGGTCGCGGTGGGTGCGGGCGTCCGGGTCGGGGACGGGCACGGCGGACAGCAGGGCCTGGGTGTACGGGTGGGTGGGGTGTGCGTAGATCTGCTCCTCGGTGCCGATCTCGGCGAGCCGGCCCAGGTACATCACCGCGACCCGGTCGGAGATATGCCGTACGACGGACAGATCGTGGGCGATGAAGACGTACGACAGGTCGAACTCGTCCTGCAACTGCTCCAGGAGATTGACCACTTGAGCCTGCACGGAGACATCCAGCGCGGAGACCGGCTCGTCGGCGACGATGATCTCCGGGCGCAGCGCAAGGCCGCGGGCGATACCGATGCGCTGGCGCTGTCCGCCGGAGAACTGGTGCGGATAGCGGTTGATGTACTCGGGGTTGAGCCCCACCACATCCAGGAGTTCCTGGACCTTTCTGCGGCGGTCTCCCTTGGGGGCCACTTCGGGGTGGATCTCGTACGGCTCGCCGATGATGTCGCCGACGGTCATCCGGGGGTTCAGGGAGGTGTAGGGGTCCTGGAACACCATCTGGATGTTGCGCCGTACGGCCTTCAACGCCCGGCCGGAGAGGGTGCTGATGTCCTCGCCGCGGTAGCGGATCTGACCGGCCGTCGGCCGTTCGAGGCCGACCAGCAGCTTGGCAACGGTGGACTTGCCGCAGCCCGATTCGCCGACGATGCCGAGCGTTTCGCCCTTGTGGAGGCCGAAGGAGACCCTGTCGACGGCCCGGACCGCGCCGATCTGTTTCCTGACGACCACGCCCCGGGTGAGCGGGAAGTGCTTGACCAGGTCCCGGACCTCCAGGAGCGGTACCGGCGTACCGGCCGCCGGCCCCCCACCGTCACCGCGCGCCACCGAGGGTCTCCTTCCAGAAGTGGCAGGCGCTGGCCCTGCCGGGTCCGGCTTCGTAGAGCGGCGGGAGATCGCTGCGGCAGATGTCCTGGGCCATCGGGCAGCGCGGATGGAAGGGGCAGCCCGGTGGAATGGCGGTCAGATTGGGCGGCAGGCCCTTGATCGCGTACAGCCGCTGTCCCTTCTGGTCGAGCCGCGGGATGGAGTCCAGCAGACCGCGGGTGTACGGGTGCGCGGGCGCTTTGTAGAGCTGGTGGACGGGGGCGGTCTCGACGATCCGGCCCGCGTACATCACCGCGATGGTGTCGGCGACATCGGCGACCACCCCGAGGTCATGGGTGATCAGGATCAGGCCCATGGTGAGTTCGCGCTGCAGCTCCGCGAGCAGGTCCATCACCTGCGCCTGGACGGTGACATCCAGCGCCGTGGTCGGCTCGTCCGCGATGATCAGGTCGGGGCCGAGGGCCAGCGCCATCGCGATCATGATGCGCTGGCGCATTCCGCCGGAGAACTGGTGCGGATAGTCGCCCACCCGCTCCCGGGCCGCGGGGATGCCGACCCGCTCCATCAGCTCCAGGGCCCTGCCACGGGCCTCCTTACGGGACATCCCCTCGTGGACCTGGAACATCTCCCCGAGCTGTGCGCCGACGGTGAGGACCGGGTTCAGCGAGGACAGTGCGTCCTGGAAGATCATCGCCATCTTCGCGCCGCGGACCCTGCGCCGCTCGTCCTTGCGCAGGGTGAGCAGATCGCGCCCCTGGAAGACGATCTCGCCGCCGGTGATGAACCCCGGCGGTGAGTCGAGGATGCCCATCACGGCCTGTGCGGTGACGGACTTGCCGGAGCCGGACTCCCCGAGCACCGCCAGCGTCTGCCCCGGCGCCACCCGGTAGCTGACCCCGTTGACGGCCTTCGCCACGCCGTCCCTGGTACGGAACTCGACCCGCAGATCGCGCACGTCGAGCAGCGGCGGTTCGGCGACGGCGGTCACGTCGCCGCCCGCGGACTGCGGGTCCGCCTCCTGGTTCGTCATCTTCCCGCTCCTCAGCGCAGCTTGGGGTCGAGGGCGTCGCGTACCGCGTCGCCGAGCATGATGAACGCCAGCACCGTGATGCTCAGCGCGCCCGCGGGCCACAGCAGCATGTGCGGCGCACTGCGGATGTACGGGGAGGCCGTGGAGATGTCGATGCCCCAGGAGACGGTGGGCGGTTTCAGGCCCGCACCCAGGTAGGAGAGCGTCGCCTCCAGCGCGATGTACGTACCGAGCGCGATGGTGGCGACGACGATCACCGGCGCGACGGCGTTCGGTGCGATGTGCCGCAGCAGCATCCGTCCGTTGCCGGCGCCCAGCGCCCGCGCGGCCTGGACGTAGTCGTTCTGCTTGGCGGTGACCACGGAGCCGCGGGCGATCCGGGAGATCTGCGGCCAGCCGAGCAGCACGATGAAGCCCACCACCGGCCAGACCGTGGTGCTGGTGACGACGGAGAGGAAGACCAGGCCGCCGAGGATCACCGGGATGCCGAAGAAGATATCGGCGAGCCGGGAGAGCAGGGTGTCCCCCCAGCCGCCGAAGAACCCGGCCAGCCCGCCCAGCAGGCCGCCGAGCAGCGCCGCGCCGGTGGTGGCGCAGACCCCGACGGTGAGGGAGGCGCGGGCCCCGTAGACGACGCGGGTGTAGACGTCCCGGCCCTGGGTGTCGAAGCCGAAGGGGTGGCCGGGCTGGGATCCCTGCTGCGCCTTGGCGAGGTCCGCGCGGTAGGGGTTGCCGGTGGCGATCAGCTGCGGCCAGATCGCGATGATCACCAGGAAGACGATCACCAGCGCGGAGAGGACGAAGACGGGGTTGCGGTACAGATCGTGCCAGGCGTCGCTCCACAGGCTGCGGGGCTTGCCGAGGGGCTCCCCGCCGGGCGGCGGGGCCGCGCCGGGCCGCCGCTCCAGCGACTCCGCCTCGCCGATGGCCAGTGCGGCGGAGCCGCCGTCGCCATGGCTGACCGCTTCCTTCGGGACGTAGGACTCAGGCATAGCGGATCCTCGGGTCGAGGACGGCGTACAGCAGGTCGACGAGGAGATTCGCCAGCAGGAAGACCAGCACCAGGATGGTCACGAAGCCCACGACGGTCGGCGAATTCTGCCGCAGGATTCCCTGGTAGAGCTGGAATCCGACGCCGTGGATGTTGAAGATGCGCTCGGTGACGATCGCGCCGCCCATCAGGGCGCCGATGTCCGTGCCGATGAAGGTCACGACCGGGATCAGCGAATTGCGCAGCAGATGACGGGTGATGACCCGGTGCCGGGGCAGGCCCTTGGCGATGGCCGTACGGACGTAGTCGGCGCGGACGTTCTCCGCGATCGAGGTGCGGGTCAGCCGGGTCACATAGGCGAGCGAGACCAGCGCCAGCACCAGTCCCGGCAGCAGGAGTTCGTTCAGCGGCGCTTCCGGGGCGACGGACGGCGCGGCCCAGCCCCACTGCACCCCGAACAGGAACTGCAGCAGATAGCCGCTGACGAACGTCGGGACGGACACCACGACAAGGGTGAGGACCAGCACCGTGGTGTCGATGTCCCGGCCGCGCCGCAGCCCGCTGAACACCCCCAGCACGATGCCCACCACCATCTCGATCACGATGGCGACGATCGTCAGCCGGAGCGTGACGGGAAAGGCGGAGGCCATGAGTTCGGTGACCGACTGGCCGTTGAACGCGGTGCCGAAGTTCCCCTGGAAGATCTGCCCCATGTAGTGCACATACTGCTTCCACAGCGGCTCATCGAGGTAGAGGTCGCGGCGGATCTGCGCGGCGGTGGCGGGATCGGGTGCCCGGTCGCCGAACATCGCGGCCACCGGGTCGCCCAGCGCATAGACCATGAAGAAGATGAGGAACGTGCTGCCGATGAACACCGGGATCATCTGAAGCAGCCGCCGGATCACATAGCGTCCCATGAAGCGCCAACCTCCCTCACACCGCCGTCAGTTGACCTTGATTTCGTTGTAGACCGGCACGCTGAACGGATTCAGCGACACATTGCTGATCCGGTCCGAATAGCCGCCGCTGCCGTTCTGGTACCACAGCGGAATAGCCGGCATCTGCTGGGCGAGGATCTTCTCCGCGTCCTGGAATTTCCCGACGGCCTGGCCGGAGTCCGTTGCCGCGTTCGCCTCGTTCACCAGCTTGTCGAAGGTGTGATTGCTGAACTTGCCGTCGTTGGACGAGGCGTTGGTGTAATACAGCGGCTGCAGAAAATTCTGGATCAGCGGATAGTCCATCTGCCAGCCGGCCCGGAACGGCCCGGCCATCCGCTTGGCCGTGATCTTGTTCCGGAAGTCGGCGAAGGTCCCGACCGGGTCCCCGACACAGGCATTGTCGTTCCCCAGCGACTTGTTGATGCTGTTGCAGACGGCATCGATCCAGTCCTTGTGGGACCCCGTATCGGCGTTGTACGTGAGGGTCATCTTCCCGCCGGGAATCCCGCCGCCCTCCTGGATCAGCTGCTTGGCCCCGGCCGGGTTGAACACACAGGAATCGCCACACAGCCCCGCCTTGTACCCGCCACCCGCCCCCAGCACCGGCGAGGTCCAGTCCGTGGCGGGCGTCCGGGTCTTCTGGAAGATCTCCCGGGTGATCTGGTCCCGGTCGATCGCCATCGAGAGACCGCGCCGCACCTTCTCTGCGCCGGGGTGGTTCCACCTCTTGTCGTACATGGGGAAGGTCAGGGTCTGGATGATCCCGGCCGGCTGATTGATATAGCGGCCCCCGAGATCCGACTTCACATGCGTGAGCTGCGCGGCCGGCACATCATCGACCAGATCGAGATTGCCCGCCTGCAGATCGGTATAGGCGGTGTTGTTGTCCGTGTAGACCCGCAGATCGATGCCGCCGTTACGCGCCGGATCGGGGCCCGGGTACTTCCCCCACTTCCGCATCCGCAGCACGGACCCCTTCTCGTAGGAGTCCACGAGATACGGCCCGTTCCCGACGGGCTTCCGGATCCAGGCGTCATGGTTGCGGAAGAATGCCTGCGGGAGCGGCATGAAGGCCGAGTAGCCCAGCGTGTCCGGCCAGCTGGAGAACTTCTGGTTGAGCTTGACGGTAAAGGTCTTGTCGTCCTTCACCACCAGACCCGACATGGCCTTGGCCCGCGGGCTCCCGCTGTCCGGATGCACCTGCGCAAAGCCGTCGATGTATTGGAAGAAAGCCGCGTTCTTCTGCTTGTTGCCGAGCAGCGCCCCGTAATTCCAGGCATCCACGAAAGACTTGGCGGTGACCTTCTCACCGTTACTGAAGGTCCAGCCGCGCTTCAGCTTCACGGTGAAATTCCGGGAATCCGCCGTCTCGATCCGGTCCGCGATCACATTCTCCGCCGCACCCGTCTTCGGGTTGTAGCGCTTCAGCCCCCGGAACAGCATCTCCAGAACCTTGCCGCCCTGGACCTCATTGGTGTTCGCCGGCTCCAGCGGATTCTGCGGATCACCCCAGGACGAGCTGACCACCCCGGAACGGCCGGCCCCCGCGCCGCCCCCGCACGCCGTGGCCACGAGGGCGACGGCGAGGGCGCAGACGCCCCACTTCGCGCGCGTGGCTCTCCGCATGACGCCTCCTCAGGTCCGGATCATGCCTATCCCACATAAGATCGCAAAGGGGGACGTAGCGCACTTCGGCGGTGGCTGCCACTGCTCCGAAAACCTGAGAAAACCCTCGGATGCCCGAGCGGGAACGGGAACGGGAACAGATCGGGAACGGGAACGACACCGGATCGGGAACGGGAACGACACCCGATCGGGAACGGGAACGACACCCGATCGGGAACGAGTCATACCACCATCCTGCCGCCGCCCACTGACAACGCCGTCCGCGGACGGACCCCACCGCCGCCCAGGACGGCGAAGGGCGCCCCTCACGCGGAGGGGCGCCCCATCACTTCGCGCCGGGATGCCCGGCGGCAGGCATTACCGCTTGGCGCGGGACGCGGTGCGGCCGCGCTCCTTCTGGTCCAGGACGACCTTGCGGATGCGCACGGCCTCCGGGGTCACCTCGACGCACTCGTCGTCGCGGCAGAACTCCAGGGACTGCTCCAGGGAGAGCTTGCGCGGCGGGACGATCGCCTCGAACGAGTCGGCCGAGGAGGAGCGCATGTTGGTGAGCTTCTTCTCCTTGGTGATGTTGACGTCCATGTCGTCGGCGCGGGAGTTCTCGCCGACGATCATGCCCTCGTACACCTCGGTGCCCGGGTCGGTGAAGAGCACACCGCGCTCCTGGAGGTTCGTCATCGCGAAGGCGGTGACGGCACCGGCGCGGTCGGCGACCAGCGAGCCGTTGTTACGGGTCTTCAGCTCGCCGAACCACGGCTCGTGGCCCTCGTGGATGGAGTGCGCGATACCGGTGCCGCGGGTGTTGGTCAGGAACTCGGTACGGAACCCGATCAGACCGCGGGACGGGACGATGAACTCCATGCGGACCCAGCCGGAGCCGTGGTTGGACATGTTGTCCATCCGGCCCTTGCGGGTGCCCATGAGCTGGGTGACGGCGCCCATGTGCTCCTCGGGCACATCGATGGTGATGCGCTCGATCGGCTCATAGGTCTTGCCGTCGACCTGCTTGGTGACCACCTGCGGCTTGCCGATGGTCATCTCGAAGCCCTCGCGGCGCATCTGCTCGACCAGGATGGCCAGCGCCAGCTCACCGCGGCCCTGCACCTCCCAGGCGTCGGGGCGCTCGGTCTCCAGCACGCGCAGCGAGACGTTACCGATCAGCTCGCGCTCCAGGCGGTCCTTGACCTGGCGGGCGGTGACCTTGCGGTCCTTGACCGCGGACTTGGCGTCCGCGCCCTTGCCGGTGCCGCCGCGGCCGACCAGCGGGGAGGTGTTCGTCCCGATGGTCATGGAGATCGCCGGCTCGTCGACCGTGATCAGCGGCAGCGCGATCGGGTTCTCCGGGTCGGCCAGCGTCTCGCCGATCATGATGTCGGGGATTCCGGCGACCGCGCAGATGTCACCGGGGCCCGCCTTCTCGGCGGGCTTGCGGGTGAGCGCCTCGGTCATCATCAGCTCGGTGATGCGGACGCTGGAGACGGTGCCGTCGCGCTTGATCCAGGCGACGGTCTGCCCCTTCTGCAGCTCGCCCTGCTCGACCCGGAGCAGCGCGATACGGCCGAGGAAGTTGTCCGCGTCGAGGTTGGTGACGTGCGCCTGCAGCGGGGCGCTCTCGTCGTACTCGGGGGCCGGGACGTGCTCCAGGAGCGTGGTGAAGAACGGCTCCAGGTTGGTGCTGTCGCCCGGGACCGTGCCGTCCTCCGGCTTGGTCAGCGAGGCGACGCCGTCACGGGCACAGGCGTAGACGATCGGGAACTCGATCTGGTCCTCGTCCGCGTCCAGGTCCAGGAACAGGTCGTAGGTCTCGTTGACGACCTCGTCGATCCGGGAGTCGGGGCGGTCGGTCTTGTTGATGCACAGGATGACCGGCATCCGGGCCGCGAGGGCCTTGCGGAGCACGAAGCGGGTCTGCGGCAGCGGACCCTCGGAGGCGTCGACCAGCAGGACGACCGCGTCGACCATCGACAGACCACGCTCGACCTCGCCACCGAAGTCGGCGTGGCCGGGGGTGTCGATGATGTTGATCGTGATGGGGTCCCCGCCGTCCTTGGGGTGATACTTCACCGCCGTGTTCTTGGCGAGGATCGTGATGCCCTTCTCACGCTCCAGGTCGTTGGAGTCCATCATCCGGTCGTCGAGCTTCTCGGCGGCGTGCTCGGCGAACGATCCGGCCTGCTTGAGCATGCCGTCGACGAGGGTGGTCTTTCCGTGGTCGACGTGGGCGACGATGGCAACGTTACGAATGTCGTGACGGGTGGGCATACTGGCGGCGCTTCTCCCGGAATCGTGGGTGGCGACGCGTCCATCCGGTACGCGCGCCCGCCGGGCATCTCAGCACGCCACGGCCTCACCCCATGGTACGTGGCTGCGGCGGCAGCAGCCGCCGCAGCCCGTCCATATAGCCTCTGACTTGCTATTTCTTGCTCTTTCCGAGCACTGGTGAGGGCCCTTACTTCGTGTAGCCGATGTCCTGGAAGCGCGGCGTGGCGAAGCCGAAGGCGCCGACGTTGGCGAGCGACTTCTTCGTGGCGACCAACTCGGGCCGCTGGTAGAGCGGAATCGATCCGGCGGCCGCCCAGATCCGGGCGTCGGCCTGCGCCATCAGCGTGCGCGCGGAGCCCTCGTCCAGCTCGGAGGTGGCCTGGTCGAAGAGCTGGTCGATGTGGTCGGTGCCGACCCGGGTGTAGTTCTGCTCGACGGTCAGCGAGCCGTCGGGCGCGGGCTGCGGCTTGGCGTAGATCGGCCGGGCGTCGGTCGCCGGGTAGGCGCTGCCGGGCCAGGAGTACAGCGCCAGGTCGTAGTCGCCGGAGGCGATGTGGTCCTGGAAGTAGCTGGCATCGGAGACCCGCTGGAGGGAGGTCTGGATGCCGATCTTGCCGAGCATGGCGGCGATCCGCCGCCCGACGGTGCGCAGCTGCTCGGAGCCGGCGCCGTCGGGGAGCACGAAGCGCAGGGTGAGCGGCCTACCGTTCTTCTTGACGGCGGCGGTCCGGGCCTCCTTGTGGCCGGCCGGACGTGGTGCGGCCGCCGCGTCACCGGGCCGCTCGGCGGCCGCGTGCCGGTGGCCCGGGTGGCCGCCGGCCCCCGGCAGATGCGGGGCCTGTCCCGTCTCGATCAGCTCGGCGGCGCCCAGCGCCTGGGCCGCGCGCTTCTTGTACCGCTGGTACTTGGCGTACGCCGCGGACTCGGTGTCACCGTTCGCCTCGTCCTTCTCGCCGGCGGCCGCCTCCTTGTAGAACGAGGCGCTCTGCCGCAGCAGGGCCGCTTGCTGAACCTCGGAGCCGACCGCGCCGGTGAAGGACAGCGGGGCCTGGGCGGCAGCGGGCCGGACGCCTTCTTCCTGGTCGCCCCTGGCGGGCGGGGCGGCGTGACCGCGGCCGGAACGTGCCGGGTTGCGGTCGTCTGCGTCACCGTCCGCGCGGTCACCGGCGGACTCGTCCCCGTAGCGGTCGTCGGACGGGTCGAAGCCGTCCTCGTCCCCGTCGGCGCCGTGCCGTGCGTCAGGGGCCGGTGCGCCCGCCTTCTCGCCGGCCTGCTGGCGGTCGGCGCCCTCGCTCTTCCAGCCGGCGTCCGCGAGCAGCGCCTTGGCCGCCCCGGTGTCCTGGCCGCCGAGCGCGTCGCTGTGGTCCTGGTAGCCGTACTGCTCGGCCATCAGCAGATGGCTGCCCAGCGGCCTGGACGGCAGGTCGAGCGGCTTGAGGACGGCATCCGCGAGCGCCTGGCGGTCGATGGCGCGGGCCACCGCGCGGCGCACCCGGTCGTCGGCCAGCGGCCCGCTGCTGCCGTTCAGGGCGAGCTGCGTGTAGGCGGGCTCCAGGGCCTTGCGGACGGTGTAGCCACGCAGCACGCTGTTCTCCGCGGCGGCAGCCTTGGCGCCGGACCGCTGCCCGTCGCCCCGCGGGCCCGCGTTGCCGTCGCCGGGCTTCTTGGGTGCGCCGGACGCGGCACGGCGGGCGGACGCGACGCGCTTCGCGGCGACCTGGTCGACCGCGGCGACGTCAATGCTCCCGTCGGCGAGCGCCGCGGCCCGCTTGTCGCCGGGCAGCGACTCCAGCACGATCTTCTTGAGCATGGCGGGCTCGCCCCACCACTTCGGGTTGCGGACGAGGACGACGCGCCCCTCCTCGGCGTCCCGTTTCTGGACCAGGAACGGCCCGGCGCCGACCTTGAGCTGCTCGCGTGCGCCGTCGTTGAAGGCGTCGGCGCTGCCCATCACGCTCTTGGGGTAGAGCGGGGTGAACAGGGACCGCCAGTCGGCATAGGGCCGGGCGAAGGTGACCTTGACCTCGTGGGCGCCGGCGCCCTGCTCGACCTTGCCGATCCGGTCGTAGCCGGCGTTGCGGGCGGTCCAGAACGCATTGTCCTTCCCGCGCAGCGCGGACCACTGGGCGATGAAGTCGGCGGCGGTGATCGCCGTGCCGTCGCTCCAGCGCGCCTTGGGGTTGATCTTGTACGTGACGATCTGTTTGGGGTCGCGGGTGCTGATGTCCGCGGCGTCCAGGTAGTCGGCGTTGCGCTGCGGTCTGCCGCTCGCGTCGATGGTGAACATGCTCGGCAGCACCGCGTCGGCGATCCGCGTGGTGGTCGCGTCGGCGTCGGACTGGAAGGTGTTCAGGGTGCCGGGCATCGCATCGACGGCCCAGCGCAGGGTGCCGCCGTTCTTCAGCTCGCCGCGGGGTGCGGGGGCGATGTCCTGGGACGTCGCGACGGAGGTCTCCCGGGCCTCGTCGCTGCATCCGGCCAGGGCCGGCAACGGGAGCAGCACGCCCGCCGCGACGAGCGCGGCGCAGCGGCGTCTGCGGCACGCCGCGCGGCGGCCTGCGGGGTGGTCGTGGTCGGTCATGACGGTTACCTCCGGGCTCGCCCGCGCCGCGCCGCGCGCCGCCTGGGGCCTGACCGGCGCACCACGTTCGGCCGACTTTGCGGCTCATCACATCTATGGCTCCCCCACTGAAGGCGACCGCGCCCGGACCGGCCGCCCGACACGTCGGCCACGCCGCCAAGGCCACCCGCCCGGCCCAACAACAGGCCCCTGACAAGGGCGGAAACGGAGCCGTGCGGGGATGCGGACAGTCCTGCACACCAGCGCTTCCCGTACCGGCGTTCGAGGTACGGCGGGGCGCATGGTTGCCGAAACGCACCGGTTCGAGTCGTAATCGCGCCCGACCCCTTCCCAACGCCTACTGTGACGCGCGACACTCTCGGGCGCATGAGATCGCCCACCACACCTTCAAAAGTGAGGGCACGTTATGTCCCTTCAGGACGAGTTGACGGCGGTTGAACGCAGCCTGGACGGCCTGGTGCGGTCGGTGGGAAGGCTGGAGACGCAGCTCGGCGGCGGCCTGGACATCCGCCGGGTGCGCAGCGACGCGGACCATCTGCGCGAAAGCCTCACCCTGCTGAAGCAGAGCGTGGCGGCCGGTCCGCCCCGCCGTCAGGCAGCCGTCATCGGGGAGATGGTGACGATCCCCGACGCCCCCTACGACGCGGCGCTGTGGACCGACGCCGAGGACGAGGGACTCGGCTCCAGGAACGGTCACGCGCCCTGACGCCGCCTCACGACCCCGCCGTCCGCCCCTCATCCCGTTCCGCCCCGCCCCGGCGGTGCCCTCGCCACCCCCGCCCCGACGGAGCGCCCTTCACGGAGACCGACGTTGGCCACTGGCACCGAACCCTCCTCACCAGCCACCGCGACCGGCGTGCACACCACCTCGCGCGCCGCCATCCCCGCCCGCCATCTGCGCACCGACCGCTGGTGGCTGGCGCCGGCCGGCACCGCCGCCGGGCTGTTCGCGTTCATCGTCTACTCGACCTGGCGGGCGTTCTCGAACGCCGACTACTACCACGCGCCCTATGTGTCGCCGTTCTACTCGCCCTGCCTGGCGGAGAACTGCCGCACCATGCGCGGCGGCCCCAACTGGGAGATCTTCGGCAGCTGGTGGGGCCTGTCCCCGGCGCTGCTCATCCTGATCTTCCCGCTGGGCTTCCGGCTGACCTGCTACTACTACCGCAAGGCCTATTACCGTGGCTTCTGGGCCTCGCCGCCGGCCTGCGCGGTCGCCGAGCCGCACAAGAAGTACACCGGTGAGACCCGCTTCCCGCTGATCCTGCAGAACATCCACCGCTACTTCTTCTACTTCGCGGTGCTGGTGGCGGGTGTGCTGACCTACGACACGGCGCTCACCTTCCGCGACGAGCACTACGCCTGGGGCCATATGGGCCTGGGCACCCTGCTCTTCCTCGTCAACATCGTGCTGATCTGGGCGTACACCCTCTCCTGCCACTCCTGCCGGCACATCATCGGCGGCCGGGTGCGGCACTTCTCCAAACATCCGGTGCGCTACCGGCTGTGGGGCTGGGTCGGCAAGCTCAACGAGCGGCACATGCTGCTCGCGTGGTCCTCGCTGATCAGCGTGGCCGTCGCGGACTTCTATGTCTTCCTGCTGGCCGGCGGGGCCGTCACGGACCCGCGTTTCTTCTGACGACAGCATCTCCTAAGGAAAGGTGTGCCCTCTGATGGCGCATGTGGACCGGCAGGCATGGGACGTGGTCGTGGTGGGCGCCGGCGGCGCCGGACTGCGCGCTGCCATCGAGGCCCGCGAGGCCGGCATGCGGACGGCCGTGATCTGCAAGTCCCTGTTCGGCAAGGCCCATACGGTGATGGCCGAGGGCGGCATCGCCGCCAGCATGGGCAACGCCAACGAGCACGACAACTGGCAGGTCCACTTCCGCGACACCATGCGCGGCGGGAAGTTCCTCAACCAGTGGCGGATGGCCGAGCTGCACGCCCGCGAGGCCCCGGACCGGGTGTGGGAGCTGGAGACCTGGGGCGCGCTCTTCGACCGCACCGCGGACGGCCGGATCTCCCAGCGCAACTTCGGCGGCCATGAGTATCCGCGCCTCGCGCACGTCGGCGACCGTACGGGCCTGGAGCTGATCCGCACCCTCCAGCAGAAGATCGTCTCGCTGCAGCAGGAGGACGAGAAGGAATCCGGCGTGTACGACGCCCGGTTGAAGGTCTTCCAGGAGTGCACGGTCACCCGGGTCCTCAAGACGGACGGCAAGGTCTCCGGCGCCTTCTGCTACGAGCGGGAGTCCGGCCGCTTCTTCGTTCTCCAGGCCCCGGCGGTGGTGCTGGCCACCGGCGGCATCGGCAAGTCCTTCAAGGTGACCTCGAACTCCTGGGAGTACACCGGCGACGGGCATGCGCTGGCGCTGCTGGCCGGGGCGCCGCTGATCAACATGGAGTTCGTGCAGTTCCACCCCACCGGCATGGTCTGGCCGCCGTCGGTGAAGGGCATCCTCGTGACCGAGTCCGTCCGCGGTGACGGCGGGGTGCTGCGCAACAGCGAGGGCAAGCGCTTCATGTTCGACTACATCCCGGACGTCTTCAAGGAGAAGTACGCCCAGACCGAGGACGAGGGCGACCGCTGGTACGAGGACCCGGACAGCAACCGCCGCCCGCCCGAACTGCTGCCCCGCGACGAGGTGGCGCGCGCCATCAACGCCGAGGTCAAGGCGGGCCGCGGCTCCCCGCACGGCGGTGTCTATCTGGATGTCTCCACCCGGATGCCGGCCGAGGTGATCAAGCGCCGGCTGCCGTCGATGCACCACCAGTTCAAGGAGCTGGCGGATGTGGACATCACCGCCGAGCCGATGGAGGTCGGCCCGACCTGTCACTACGTGATGGGCGGGGTGGACGTGGACCCGGACACCGCGGCGGCGGCCGGCGTGCCGGGCCTGTTCGCGGCCGGTGAGGTGGCCGGCGGGATGCACGGCTCCAACCGGCTGGGCGGCAACTCGCTGTCCGACCTGCTGGTCTTCGGCCGCCGGGCGGGCCTGCACGCGGCCGAGTACGCGGCATCGCTGACCGAACGGCCCACCCCCGACCCGCTGCAGATCGACGCGGCGGAGGCGGAGGCACTGCGCCCCTTCAGCGCCGAGGTCATCGAGGCGGAGACCGGCCGCGAGCCGGGCCCGGCGGAGAATCCGTACACCCTGCACCAGGAGCTCCAGCAGTCGATGAACGACCTGGTCGGCATCATCCGCAAGGAAAGCGAAATGTTCGAGGCCCTGAAACGGCTGGCCGATCTGCGGGTCCGGGCCCGGCGGGCGGGCGTCGAGGGGCACCGGCAGTACAACCCGGGCTGGCATCTGGCCATCGATCTGCGGAACATGCTGCTGGTCAGCGAGTGTGTGGCACGGGCGGCGCTGGAGCGCGAGGAGAGCCGGGGCGGACACACCCGCGACGATCATCCGGCGATGGACCGCACCTGGCGCAACATCAATCTGGTCTGTGAACTCGCCGATCCGCAGGGCGATGCACGGGCCGCCGACGCGGCGCTGGGCCAGATCCGGCTCTCCCGCCGCGAGACCCCGCCGATCCGCCGCGACCTCCTGGAACTCTTCGAGAAGGACGAGCTGGCGAAGTATCTGACCGACGAGGAGCTGAGCCGGTGAGCGTGTCGCAGGAAGAGCAGCAGTCCGGCGTCTACCAGGCGCACTTCCGGGTGTGGCGGGGCGACACCGGCGCCGGGGGCCTGGAGGACTTCACGGTCGAGGTGCACGACGGCGAGGTGGTGCTCGACATCATCCACCGCCTCCAGGCGACCCAGGCCCCCGATCTCGCCGTGCGCTGGAACTGCAAGGCGGGCAAGTGCGGTTCGTGCAGCGCGGAGATCAATGGCCGGCCGCGGCTCATGTGCATGACCCGGATGTCGGTCTTCGAGCGTACGGAGACGATCACGGTCACGCCCATGCGGGCCTTCCCGGTGATCCGCGACCTGGTCACCGATGTGTCCTTCAATTACACCAAGGCCCGTGAGATCCCGGCGTTCGTGCCGCCCCCGGAACTGGGCCCCGGTGAGTACCGCATGCAGCAGGAGGACGTGGGCCGGTCACAGGAGTTCCGTAAGTGCATCGAGTGCTTCCTGTGCCAGGACACCTGCCATGTCGTCCGCGACCACGAGGAGAACAAGGCCGCCTTCGCCGGTCCCCGCTTCCTGATGCGGATCGCCGAACTCGATATGCACCCGCTGGACGCGGCACCGGAGTCCGGTCTCGACCGCAAGGCCACCGCACAGGACGAGCACGGACTCGGCTACTGCAACATCACCAAGTGCTGCACCGAGGTCTGCCCCGAGCACATCAAGATCACCGACAATGCGCTGATCCCGCTGAAGGAGCGCGCCGCGGACCGTAAGTACGACCCGCTGGTGTGGCTCGGGAACAAGATCCGGCGCCGTAGCGAATGACCGGGCGGGGCGAATGACCGGGCGGGGCGAATGACCGGGCGGGGCGAATGACCGGGCGGGGCGGGCTGCGGGGTGCGGGCACCCCGCAGCCCGCAGCCGGCCCCCTCCTCAGAACAGACTCAGCAGCGCTTCCGCCGGGTCCACCGCCGCCGACTCCCCGTCCGGCAGTTCGAGTTCGAACCACACGGTCTTGCCGCGCGGGGTGCGGCGGCTGCCCCACCCCTGGCTCAGCAGCCCGACCAGCTGCAGTCCGCGGCCGCCCTCGTCGGTGTCCCGGGCGCGGCGGCGGCGCGGCTGGGCGAGATCGGCGTCCCAGACCTCGCAGACCAGGGTGCGGTCCAGCAGCAGCCGCAGCCGGATCTCGCCGTGGCCGTGCCGCAGCGCATTGGTCACCAGCTCGCTGACCAGCAGCTCCGTGGTGTCGACCAGCTCCTGCAGGCCCCAGTCCGTCAGCTGGTCACGGGCCAGCTCACGGGCGCGGGCCACCGAACGGGCCTCCGGCGCCAGACCCCAGTCGCCCACCGCGTCCTTGGGCAGCCCGTGCACCCGTGCCATCAGCAGCGCGATGTCGTCCTCGCCGTGCGAGGTGTCCATGGCGCTCAGGACCTGGTCGCAGGCGTCCTCCAGCGGGCGGTCGGCGTGCGAGAGGGCCGTCCGGAACGCCTGCAAGCCCTCCTCCAGCGGATGGTGCCGGGACTCGACCAGGCCGTCGGTGTACAGCGCCAGCAGCGCCCCGTCCGGCAGCTCGACCTCGATCTCCTCGAACGGTTCGCCGCCGACGCCCAGCGGCATCCCCGGCGGTACGTCGAGCAGCAGCGCGTCCTCGCCGTCCTCCACCACCACGGGCGGCAGATGCCCGGCGTTGGCGAACGTACAGCGCCGGTTGACCGGGTCGTAGACGGCGTAGACGCAGGTGGCGAGGTAGACCTCGGAGAGATCGGCGGTACGGGCGGAGCGGCGCGGCTCCCCCGCGGCGTCGGCGGCCCCGGACCGGCTGCGGGCCGAGCGCGCGGTGGACGACCGGCCGTCGCCGTCACCGCCGAGCCCCCGGGCGATCTCGTCGAGGGCCGAGAGCACCTCGGCCGGCTCCAGGTCCAGCAGCGCCAACGTCCGCACGGCGGTGCGCAGTTCCCCCATGGCCACGGCGGCGCGCAGCCCGCGCCCCATGACATCGCCGACGACCAGCGCGGTGCGGTGGCCCGGTAGCTCGATGACGTCGAACCAGTCGCCGCCGACCTCGGTGGCGGTGGTGCCGGGCAGATAGCGGCAGGCGATGTCCAGACCGGCGGCCTCGGGGTCACCGGGCGGCAGCAGGCTGCGCTGCAGTATCAGTGCGCGCTCGTGCTCACGGCGGTAGAGGCGGGCGTTGTCGATACAGACCGCGGCGCGCGCGGCCAGTTCGACGGCGAGGGCGGTGTCCCGCTCCCCGAACGGCTCGCTGCCCTTCGTACGGGAGAACTGCACCAGTCCGACGACGGTGTCCCTGGCGACCATCGGGACGGCGAGGGTGGAGTGCACCACCGCGCCCAGCTCCGGCCCCTCGTCGCTGTCCCGGCCCGGGATGATCTGGGCGTGGGCGGTCCGCAGGGCGCCCGCACAGGGGGAGTTGAAGGGGTAGCGGTGGACGGCGCCGACCGCGACCGGGCCCGACGCGTCGCCGGGGACACCGGGTGCGGTGGCGAGCGGGGCGTCCGACACGGCACTGGCGAAGGCGACCCGGCGCAGCTCCGCGCTGCCGTCGCTCATCCCGGGCCGGGCCTCGTCGCCCGACAGCAGGCCCTGGTAGAGGTCCACCGAGGCCAGGTCGCAGAACTGCGGTACCGCGACGTCCAGGAGGGTGCGGGCGGTGGTCTCCAGATCGAGGGAGTTGCCTATCCGGGCGCCGGCTTCATTGAGCAGGGCGAGGTTGCGGCGGGCGCTGGCGGCCTCGCGCTCCGCCCGCCGGCGGCCGGTCACATCGGCGGCCAGCGCCGCGACGCCGATCGGGCGGCCGCTGGCGCCGTGCAGCCGGTAGAGCGACACCGACCAGCGGCGGCGGTCCTCCTCGCCGGGCGCCATGCCGACCAACTGCATTTCGGTGACCGGCTCGCCGGTCTCCAGGACGCGCCGCAGCGCGGCGGTCATCCGCTCGGCCTCGGAGCGCGGCAGGAAGTCCTGCGGGCCGCAGCCGCGGTACTTGCCCGCCGGGCCGCCGAAGACCGTGGCGAACCGTTCGTTGACCCGCAGCAGCTTCAGATCCGTACCGAACAGGGTGAAGCCCATGGGAGATTGACCGAAAACGGCCTGTGAGGCGGCGAGGTCGGTCTCGATGCCGCGCAGCGCCCGGACGTCGACCACGAGACAGACCGCGGCCCGCTCGCCGTTCTCGTCGCGCGAGGGCATCACATAGATCTCGGCGAGCCCGTCGGCGTCCGCGCCCTCTTCCCTGCGGTAGGGCACCAGGCCGGTCCACTCCCGGCCGTCGAGTATCTCGGACACCTTGCGGCGCCCGGTCGCCCGCAGCTCACGGGGGACGAAGGCCTCCACGGGGTCCTTGCCGAGGGCGTAGCGCGCGGGGATGCCGAGCATGTGCTCCGCCCGCTCGCTCCACTGGTCGATCCGCCCGTCGGGGCCGAGCGAGAAGGAAGCCACGCGGATGTAGTCGTAGATCGACCCGGGCCGGCTGCTCTGCCATATCGGCGGGCCTTGCAGCTCGCGCGCGCGCGGAAGGCCAGCTGGTTCACCGGAGCCGTCCGCACCGCCCTGACCATCGGCCTGTGCGGGTTCTGCCCCGCCAGATGACATCTCGCTCACGAGCCCCGTCCCCTCCAGCTCATCGTGCCCGGACCGGACCAGCCTGAGTATCCAGCACCTCGGCTATCCGGAACACGGTCTTCACGATCACAGCACAGTCTCGATCGCAGCCCACCCACAGGATGTCGATGAATTGGCAACGATCAGTACCCCACCTGTCTCCTAACCAGCCACCGACAGCTCGAACCACACTGTCTTGCCACTCTTTCCGCGACGGGTCCCCCAGCGCCGCGAACTGCATGCGACCAGCTGCAATCCACGGCCTCCCTCGTCGTCGGGAGCGGCGTCGCGCTCCTGTGGCGGGTCGGGCAGCGGATCGGAGACCTCGACGAGCAGCCCGTCGGTTTGCAACAGCACCATGCGGACCCCGATCGGCCCGCTGGCGTGCCGCAGGGAGTTGGTGACGAGCTCGCTCACGAGTAGTACGGCCATATCGGCGGCGCCGTTCAGCCCCCAGTCGTCCAGCACCTGCCGCACTGCCGTGCGGGCCGTGCGCACCGCACCGGGGTCGGCCGGAAAGCTCCATTCGGCAGTGGGTGAGCCGGAGACCTTGGCGCGCCTGCGGACGTTCCCGGGACCCGACTCCGGGGCCCCTGCCGCTGCGCTGTCGCTCACGCCGATCACATCCCAGCCCGATGGCATCCCGTCGTCCTGTCTGCAACGAGGGGGTCAATCAGGGCATACCCGATATCCAGGCCTCAGTACCGCCTGCAACGGTGCACTGTGGCACAAATGAAACATATCGGCGCACTGGGGCAGGGCAGCCGAAGCGGCGGCCGGGGAGGCGCGCCAAAGAGCCCCGTGCGGGTCGGCGGGAGCGGTCGCGCGGACCGGGGAGCCGCACACCCCGGCGCGGGCCGCGTACGGGGCGGTGCGGGCCGCGTACGGGGCAGTGCGGGCCGCGTACGGGGCAGTGCGGGCCGCGTACGGGGCAGTGCTGCCGCGTACGCTCCGGCCGCACGCTCGGCTCTCCCGCATGACGGCCGACGGCCCTACGGGCTCTACGGCCGCACGCCCGCCGCCCCGGCCGTCGACGCCAGCCGGCGCATCGCCTCGGCGACCGCCGGGCGGTCCTGGTCCAGCCAGTCGACCTGGGACTCCTCGCCGGGCAGCAGCCAGCGCAGCTCATCGTGATCCTGCAGGGGCCGCGGCACCCCGGACACCAGCCGGGCCGTCCACACCTGCAGGACATAGCCGGGCCGCAGCACCCATTCGCCCGGAATCCGCTCCAGGACCGCGGCCTCGACACCCAGCTCCTCGCGCAGCTCCCGCTCCAGCGCCTGCACGGGTGTCTCGCCGTCCTCCACCTTGCCGCCGGGCAGCTCCCAGCGGCCGGCCAGAGCGGGCGGTGCGCTGCGCCGTGCGGCCAGCAGCCGCCCGCGCTCACACACCGCTCCGCCCACCACTACGCGCACGGTCGTCATGCGCGGCAGCCTACGTCCCCCGTCTTTGTCCCGCTCCCCGCCCGCCGCTCCTCAGGTCGCCGCCCGGTCGGCCTTCTCGACCACATAGAGCTGCTGGTGGCCGCGCGTTTCAAGCCGGTCGGCCACCCGCTCGGCCTCCGCCCGGGTGGCATAGCGGCCCACCCGATACCGGTTGCCGCCTTCGTCCTGGCGGATGACGAGCCAGGGGAGCACGGCTCCACCGTCGGTCATTGCACCTCTCCGTCCGCCATGTTGCGCGCCGTCGCACGCCCCTGGTCTGCTGATGCCGAAATCGCAATCCGCATATGCCCGAGCCTACGCCCGACCTTTACTCACCGGAGATGGATTTACACAAAGAGATACCGAACCGGCCACCCGCGGGCCCCGGCGTACCGGAAGCGGCCTGCGAGTGGCCGGTGGACCCGAGGAGCTCGGGCGGTGTACGGGTGGTGCGGGCGGCTCAGGCCCCGACGGGCGCCTTGGCCTCTTCGGCCTCGGCCTTCTCCGCCTCCTGGAGCTCGGCCTCGACCTCGACCAGCGACGGGTTGCGCCAGGAACTGCGCACGCCCCAGTAGTAGAAGGCGAGGCCGATCAGGGCGACCAGGACGATGTCCCAGCCCTCCGGCAGATAGCCCTTGCCGCCGAAGTCCTTGCCGCCCAGGTACGAGACAGCGGCCATGACCAGCAGATACGCCACCATCCAGGCACCGGCCTTGAGGTGCGGACGCAGACCGGCCCACGGCTTGCGGCCCTGGGTCAGCGGCTTGCCGATCTCGTACCAGGCCCAGACCGGCAGCCCGACGGCCATGATCAGGATGACCTTGCCGGTCAGCGGCCAGCGGCCCCAGTACAGCACCAGCGAACCGAAGACCATCGCGATCGGCGCGATGACCGGCATCGCCCGCAGCTTGACCGGGCGGGTGAGGTCCGGCGAGAGCCGGCGCAGCGACATCACGGCGACCGGACCGGTGATGTACGAGATGACCGTGGCGACCGAGACGATCTCGGCGAGCGATCCCCAGCCGCGGAAGACCGCGAGGAACAGGAAGGCGATCGCGAGGTTGAGCAGCAGCGCCGGGCGCGGCACACCGGTCTTCTTGTCCACCTTGCCGAAGATTCCGGGCAGATGGCCGTTCTCCTGCACGCCGTGGATCATGCGCGAGGTGGTGGCGGCGTAGATCATGCCCGTACCGGACGGCGAGACGAAGGCGTCCGCGTACAGCAGCAGCGCCAGCCAGTTCAGGCCCCAGGCCACCGCGAGGTCGGCGAGCGGCGAGTTGAAGCCGAGCGAGGCCCAGCCGCCGCCGGCGGTCAGCTTGTCACCCGGCACCGCCATCAGGTACGCGACCTGGAGTGCCACATAGATGACCAGCGCGATCACGATCGACCAGATGACGGCCTTGGGGAGCGACTTGCCGGGGTTACGGGCCTCGCCGGCCATGTTCAGCGGGGACTGGAAGCCGTTGTAGGCCCAGACGATGCCGGAGACGGCGACGGCGGTGAAGACGGAGCTCCAGCCGTTGGGCGTGAAGCCGCCGTGGTGGACGATGTTGCGGGTGTCGAAGTGCGCCAGCATCAGCGCACTCGCCGTCAGCACCGGGACGACGACCTTGAAGACCGTGATGGCCGTGTTGGTCTTCGCGAACAGCGAGATCGCGAACCAGTTGAGGAAGAAGTAGAAGATCAGCAGGACGCTGGCGAGCCCGACGCCGGTGCCGGTCAGCTCCGTGCCGTCGTAGAGCGCATGCGCCCAGCCGAAGCTCCAGGAGCTCATGTACTGGACGGAGGCGGTGGCCTCACCCGGGATGACCGAGACGATCGCGATCCAGTTCGCCCAGGCCGCGAGGTAGCCGGCGAGCGAGCCGTGGGAGTACTGGCCGTAGCGGACCATGCCGCCGGCCTTCGGGAACATCGAGCCGAGTTCGGTATAGGTGAGCGCGATCGTGAGAGCGACGAGCGCACCGATGATCCAGGCGAGGATCGCGGCCGGGCCGGCAATGGCCGCGGCGCGTTCGGCCCCGAAGAGCCAGCCGGAGCCGATGATGGACCCGAGACCCGTGGCGGTCAGGGCGATGGTCCCGAGGGACCGGCGGTAATTCGAGTGCGAGCCCTGCTCCGCGCTCGGGGTCTTCGTTGTGGTCACGTGCTGGTCTCCTGGTCTTCCCCCGTGCCGTGCACAAACTTCGCCATCGTAAGAGCGATTCGGGGCTCCGGCTTCCCACAGCTGGTAAAAAAAGCCGCCCAGTTGAGGGTCTGTGAGTTATCCAACACAAGATTCCAGCCAATTTTCCAGGATGAAACCGAGCAAATCGGACACGTGGCTGAGAACCAAGGCCGAACTCAGGGCGTCTCGCGCACGCGCACAGGAGGGAAAGGGAGAGGGCTGCGACTACTTCACCGGCAGGTGGTAGGCGACCCGGTAGCGGTCCGCGAGGGTGACGACATCGGCCGTCTCGACCGGCCTGCCGCCCGCGTAGTACGTACGCGAAACGACCAGCGCCGCATGTCCGGGCACTCCGCCCAGCGTCATGGCCTCCTCCGCCAGCGACGGCCGCGACCCGACCTCCTCGACGACGTTGTCCACCACCACATCGATGGCCGCCATCCGCTCGACCACCCCGCGGCCCGCCAACGGCCCCTCCTCCGGAAGCATCACCGGCGTCCGCCCCGTCACCTCCAGGGGCTCCCAGGACGTCGAGAGCATCGACGGCTCGCCCTCCGCCCGGAAGACGTAGCGCGTCCGCATCACCTTGGCGCCCTGCGGGATGCGCAGCCGGGCCGCGACCGCCGAACCCGCCGCCTCCTGCTCGCTGCTGGACTCCCAGGTGCCCCGCACCCGCTCGTCCGTCTGCTCCTGCCGGAACGGCGTACAGCCGCCTGCCGCATGGAAGCCGACGCGGGCGATACGGCGCGGCACGGGCTGCTCGCGCACATAGGTGCCCGACCCCGAGCGGCCCTCGACCAGCCCCTCGGCCATCAGGACCTTGCGCGCCTCCAGGGCGACGGTGTCCGAGACCCCGTATTCCTCGCGGATGCGCGCCTGGGACGGCAGGCGGGTGTGCGGCGGAAGCACCCCGCTGACGATCTTCTGGCGCAGGTCGCCGGCGACGCGGAGGTACGCGGGCTGCTCACCGAAAGGCACATGCCCCTCCCAACAGCTTGACAGTCAGCAACAGCGTGGCAACCGCGCGTTGCCGACCGCAAGCTTGGGCCAGATATTCACCTGATGTGATGAAACCCAGCTCAGCCCGTGTAAAAGGCCGGGAACCGGCACCGGAGCCCCTCGCCACCCCACCCCGCGCCACCCCACCCTTTCCTTCCACCCGGTAGCCGCCCCCCATACATGTCACGATCGAAACGGGACCACGTTCGAAGACGGCGCCCGAAACGCCGCTCAGCTGACGGAAGGCGGCACCCGGCGCCCGGCGCCCACCACACGGGACGCGGAATCAGGACGGGAAGGAAGGGATCCCATGCCCGCCGAACCCCATCTCTCCCCCATGCCCAGGGACTGGCAGCGGGCGCTCGCTGTCGTCGCCCACCCCGACGACCTCGAATACGGCGCCGCGGCCGCCATCGCCGAATGGACCGCCGCGGGGCGCGAGGTCAGCTACCTCCTGGTCACCCACGGTGAGGCCGGTATCGACGGGCTCGCGCCGGCGGAGTCCGCCGTGGTCCGCGAGACCGAGCAACGGGCCGGCGCCGCGCTGGTCGGTGTGCACACCGTCGAATTCCTCGACCACCATCACGACGGCATCATCGAGCCCGGCCGGCCGCTGCGCCGCGACCTGTCCGCGGCCGTCCGGCGCCACCGCCCCGAGCTCCTGCTCACCCTCAACCACCACGACACCTGGGGCGGCGGCCACTGGAACAGCCCGGACCACCGGGTGGTCGGCCGTGCCGTCCTGGACGCGGCGGGCGACGCGGGCAACCGCTGGATCTTCCCCGAGCTCGGGGCGAAGGGCCTGGCGCCCTGGAACGGCGTCCGCTGGGTGGCCGTGGCGGGCTCCCCGCACCCCACGCACGCCGCCGAGGTCGGCCCCGGCATCGACCGTGCGGTCGCCTCGCTGGCAGCCCACGGCGCGTACATCAAGGGCCTGCGCGGCGCCGGACAGGACCCGCGCGACTACGCCCGCACCTTCATCGAGCAGATGCTGCGCACCGGCGGCGAACGCTACCGGGGCCACCCGGCCACGCTCTTCCAGCTCTTTCCCCGCTGAGGCGGGTCCGCAAGGAGGGCAATTCCCGGCACCCCGGGGTCGCCGGGTGGCGTACGTCGGCTGCCCCGCGCGACCTCGGGCTCCGCGGTCCCATCCGTCGATATCGCGGCGGTATGCCCCTTCCCTAACCTCGTGCCGTCAACGCAACACCACCACGACGAAGGGACGTTGCGTCATACGCAAGCTCATGGCCGCCACCGCGGCCGTCGGCGCCGCGCTCACGCTCGGCGCCACCGCGGGCACCGCCGACGCCGCCGGCACATCCGACCCGTGGACCGAGCCCTGGAAAGAGAGCGTCGCCGGGGCGCACGGATCCGGCACGGTGACCACTGTGTGGCCCTGACGCGACAGCCGGACGCCCGCCAATCGGCCGTCCGACCCTGGGGGCCGGAGCCCGGACTCCACCCGGGGAGCCCCGGCCCCGCAGGCCCCGCCCCTCCCGGCACCCGGAGAGCCCGCGCGAAGTCCCCCGTGCCACCACCGGCCACACCCCTCATTGGCCCGCACCCTCGACCTTTCACCTACCTTCACCCACCTTTGCCTACTTTTTCCCACTCCTGCCTTATACCTATCTTTCGACGCCACGCCGGGAGTCCGGTGCACACCCGGGGCAGCACGGGCCGGGGCAGCACGGGCCGGGGCACCGCCGACCGGGCCGGTTCTGTGGGCCGTCGGTGGCACAGCGGGCCACGTCCGCTGGCGCCTACCGTCGAACTCCCCCTCCGCGCTGAACAATCGCCCTGGCCAGGACGTACGCACGCGTCTCAGCTGACTGAGGGGAACGACCGATGGACGGAGCGGGACAGCCGGATCGCAGGGCGCTGCTCGCCGGCGGACTATTCGTCGCCACGGCGGCACTTACGGCGTGCTCATCGACAAGCACCGACCCGTTGCCGGCCGGCGCCTCACCGCAAGGGCGGCCGGCTTCGCCACAGGGGCAGCCGACTCCACCACCACGGCCGACCACGCCCGCAGCCGCCTTCACACGGCTGATGGACGGCAACGAGCGCTGGGTGAGCGGAAACCTCCAGCATCCCGACCGGGACCCGGACCGGCGCCAGTTCGTGGCCCAGAAGCAGCAACCCTTCGGATCGGTCCTCTCGTGCATCGACTCCCGGGTGCCGCCCGAGCTCCTCTTCGACACCGGGCTGGGTGACCTCTATGTCATGCGCACGGGCGGTGAGGCGGTCGGCCCGGTGGTCACGGGTTCCGTGGAGTACGGGCCCATGACCAGCGGCACGCCGCTCATCGTGGTCCTGGGGCACCAGCGTTGCGGCGCCGTCGAGGCGGCGTACAAGTCGCTCAGGGACGGCAAACCACTGCCCGGCAACCTGGAGGCGATCGCCAGGGCACTGCGGCCGGCATACGAGCAGACAGTCCGCAAAGGCGGCGGTGCCGACCCGGTCGACACCATGGCCCGCGCCCAGGTCACACTGACCGCGGCCGACCTGCGCTCCAACCGGGACCTGGCACCACTCGTGAAAAAGGGCACCCTCGCCGTGGTCGGCGCCTACTACTCACTCGACACCGGCAAGGTGGAAGTCCTGGCCGGCGCACCGTCCTGACCGCCCGGACGAGACGGCCACCCATACGAGACGGACACCCGTACGAGACGGACACCCGTGGTCAGGCCGCGCCCAGCACAAACGGACATGCGCGGTCAGGCCGATGCGCACAAACGGACTTGCGTGGCCAGACCATCGTGCACGGACGAAGCCGCCCCGGAGGCGCCCCGGAGGCGCTCCCCGGCAACGGCGGGCCGACGCCACACCGGCACGGAACGACGGAACCACGGAACACGGACGGGGCCGGGCTCGCCTGAGCCCGGCCCCGTCCGGCCTGCACACACGCCGGACGTCCTCACGTGCCGGACGGCCTCACATGCGGATCGCACCGTTCACACGTGGAACTCCACCACAACCCGTCTGACCTGCGGAAATGCTAAGTCATCCCAGCACCATCCCAGCATGGGATTTACGACAAAGTACAACTGCGCTCAGGACCGCCAACGCTACACAACAGCGGAAGCAGGTGACGGGGGTACGGCTGCATGAGTGTGCCGTCGTTTGCGATCTCGGAGGCGACCATGGTCATCCGGAGCGGGATCGCGGCGGTGCTGTCCGCCCCGGGCTCTCACCACCTGGCCCACATACCGGCGAGGCCGTGCCACCCTGTGCGATCCCGAATCCATTCCACTGCTGCGGGAACCCCGCATCCTGACGTCGCTCCAGGGGAAGTGCAGGGGACCCCCTCAGCCGCCTGCGCAGTCCGGAGGGGCCTCCCCCTACTGACCTCCTACTGGCGCAGTGCACCGGCCGTCAGACCTCATCCTCTGCCTCTTCGCCGTGGATGCGCTGAGCCAGATCCCACAGGCTCAGGCCCTCCGACTGATACCAGCGAGCCGTTCCCTGATTGGCCACGGGCCGCTCGTCCCAGTCGGCATCCGCCCACATCTTCGACACCAGACCGGACGGCGAGTACTGCTGCTCGTCGTACGCCCACAAGATCGGCTTGGTCCGGTGATTAACCCAGGTCGCCTGGCGTCGCCTTTCGTCTTCAACAAGCCACTCTTCCATGGCGTCACGCTCGGGCTCGTTCAGGGCTTCGTACCGGAGGGGGGCTCCATCCTTGATGACACGCCGGTCGACCAGGAGCGGCACGGTGTTCGGGCGACGCGGCTTGCGCTCCTTCGTGGGAGGTTCGGGAACGGCGACGCCATCGGCCAGATCGCCGAGGACACGCTTCGCGAGTTCCGTACATGTCTCCGCGGTCTGGAAAGCAGTCCTGATTTGGGGACGCGGCCCGTAACCGGTCACGATCTGATGGGTCAGCCGACGGACCAGTTCCGGCACCAAAGCAGGAATCTTCTCCAGCACCTCGCTGTCCCAGTCGAAGTCGGGGTCATCAATACTCGAGGCGCCGAGATGCTGGAAAATCAAGTGGGTTACGAGAAAGCTCCCATGCTCCGTGGTCGCAGCCTCGCGGCTGTTCCCCCCACTGCCCAGCTCGTAGACTGCGCTCCTTGCCGCGCGCAGCGTGAGTACAGAGCGCCACACCTTCTGCGGGGAGGGTTCGCGTTTGAACAGCACGGTGTGGCTGCCCTTGGAACCTTGCTCCCAAAGATTCTCCGTGGAGCTGGCAGCCCGGGCGGCCTGTTCTGCATCCGGATGCAGGCAGGCAAGGGCGAGGGCAAGTTCGTCCAATGAACAACCGGTCTCGGGTGCAGCGACCGGCTCACCCCTCTTGATCACGTACTGCTTGCGCAGCTCGGCGCGCAGGTTGGCCTTGATCGCCTGGTGTACGGGTTCGAGCGCGATGTGATCGCGCTGTTCAATGGCGTTCTGCCGATTCGCTGCCTGCGAGACCTGGACGCCGAACTTCCGGTCCTCATATGTATTGATGACCTTGATACTCAGAGCGGCATGGGCCGCAGCCTCACCGTCATCATGCATGGCTCTGGCGACTGCCCGTACCGTCTGAGCACCGTTGACGATGCTCGCCCCTGTCACGGTGAGAGTGGTCGGCCTGCTCTGCGGTGCCTTGGCGCTGTCGTGCTTCGCCGTAAGCGAGTCGCAGATCATGGTGATGCCGTTGTTCAAGTGCCAGAATCTGGTGGGATCGGACGTAAGAGTCTGACCAATCTCCGCATTGGTGACGGTGGTCCCGAGCGGAGCGCGGAGATTCTGCTCGAACAGACCGGTACCGTGCGTCTCGTACCACTCAGCGACGCTCTCGGCGGAGACCGTGCCCTGATACGCCTCGAGCGGTCCTTTTTGCTGGTACCAGTCGTCAAGACGTACACCTAGGCGGATCGGCTCCGGCCGAAGGTCCGCATGAATCTGATCGTGGAAGTCCGCGGCGTACAGCACCTCGACGCTCAATCGGGCGCCGTGCTTGTTGAACTCCTCGAGGGCATTGTCGAGAACCTCGCATGCGGGCGGAGAGGGCTCCACGGTACCCATCAGCGCGATGACCAGAATGGCTCTCTCGTTGACGATAAGCGGCCTGGCCTCCAGGGCCAGGGCGCCCGCACGTTGGTTGAACTGGTCGTACAACTCGTTTTCGATCCGGTTGAGACCATCCACCATCGCCTTGGCCGCATCCACATCGAACGTAGCCGTGCCCTTATCGCTCCACTTCGCTTGGACCAGCAGAGCCTGACCACTCTCCGGCAGGGGGGCGATGGCATCCATTCCTTGATCCGCGATGCCGTCCGTCACGAACCGGGCTGCCTCGGCCACGCTGCACTTGGCCACGCGTCGTACCGCCAGGGCTGCGAGGGCACGGGAGAGGAAGCGCTGTTCGTAATTGCCCCCACGGAAGTGGGCAATATCGCTGTCATCTATCACCCCGTCAAATGTCTCGTGCAGCTGCTCGCGCACCTGCGTTACCTGGCGAGGTATGTCCGCGCCTGAGGTGGCCATTGATGGTCGCCTTCCCACTGGTGGTGTCTTCTTGATCGCCTAGACCTGCGTCTTGATACCCGACCCGTTGCCACGCTGCCGGAGACTGAAGTCCACGACGACCAAGGCAACACCAGCCGTGTCGATCGTGGCTTCCACCCAGCCCATGGCCACCTCGAGGGGTACACGTCGCGCGCCGAGCCAACCGTCGCGCACCAGTCGGGCGAAGTCGGTCGGCACCAGGTGGCGGGTGAGCGCGCCCACGGGTGGGCCGGGGAGACTGGTCTCCCCGGCGGCCGAGATTGCAGCGGTGACTTGGTCGTAGGGGTAAATCGCACCGGAACTCGTACGGTGCAGAGCCACGGTGAATGGCACCGGCTCATGAATGCGGAGAAAGAGAGGGTCTTCCAGCAAGCTGTAATCGTCAGCACTCTCCCGAGCGCGTCTCGGGAGGCGACGAACACGACTGTGGAACTCATCCAGCCTGTGCCGGGCGTCAGACGAAAAGAGTCCGTTCGGGTCGGGACGCACGTAACGTAGTACGACGAGCGTCTGGGTCTCGACGTGACAGTAGTAGGCGTCGAGGGAGCCCTCCCGACCATCCGCCACCCGCCGATCGGTTATCGACGTGACCTCAAAGTCATAGCTTCGGATACCTCCGCCACTTGCAAACGTTCGGACGACGGTCTCACCGATGCCGCTGAACCTCGCCCCTACCCAGCCACGGATGTCGTCAAGCGTCGGCTGAACTGCAGTCCCTGTTAGCCCGCTGATAAAAGCTCCGTGGGCGGCTGTCTGGTCCCAAAGGTGTACCTCCGAGAAGTCATTCGGGGCCAACCCGGCGATCTTGGCGAAGAGCAGCAGAGCGTCGCGCTCATCACGCCATCGTAGTTCGCCCTCACTCCATCCTTCGGCTTCGTCGAGCAGAGGCATCAGCCTCCGAACTTCGGCCTCGACATCAGGGGAAATCCGCCGCAGATTGGCGAATATGGTGTCGGCGTCGACTGTGACAGGACCACTTTCCGGTAACGATTTGGAGAGGCTGGAGTCTTGCTCGCCACCAGTGCACCAGAGCCCTGAGACAGGAACAATGCCTCGAAAGCTTCGCGCACGGGTGACGACGACCTTCCGGTCGCGGTCGGTCTCATGAGCAGGGCGCACGATTCCCAGCCCCCAGATGCGCTCAGGGTGCTCCCCGCCACCTCCATCACCCTGCTGGCCGGCAGGAGCAAGCAGGATCGCGAGGTGTGACTTCACCTCAGGCCAGGCACGGCAGGGTTGGGAGTAGGACCTTTCCTTGGCGTGATCGGCATCGAGCAGACCGAGCAAGTCGTTGTCAGGGCGCAGAATCGCCAGCCGCGGCGATCTCGCCGGAGACGGAAGGTCTACCCGCCTTGATTGTGCGAATGTCATCTACTCCCCCGAACCACCTGCCACCACACCGAGCCAGGCTCAGGCGGATGGTAGCGCACCAGCTTCAGCTTCCGCCCTAAAGCCGGCCCCCCCCTGAGAAAGCTGCTGGGGTGCCCCGCCAAAAACATACAGCCCATCCCGCACCCGTGTGCACGCCACGAACAACAGGCACCGCTCGGGGGGGGCTTGTTCTTGGGCCTTCCTGTACGAGCGCATCACGCAGAACGTTCTCAAGAGGCGGTCGCATGGCCAAAGCCTAATCCGGAGGGTTCACAAGGACCCGAGGACGAGTTCGCAGGGCTCGATGACGAACACTCAGTCGATGTGCAACTGATCTCCATCTGGCGCTTCCGAAGCCGCGGTCGAAGCCGGATGCCCTGACGTCTTGGACACGTCCCCCTCCAGCGCATAGGCAAGCGCGAGTGCAATCCGCTCGATCCAGTTGAGGGCGTCCGTGACATCAGCCTCGCCGATCTGGCGGCGCTGCTTCAGGTCGCCGTCGATCAGATCCGCGTCATGTGCGATCTGGTTGCGCCGGCGGAGCAGCAGGATGTACTGACCGCGCAGCCGCTTCTCGTCGTATGAAGTGCGGTACTGACTCCACCGGTTGACCCACTTCGCCGCCACCCGCCACACCTTGACGTCGGTGACGAGCGACATCACCTTCGCGATGGCATCAGGGTTCTGCAAGGTCTGGCGGGCGATGTCCTGGCGCACCCGCTCCGCGACCACCTCGGCGGTGGTCGATTCGCCCCGCTGCACCCTCTCCAGGTAGTGCAGCGGCAACGGGTAGTCACGGAGCTTCCGCGGCATGTCCGGGTCGTCCTTGGCAGCTTCCTCGGCGACCCGGCGCAACACCTCTTCCTGCACCCAGTGTTCGAGGGCAGCGATGGACTGCACCCAGGCGGCTCGGTAGAAATCGCCGGTATCGATGCCCTTGGGGCTGAGCACCTCCAGCGCCTGCCCGGCTCGTACCATCTGGCGTGCGTACGACAGGTTCGTGACGAACGACTCGAACTGACGGGTCTGAGGACGTGCGATGGCCATGCATACCTCTGTGCGGCGCGTGGTAGGACGGGGAACTTTGGAACGTGAACTCCTGATGTTCCCTGTACCGCAGAGGTATCAGTCAAGCGGCTTCAAGGATCACGGTCGGTTTGTGGCTCGATCTGATCGGTTCGGCCCTTCACTCTATTGCCGCAGGATTCCGTGACGGCGGGCGAGCAACCATGGCCAGTTGCAGAAGCGTGTGATGGCCGATCAGACGTGGGGCCAGTCCACCGCCGGAGCCGTAGACGACGTAGCAGGATTTGCCATCGGCGCTGTCGTAGGGGATGTAGCGGGGTTTGCCGATGGGTGTCCGCCGTTGTGGCTGTCGCGGCTGCGGCATCATCGGGCCAGCGCCTCGTCGAGACGGAGGCACTTCGCATTGCAGCTCTTCGGCGCCGTGACAACGAACCTTCGGCCGTCGTCAGGCCTCTTCCGCCTCCGTTACGTCCACATCCGCGCCCAGGGACTTCGCGATGGCTGTGAACTCGGCGAGGGCGGACTGAAGATCGCGCACGATCTCCTCGGCGATGACCTCCGGCTCCAGGTCGCTGTCCGCGTTCTCCAGGGCCGGGTCCTTCATCCACGTGATGTCGAGGTTGACCTTGTCGCGCGCCGTCAACTCCTCGTACGTGTATGGCTTCCAGGGGCCGTTGTCGTCCTCATCGGCGACCCGGGCGGAAATCGGCTCGCCCGCCTTGTACTTGGCGACGAAGTCGTCAAGATGAGGGCGGGTCAGCGGGCGCTGCTTCATGGTGAAGTGCTGGCCGGTGCGGAAGTCGTAGACCCAGGTGACGGTGGTGTGCGGTTTGCCGTCGGCGCGCGGGGGCTTCTTGTCGAAAAAGAGGACGTTGGCCTTGACGCCGCCCGCATAGAAGATGCCGGTGGGCAGGCGCAGGATCGTGTGCAGGTCGAACTCGTCGAGCAGCTTGCGTCGGACCTTCTCGCCTGCGCCGCCCTCGAAGAGTACGTTGTCCGGCAGGACGACGGCCGCCCGGCCGTTCACGGCGGTCAGCGACATGATGTGCTGGAGGAAGTTGAGCTGCTTGTTGGTCGTGGTGGCGGTGAAGTCGTCGCGGTCGTACTGGGCATCCTCCTTCTCCAGGTCGCCGTCCTGGCCGATCACGGTGATTGCGGACTTGCGCCCGAAGGGCGGGTTGGCGAGGACGAGTGAGGCGTGCCGGCCGCTCGGCTTCTCTGCAAGCGCGTCGCCGACGTCGATCAGGCTCGGGCCGTCGCTCTTGCCGATGCCGTGCAGGAGCATGTTCATGGCAGCGAGGCGGGCGGTACCGGTGACCAGCTCGTTGCCCCAGATCTTGCGGCCACTGTCGTACGCCTTGCGGGCCTCAAGGTCCATGTCCTTGATGTGGTGCCGGGTGATGTACGTGTGCGCGGCGATCAGGAACCCGCCGGTGCCGCAGGCGGGGTCGGTGATGGTGTCGTCCGGACCGGGCCGGGTCACGTCCACCATCGCGTCGATGAGCGCGCGCGGCGTGAAGTACTGGCCGGCGCCGGTCTTGGTGTCGGACGCCCCCTTGGCGAGCAGCCCCTCGTAAGCGTCGCCCTTGAGGTCGGTGCCGGTGACCGTCCACTCCTCGCGACCGATCAGCTCGACGACCAGCTTTTCGAGCAGCGCGGGCTTGGTGATCCGGTTCTGCGCGTCGGCGAAGATCGTGCCGATGGTGGTGTGGGGCTTACGGCCCAAGTGCTCCAGGATGGCGGGGTAGTGGGCTTCGAGTTCCGCTCCGCGCTTGCTGACGAGGGACTTCCAGTTGTAGTCCTCCGGCACGATGCCTCTAAGGTCGCGGCCCTCCCACGGGTCGGTCTCGATCTCGTCGACCATTTTCAGGAAGAGCAGGTACGAGAGCTGCTCGACGTACTCGATGGTGGACATGCCGTTGTCACGGAGGACGTTGCAGTAGTTCCAGAGCTTGGCGACCAGGGTGTTGGTCTGCGCGGCGGCCTTCTTGGACTTGGGTGTCTCGGTGAGCGGGACGCCCTCGGCGGAGGGGATGACTGCGTCGTCTTGGGCGGGGGCGGTCACTGGAAGAGCTCCTGCTGAACGGAGGTGACGGGGGCGGAGGTTGGGGCGGGGGGGGCCTCGGTCGCGGCGGCCGTCGTTTTGCGAGGGCGCATGGTGCGCTTGGTTGTGCGGGCGGGTTTGGCGGCGTCACGCTCGGCGGTGATGCGGGCGAGGAGGGTGGTGGCGGGTTCGTCAGCGGGGTTCTGGAGGAGCAGGTTGCCGGTAAAGGCCTTCCGGAGCAAAGCCCGTTCCAACGAGCGAGATCGTCTCAGCGCATGTTCAGCAGAGGTTCGCACCGCATCCATTTGGCTGAGCTCAACCTGACGGCGTCGAACGATCGCACGTTGTTCCTCAAGGCTGGGCAGCGGGAACTCGATTGATTCCAGAATCTGCTGATTCACCTTGTAGATTCCGGCCGTTGTGCGGGCGCTCCCCTCGATCTGCCGTCGAACGACCCGGGTTCCCCAGATCAGCGACAAGAACTCGGGCATGATGCTCCCGGCGTCAGCCCGGACGCGAATCATCGTATCCGGGAAAGCGACCCCTTCTTCGACAATTCCGACCAATCCGCCTCGCCCCACTAGACCGATCGAACCATTTCCTCTGGAGATCAGGAAGTCATCCTTCTTGACAAGGAAGGGCCGGGCGTCAACCGAATCCCACGCCCCTTCCTTGAATTCTCCGAGGTCAATTCGCCCATCCTTGAGCGCAGTCAGTCGAAGGACCGGGAATCCACCTGTCAAAGTCTTCACCGATCGCCCGTTGATCAGAGGCGACGCGAGGACATCCTTCAACCTCGCAACCTTTGTGACCGAGCTCAGCGAAGCCGTCAACAGGTTGGAACCCAGCGCATCCATGCGCTTGAGTGACCTTGCGGCACTTTCCCTAGCCGCGTCGAGCCGGGAGAGTTGCTCTTCGAGGGCCTCTACGATGCGGTGCTGTTCGGCGAGCGGCGGCACGGGGATCGGGATCTGCCGCATCGCTGCCATGCCCAGCCGCGGGCGCCCGACTCCCTTGATGAGTCCTCCTGCGTAGGACTGCGTCTGAGGTGCTCTCAACGCGTACAGGAGCCATTTCGCATGGATCTCGGAATGAGGTCGCGCTCTGATGACGTCCGCCTTGACGATGGCTGGCTCATCGAGCTTCGGCATCAGTGCGACGCGTGGGAGCTTCTCACCGAGCGAAGCCAGTAGTAGATCGCCCTCACGCGCCTCATGCGCCCTCAGTGTCTCGAAGTGTTCAAGGCTGATATATGCGCGCTCATCGCGAAATTCCCCGTCCCCCACGTTCTGAAGACGAATAACCCGAGCTCCTGAATCCGTGTAGTGCGCGGACTTCAGGTTCGACCCGAACGGGCCATCCGTGATCGCACGCGCCTCGCAGGACAGAGTCTCTTCGAGGGCTGCCCATGCCCACCCCTCCGGCAACCCGCCCGCACCTGCACTCAACGTACTCAAGCCAGTTCCTGATTCAACTCGTCCAGCAGTTCCAGCGCCCGGTCCTTGTCACCGAAGGCATTCGCGAAGCCGCGCCCGCCACCCTTCTCCGAGAAGGGAATGTGGCCGAAGTCCTCGCGTTCCATGCCCACGTCCACCGCGATCGCGTCCTTGATGCGGGTCAGCCACCACATCTGTTCGTCGGTGAACTCCGCACCCGCTTGCCGCTGCCGCAGCAGCCAGCCCTCGAAGCGCTCCTCGACCACCGTACGGTACGGGCGCAGTTCGTCGTCTGCGCCGAGCGTGTAGCGGGCCAGGTTCATGAGGTCGCCGAGGCCGGCCGATTTCGACAGGGATTCCGACGCCTTGCCGAGCAGGTCGTAGTGGTCCCATATGACCTTCGGGGTCCACGTCCGGTTGGTGGCCTTGATGGTAGGGAGCAGCTCGCGAAGATGGGCCCGTGCCTCCTGCGGGCGGACCCGCGATCCGCTGCCGAGGATCACCTGAAGTGCGATCGCCTCCGCCGCCTGCTCGTCGCGCCGGCGGCTGTCCAACAGCTGGCGCCACTCGGCGAGTTCCTTCTCCGCGCGTTCTTCGCGCGGGATCTCCTTCAGCCGTATCCCGACCTCGGTTGTCGCGTCGTACGTCAGGTCGTGCTGCTGCTTGATGCCGACGATCAGCTTGCGGAGCCCCGGGTGCGTGGTCAGGACCTCGACCGCGTCTTGGACGAGGCGCCGGGCCTGGTCCGCGCCGCCCTCCCGGTACGCCCGGTCCTGGGTGTCGACATCCACCGCGTCCGAGATCCGGCGGACCAGCTCGCCGAGTGGGACGCCGCCCGATGCCTGCTTGATCTGCTCACGCTCCTCCTCGGTGAGCTTGCGGTCCAGGCGGGCCAGGCGACGGCCGAGCGTCTCGGCCTGTTCGGCGGTGAGGGAGCGGCTGCCCGCCTTGTCCATGAGCTTGTCCGTGCTGAGGGCACCGGTGTCCGGCGGCAGCATCGGCCGGGTGTCGACCAGCGGCGACGCGGTGACGCCCACCGCGTCGACCAGGACGAAACGGTCCTTGGCGAGGTCGGTCGCCGCCTCCGGCGTCACCGCCTTCAGCTCGTCGGCGTCAATCGTGCGGGAGCCGCGCCCCTTCATCTGTTCGAAGAGGACGGGGCTGCGTACGGCCCGCAGGAATATCACGCATTCCAGGGCGCGGACATCCGTCCCCGTGGCGATCATGTCGACGGTGACGGCGACCCTGAGCAGCGGCGAGTTCCGCAGGTCGTTGACGAGCTGCTCAGGGTCGTCGCCCTTGTTCCGGGACCGGTAGGTGATCTTCTTGGCGAAGGCGTCACCGCGTCCGAAGACCTCCTTGACCTGCTTCAGGACCTCGTCGGCGTGGTCGTCGCTCGCCGCGAAGACAAGCGTCTTGGGTAGTTCGGCACGGCCCGGGAACCAGCGCTGCCAGTTGTTCTTGTAGGCGGTGAGGACGGCCCTGATCTCGTCCTCAGTGATCACCGTGCGACCGATCTGGCCGACCGTGTACGCGAAGTCCTCGTCCAGTTCCTCGTACCGCTGGGTGCGGGTCTTGCGGTCGCGGATACGGACCGTGGTGCCCTTCTCGATCTTCGCGCCGCCCGCTTCCCGTACCGAGGTGTCCATGGTGACCACGTCGAAGTCGACGTTGACGCCGTCGGCGACAGCCTGCTCGTAGGTGTACTCGGAGACCAGGTTGTTGTCGAAGAAGCCCTTGGTCTGGCGGGTGGGGGTGGCGGTGAGGCCGACCAGGTGGGCGTCGAAGTAGTCGAGGACGCCGCGCCACAGGCCATAGATGGAGCGGTGGCACTCGTCGATGACGATCACGTCGAAGGACTCGATGGGAACGTCCGCGTTGTACTCGACACTGACCGGGCGGTCGGTCATGTAGTTCTCGTCGAGGGTGGAGGCGTCCTCGCGGTCCTCGGCCTCGCCCGTGTCCTCCAGTGGCTCGCCCTTGAGGAGGGAGTACATGCGCTGGATGGTGGAGACGACTACGGCGGAGGTCTCCTGGAGTCCGGTCCGGCCGAGCGTGTCGACGTTGTACAGGTCGGTGAACTTACGGTTCTCGTCCGGGGCACGGTACTTGTCGAACTCGGCCTTGGCTTGGCGGCCGAGGTTGTTCCGGTCCACGAGGAAGAGGATTCGGCCCGCGCCCGCATGTTTGAGCAGCCGGTATGCCTCAGTGACGGCGGTGTAGGTCTTGCCCGCCCCGGTGGCCATCTGGATCAAGGCGCGCGGCTTGTCCTGGCCGAGGGAGTGCTCAAGGCCGATGATCGCTTCCTCCTGCGCCGCGCGGAGGTCGTGGGTCTCCAGGACCGGGAGCCTGGTGCGCAGGGCGGCACGGAAGGTGGGAGAGTCCGGGCGCTCGGTGGCCCGCTTCATCCAGGCAGCGAAGGTCTCGGGCCGGTGGAAGGCGAAAACCGAGCGGGAACGGGCGTGCGGGTCGAGGAGGTTGACGAAGAACGTCTCTGCACCGGTGGTTGCGTAGCGGAAGGCGAACGGTTCCTGATCGCGCCAGACCGCCAGGGAGTGCTCCTTGAGGACACCGGCCGCGTACCGCTCGTTCTGGGCGAGGGCCCCGGCCAGGGCGATGCCCTCGCGCTTGGCCTCGATGACGCCGACGATCATGCCGTCGACGTAGAGGACGTAGTCGGCGCGGCCGGTGGCCAGGGTGAACTCGCGGACCGCGACGCCCTGGGAGGCGAGCGGGTTGAGGTTGTCCTTGTCCTGGACGGTCCAACCGGCCTCGGCAAGCATTTCGTCGATACGGAAACGAGCCTGCACCTCGTTGAGCGGTTCGGGCCGCTGTGCACGGGCGACGATCGCCTCGCGGGCAGCGGCGGCGACCGGGCGGGGCTTCAGCCGCTCCTGGTTGTAACGGCTCCGCTGCTCGCTCCTGAGCCGCTCGATCTCCTCCCGATAGCTCGCGGCCAGTGCTTCCGACTCGGCGCGGGCCTGCTCGGCGGCCGCGGTCAGTTTCTCGGCCTCCTCCCGGCCGCGCTGCTCGGCCTCCAGGCGGTCGCCGACCTCGCCGAGGCGGGTGCGGGACTCGGCGAGGGTGCGCTGGTGGTGGCCGAGCGCCTCGCGGAGCTCCTCGAGCTCGGCGGGCCCGGCCGCCACGTCACTCGGCAGCCGCGGCGGTACGAACGCAGAGATTTCGCGGACGCCGTCGATCGCACGGGAAAAGAACTGGCCGAGCTGGAAGCAGAGTTCGACGGCCTTGAGGGCCTTGCTGGTGTCAAAGAGATGGTTGTGCGCGGCGTCGTTCCGCCCCCGGCGAAGGGTGTCGAAGGCGTCCCGGGTGCGGCCCGGCAGCAGACCGGCCCGCTGGAGCCCGGCGAGGCGGTCGACCTGACGGGTCCCTTCGACCCGCACCCCTGCCCGCTGGACCAGCTCCTCGGCAAGCACCTCTCCGAACTGGCCGGACGCCACGTAGGAGACATTGGGGTTGGTGAAGACCGACTGCTCTGCCTGGGAGCCGTAGATCGCGAGCAGGGGCTGCATCACGTAGAGCCGCCCGAAGTTGGGAGACTTCCGGGCCGCCGTCTTCAGCTGCTCCGGGACTTGCTCACGACGCCGTGCCTGCCCACTCATACGCTGCCGCTCCTCGACCAGGCCACATCCGGCCCTCACCTGTGACAAGATCTCTCAGCCTATGTCTAACCGAGCGCTCCGCTCTGGCAAATGAACCGATCACGACAAGATCGACGGCACACGCACCCCGTCGCCTATGCAGAGTCGGATCACCGACGCACTGCTCGCGGGTATCCGCACCCACGGCCGCAGGCGAAGCCCTCCTCTCACCGGAAGCCACCCATCGGCGAGATCGCCGAAGAACTCGTCCTCAGCGTCCTAACCGTACGCACCCACATCCAGCGCGCAAATAGCCAAACTCGGCGCCCGCGACCGCGCCCAACTCGTCGTCATCACCTACCAGAATGGCCTGGTACGGCCTGAATGACGGTGCGCCATACGTCTGGGGCGAGACCGACCCAAGAGCCTTCCGGACCACTCCCGACCGCAGAAATCAGACCGCCACGAGCCGGACCCGATCGCCGCAGAGCTTAACCATGTCGTCGATATCGGAGGTCAACATGACCACCGGGCGGTGCTGTCGCAGCGCGGCCTCGGCGACCGCCGCATCGATCGCGTACTTATGCCCGTGCAAACCAGCATCCATCAGCAACTTCGAAGCCACCCTCGCCTCCTCGTCGCCCACCGGTACCACGCGCAGTCCGGAGAGCACCCAGTTCAGGCGGGACTTGTTCGTACGAGCGTGAACGGCCTCGATGATGGTGAGCGCACTGATCGCGACCTCCATACCGCGCGAGCGCGCCTCGGCGACCAGGGCCACCACCTGCTCGTCGTCGGCGAGCATCTTCGAGAGCCCTTCGCTGTCGAGGACCAGCGTCCCCTCGTGACTCAGCTTGCGGCGGGCCACTCGCCCTCCTCGGCGAACACCTCGTCGAAGACCTGCCGTGCCCGCTGACGAGCCTGCTCGGAGACCGGCCCCTTGCGGCTCTCGTAGTCCGCCAAATACTCGTCGAGGACCTGCCCGCGCAGCTCACGCTCGACCGCCTCAGCGATAAACGCGGAGAACTCCCGCTTGCCCACCCGCGCCCGGATCGCCTCTGCGGTCCCTTCGGGCAGCGACAGGCTCACCCGCGTCGCCGGCCCTTCCCCGATGCTGTACGTCGTCTCACCCATACCCCCGAGTATGTCAAAAGAGTAGGAAAAGTGCTACGCCCGGACCTGCGTGGAGCCTCAGAGTCGTGAAGAAGGTGCGCACATGGAGCCTCTCCCGCTCGCTCCCACATCGGGCAGCGCAACATCCGAAACCCAGCACGGGCGTTCCCATCTCATCCCAGCACAATCCCAGCACGGTACGGATGACCAGGGATGATGACAGGTGACGAGGGGTCAGCCATCCCAGCACCATCCCAGCACGGGAAAAAACAAAGGGCCCGTCTCCGAAGAGCCGGACCCCTTCTGACCTGCATGTTTGCCAGATCAGCGACGTGGTGATGTGTCACCCACTACACATTGAACCGGAACTCCACCACGTCCCCGTCCTGCATCACATAGTCCTTGCCCTCCATGCGGGCCTTGCCGGCTGCGCGGGCCTCGGCGACCGAGCCGGTGTCGACGAGGTCGGCGAAGGAGATGACCTCGGCCTTGATGAAGCCCTTTTGGAAGTCGGTGTGGATGACGCCGGCGGCCTCGGGGGCGGTGGCGCCCTTCTTGATGGTCCAGGCGCGGGTTTCCTTGGGGCCTGCGGTCAGGTAGGTCTGCAGGCCGAGGGTGTTGAAGCCGACGTGGGCGAGGGTGGCCAGGCCGGGCTCTTCCTGGCCCACGGACTGGAGGAGTTCCAGGGCCTCTTCCTCGTCCAGCTCGGCGAGGTCGGCCTCCAGCTTGGCGTTCAGGAAGATCGCCTCCGCGGGGGCGACCAGGGCGCGCTGCTCGTTCTTGAAGTCCTCGTCGGTCAGCTCGTCCTCGTCGACGTTGAAGACGTAGAGGAAGGGCTTGGTGGTGAGGAGGTGGAGGTCGTGCAGCAGCTCTTCCCTGCCGGAGCCCTGGACGATGCCCGCGGCGAAGAGCGTGTCGCCCTTCTCCAGGATCGCCTTGGCCTCCTCGACCGCCTTGACCTTCGGGGCCACGTCCTTCTTGATGCGCGACTCCTTCTGGAGACGCGGCAGCACCTTCTCGATGGTCTGGAGGTCGGCGAGGATCAGCTCGGTGTTGATGGTCTCGATGTCGTCCTTGGGCGAGACCTTGCCGTCGACGTGGACGACGTTCTCGTCCTTGAAGGCGCGGATGACCTGGCAGATCGCGTCGGACTCGCGGATGTTCGCGAGGAACTTGTTGCCCAGGCCCTCGCCCTCGGAGGCGCCGCGGACGATGCCCGCGATGTCGACGAAGTCGACGGTGGCCGGGAGGATCTTCTGGGAGGAGTAGATCTTGGCCAGCTCGGCCAGGCGCGGGTCGGGGACGCCGACGACGCCGACGTTCGGCTCGATGGTGGCGAACGGGTAGTTGGCCGCCAGCACGTCGTTCTTGGTCAGGGCATTGAACATGGTCGACTTGCCGACATTCGGCAGGCCGACGATTCCGATCGTGAGCGACACGTGGCGACTCGACTTCCGAGCGAGAGACGGTGGGGTGGGCACGGCCCCGGGGGCCGATCCACCAGTCTACGGGGCGGCCGGGCCCGAGCCGCCGCCACCGGGACCGGCCGCCCCCGCCCGGCCCCCGGCTCCGGACGAATCAGCACCGAGCTCGGCCCAAAGCGCGTGTCCCGTAACCGGTTAATCCCACTTAGCGGCCTACCGTTGGCGAGTGGAGCAACACGAAGCGCGCACCCCCCAGCACAGCCCGCCGCGGTCCGCACGGCCGCCCGCGGGCCAGGACGCCCGGCTCCCGCGCCCCGCGGAGGCCGTGGCCCCCGATCCCGACGACGACTTCCTCACCGCGATGCGGGCCTCCGGGTTCGCGTCCGTACCGGCGGCCGCACCGTCGGTCGTCCATGCCGCGGCGCGCGGTCCGGCGCAGGCCGGGCCCGCCCGTGCGCCCGGCCGGGCCCCCGTGGCCGCGGCACCCGGACGCGCCCCGGCCCCACCGGAGGGCGTGGAGTCCGCGACCGTCTACCGGGCCCGGCCGCAGCGCCCGGTACCCGTCCCGCCGCCCGCCCTGCGGCGCCGGATGCCGGCGGCCAAGCTCACCGGCCTCGGCTGCTGGCTGCTGGCGACGCTGGCGCTGCTGGCCTTGGCGTTCCTCGACCGGCTGCTGTTCGGCGGCGCACCGACCGTGTACGGCGTCGGCTATCTGCTGGTCGGCATCGGCGCAGCGGTGTGGGTCAGGCCGTACGACCTGGTCGTTGCGCCGGTCACCCTGCCGATCGCGTTCACGCTCGGTGCGCTGCCGATCCAGCCCGGCACGGGCGGGTTCGACGGGCTGCTGATGGGCGTCTTCACCGTCCTCGCGCTGAACGCGGGCTGGCTCTATGCCGGCACCCTGGTCTGCGCACTGCTCGCGATCGTCCGCCGGCTGCTGATCACCGTCCGGCGCCGGGCCGGCCGACCGGCGAGTCGACCGCAGAGCGGAGCGCGCGGTCCGCAGGACCGGCCGTCGCCACGGACACCCGACCGGGGGCGGCCGCGGCCGGGGAACCGTCCACGGCAGGTGGCCCGCCAGCCCGAGCGGCGTACGCAGCCATCGCGGCCCCCACAATCCCCGCATTGTTCTGCAGCTGAGCCGGCACGATCTCCGCGCTGATGTCCTCGATCAGCGGCAGGAACTTCTCCGCCTTGCGGCTCACCCCGCCGCCGATCACGAACAGCTCGGGCGAGAAGAGCATCTCCACATGGGTCAGGTACTTCTGGACCCGGTGGGCCCAGTGCTGCCAGCTCAGCGCCTCGTCCTCCTTGGCCTTGGTGGAGGAGCGCTTCTCGGCGTCATGGCCGTGCAGCTCCAGATGGCCGAGCTCGGAGTTGGGCACGAGACGGCCGTCGGTGAACAGGGCGCTGCCGATGCCGGTGCCGAAGGTGAGCACGATGACCGTGCCGGTGCGGCCGCGGCCCGCGCCGAAGCGCATTTCGGCCAGCCCGGCCGCGTCCGCGTCATTGAGCACCGTGACGGGACTGCCGCCGGACTCGCCGCCCAGCCGCGAAGTGAGCAGGGCGGCGGCGTCGAGGCCGATCCAGCCCTTGTCGACATTGGCGGCGGTACGGGTCGTCCCGTTGGTGACCACACCGGGGAAGGTCGCACCGACCGGCCCCGACCACCCGAAGTGGTCCACGACCTGCTTGACGCCGTCCGCGACCGCATCCGGGGTGGCCGGATGCGGGGTCAGCACCTTGTGGCGCTCCTCCGTCAGAGCGCCGCGCTCCAGATCCACCGGGGCACCCTTGATGCCCGATCCGCCGATGTCCACACCGAAGACCTTCATGGGAAAAGGCTAGGCGTCGGTGGGGCGGCGCGCCCCCGGGATGGGGCGAGGGGCGGCCCGGAATGGCCCGGAATACGCAGCGGCCGGCGGCGGGATCAGTCGTCGGTGGCCGCCTCGGCCTCGGCGCGCAGATCGCGGCGGAGCTCCTTGGGCAGCGAGAAGGCGATGGACTCCTCGGCGGCCGTGATGGTCTCGACGTCCTCGTAGCCGCGCTGGGCGAGCCAGTCCAGGACACCGTGGACGAGGATCTCGGGGACGGAGGCACCGGAGGTGACCCCGACCGTGCCGACGCCCTCCAGCCAGGCCTCGTCGATCTCCTCGGCGTAGTCCACCAGATGGGCGGCGCGGGCGCCGGCGCCGAGGGCCACCTCGACCAGGCGCACCGAGTTCGAGGAGTTCTTGGAGCCGACGACGATGACGAGATCGGCCGCGGCGCCCATCTGCTTCACCGCGGTCTGGCGGTTCTGGGTGGCGTAGCAGATGTCGTCGCTGGGCGGCGAGAGGAGGTTGGGGTAGCGGCCCTTGAGGGCGTCGACCGTCTCCATGGTCTCGTCGACCGAGAGCGTGGTCTGGGAGAGCCAGACGACCTTGTCCGGGTCGCGCACCTCGACGTTGGCGACGTCCTCGGGGCCGTCGACGAGGGTGATGTGCTCGGGCGCCTCGCCGCTGGTGCCGACGACCTCTTCGTGGCCCTCGTGGCCGATCAGGAGGATGTCGTAGTCCTCCTTGGCGTAGCGGACGGCTTCCTTGTGGACCTTGGTGACCAGCGGGCAGGTGGCGTCGATGGTGGCGAGCTTGCCGCGCTTGGCCTCTTCGTGGACGACGGGCGCCACACCGTGTGCGGAGAAGATGACGATGTTGCCCTCGGGCACCTCCTCCGTCTCGTCGACGAAGATGGCGCCCTTCTTCTCCAGGGTCTTCACGACGTACTTGTTGTGGACGATCTCGTGGCGTACGTAGACGGGGGCGCCGTACTGCTCAAGGGCCTTCTCGACGGCGATCACGGCGCGGTCCACACCCGCGCAGTAGCCCCGGGGGGCGGCGAGCAGGACCTTGCGCGGGCCGCTGCGGCGCGAAGCGTCTTCGCCCGGGGTGGCGGCGGGCGTCGGGCTGGGCGAGGAAGTCATGCGTCCCATCGTAAAGGCGTGCCCCGTCCCGGAAGATCGCGCCGTGGTCCCAGACTGAGGGCGGCACGGAGCGAGGAGGCAGGATGCCGGGCACGAGCGGCGGCACGGGCGGGGAGGGGGCGGCCGGCGAGGGGACGGGCGGCGGAGCGGGCACCGCCGCCGGCCGGGAGGGGGCGGCCGGCGGCCCCGGTGCGCTGCGGCGGACGCTGACCTTCCGGGACCTGGTCGTCTACGGGCTGCTGTTCATCGCCCCGATGGCACCGGTCGGGATCTTCGGCACGCTGCAGGCCACGTCGCACGGCGCGGTCACCACCGTCTATCTCGTCGCGACCGTCGCGATGGCGTTCACCGCGTACTCCTACGCCCAGATGGTGCGGGTCGCCCCGCAGGCCGGGTCGGTCTACACGTATGCCCGGGTGGGTCTGGGCGAGGGCGCGGGGTTCGTCGCCGGGTGGATGGCGATGCTGGACTATCTGCTGATCCCGGCGGTGGCGTATCTGTTCTCCGGGATCGCGTTGCATGCGCTGGTGCCGTCCGTGCCCGCGTGGGTGTGGACGGCGCTGGCGGTGGCCGTGACGACGCTGCTGAACCTGTGCGGCGTACGGGGGGCGGCGCGGGCCGGTTTCGCGGTGCTGGCGATGGAGCTCGTGGTGCTCGCGGTGTTCGTGGTGTCGGCGGTCGTCGAGCTGATCGTGCACGGGGCGCAGCGCGGCTGGGCCGAACCGCTGACCGGCGAGGGCGGCTTCTCGGCCGATGCGGTGTCGGCCGCGGTGTCGGTGGCGGTGCTGTCGTATCTGGGCTTCGATGCGATCGTGTCGTTCGCGGAGGAGGCCGCGGGCCCGGCGGCCACCGGGAAGGGCGGCCGGGGGCCGGACCGGGTGGCGCGGGCGGTGCTCACCTGTCTGGTGACGGCCGGTGTGCTGTTCGCCGTGCAGACGTATCTGGCGGCGCTGCTGATGCCGATGAGCGCGGCGGAGCTGGCGGCCCGGCCCGGGGAGCAGGGCGGTGCGTTCTACGTCACGGTCGAGGCGGCGGTGGGCGGATGGCTGCACGGCCTGGTGGCGGCGAGCAAGGCCGTCGGCGCGGCGTTCGCGGCACTGGCGGGGCAGGCGGCGGCCGGCCGGCTGCTGTTCGCGATGGCCCGGGACCGGCGGCTGCCCGGGGCGATGTCGAAGGTGGACGCGGGCAGCGGGGTACCGCGCCGGGCGTTGCTGGGGGCGGCCCTGGTGACGCTGGTGGCAGCGGTGTGGGCGGCCCGCAGGGACGACGGGCTGGACCAGCTGTCGTCGGTCGTGAACGTGGGGGCGCTGACCGCGTTCGGGCTGCTGCACGCCTCGGTGATCGGCTGGTTCTGGTTCCGGGTCCGCGACGCGGCCGGGGCGCGGAACGTGCTGCGGCATCTGGTGGTGCCGTTGCTGGGGCTGACGGTGGTCGTCGCGGTGATGGCCAAGGCCTCCGCCACCGCGCAGGCGGCAGGCGGAATCTGGCTGGTGGTGGGGCTGGTGGTGCTGGCGGTGCAGTACGGGAGGCGGGTGCGGGCGGAGGGACGGCGGGGCTGACGGGGCGGAGGCGCGGCTGAGAGGCGAGGGCACGGGCCGGTGCGGGCGGGCGGGCGGACGGGCGGACGGGCGGACGGGCGGACGGGCGGACGGGCGGACGGGCGGACGGCGGACGCTGACGGGGCGGAGGCGCGGGCCGGTGCGGACCGGCGGACCGGCGGACCGGCGGACGCTGACGGGGCGGAGGCGCGAGCCGGTGCGGGCGGGCCGGGAGGGATCTGACTGACGGGTGTGGGAGGCCCCGGCGGGTGCCGCCGCGGAGCCGCCGGGCCGGCCACCCACCGCGCGAGCGCCGCCACTGTCAGTGCCCGCCGCTAGTCTCGCTCGTATGGCTGTTTCTACGTCCCCGGAAACGCCGATCCCGGTCGGCGAGGTGTCCCGGCTCATCGGCGGTTGGATCGACCGGCTCGGCGCGGTGTGGGTCGAGGGGCAGATCACCCAGCTCTCGCGGCGCCCCGGCGCGGGCGTGGTCTTTCTGACGCTGCGTGACCCGTCGTACGACATCTCGGTGAGCGTGACGTGCTACCGCCAGGTCTTCGACAAGGTCGCCGACGTGGTGAGCGAGGGCGCCCGGGTGGTGGTGCACGCCAAGCCGGAGTGGTACGCCCCGCGCGGCCAGCTGTCGCTGCGGGCCGCCGAGATCAAGCCCGTCGGGGTCGGTGAACTCCTCGCCCGGCTGGAGCAGTTGAAGAAGTCGCTGGCGGCGGAGGGGCTGTTCGCGGCGGACCGCAAGAAGCCGCTGCCGTTCCTGCCGCAGCTGATCGGGCTGGTCTGCGGCCGGGCGAGCGCTGCCGAGCGGGATGTCCTGGAGAACGCCCGGCACCGCTGGCCGGCCGTCCGCTTCGCGGTGCGCAATGTGCCCGTGCAGGGGGTGCATGCCGTCCCGCAGGTGGTCGCGGCGGTCCAGGAACTGGACGCGCTGCCCGAGGTGGACGTGATCATCGTGGCGCGGGGCGGCGGCAGTGTGGAGGATCTGCTGCCGTTCTCCGACGAGCAGCTGGTCCGGGCCGTGAGTGCGGCCGTGACCCCCGTCGTCTCGGCGATCGGCCATGAGCCGGACACCCCGCTGCTGGACCTGGTCGCCGATCTGCGGGCCTCGACGCCGACGGACGCGGCGAAGAAGGTGGTGCCCGACGTGGGCGAGGAGCTGGCCCGGGTCCAGCAGCTGCGGGAGCGGGCGCTGCGCGCCGTCGACGGCTTTCTGCAGCGGGAGGAGCGGGGGCTCGCGGCGGCGCTGCAGCGGCCCTCCATACAGCGGCCGCAGCGGATGGTCGAGGACCGCGAGGAGCAGGTCACGGCGTTGCTGGAGCGCGGCCGGCGGACCGTGGGGCATCTGCTGGACCGCGCCGACTCGGAGCTGACGCACACCCTGGCCCGGGTGGTGGCGCTCTCCCCCAAGGCGACGCTGGAGCGCGGCTACGCGGTCCTGCAGAAGCCGGACGGCACGGCGGTGCGCTCTCCGGACGAGGTCGGCGCGGACGACGGGTTGCGGGCCCGGGTGGCCGAGGGTGAGTTCCGCGTGCGGGTGGACGGCGTCCCGGGCGCCGTCACACCCCCCGAATAGTGCACACACAGACTCTTAGGGTGGCAGACATGGCGAAGGCGAAGACGGACGGCGCGGCGGACGCGGAGCAGGGCGCGGCGGCCGGTGCGGCGGCCCGGGTGGAGTCGGTGGACTCCACGCTGGGCTATGAGCAGGCGCGGGACGAGCTGATCGAGGTCGTCCGCAGCCTGGAGGCGGGAGGCACGACGCTGGAGGAGTCGCTCGCGCTGTGGGAGCGCGGCGAGGCGCTGGCGAAGGTCTGCCGGCGCTGGCTGGACGGTGCGCGGGCGCGGCTGGACGCGGCGCTGGCGGAGCCGCCGGACGGGCCGGAGGCGGAGCGCGCGTAGCGGCGGGGCGCGCGGAGCGGCAGACCACGAGGAACGGCGGAGGCCGAGGCGAAGGCGGAGGCCGGGCAGGCCACGGCGTAGCGGTGGCCCGCGCCCGCGAAAGGCCCCGAGCCGGCCGCTTCCGCCCACGAAGGGCGAGGCGAATCACTGTGAACCGCCTCACAACACCCCCGTTTTAGTTGAATTTTAATCTATCCGGATTACAGTGGTTTCCCGTATCGCCCCCTGTAGTGGCTGCATGATCGCTACCGTCTGCAGCACCACAGAGCCTGAAACCCCGCTCACTCACCGAGGTGCCCTTATGTCTCTCGCCCTTGACGCCGCCGCTCAGGACCTCCTGTTCCGGGAGGCCCGGACCGCCAACACGTTCACGGACGAGCCGGTGACGGACGAGCAGGTCCAGGCCATCTACCACCTGGTGAAGTTCGGCCCGACCGCCTTCAACCAGTCGCCGCTGCGGATAACCCTGGTCCGTTCCCAGGAGGCCCGTGCGCGCCTGGTCAACCACGCCATGGGCGCCAACGGCCCGAAGACCCTCAGCGCGCCGCTGACCGCGATCCTCTCCGTGGACCTGGACTTCCACGAGAAGCTGCCGCAGCTCTTCCCGCACGCCCCGGGCATCAAGGACGCCTTCTTCTCCGAGGCCGCGGGCCGCGAGGTCGCCGGTACCCAGAACGCCACCCTCCAGGCCGGCTACTTCATCGTCGGCATCCGCGCCGCCGGCCTGGCCGCCGGCCCGATGACCGGCTTCGACTTCACCGGCATCGACAAGGAGTTCTTCGGCGACGGCAAGCAGAAGTCCTTCCTCGTCATCAACCTCGGCAAGCCGGGCACCGACGCCTTCTCCCCGCGTTCCCCGCGGCTGGCCTTCGACGAGGCCGTCGCCACCGTCTGAGCGGACTCTCCACGGCAATCCCGCCGAGGTGTGGCAGGAAACCCGCCGAGGTTCCGCAGCAAACCCGCCGAGGTCACACGGAAGCCGCCAACGTTCCGCGGGCACCCGTAAGGGCTTCGCAGGGACCCCGCAGCGACGCCGGCCGGTGGAAACGACGAGGCCGCCGCACCCTCCCGGGTACGGCGGCCTCCTCGCTGTCCTGACCGGCGTCCGCGCCGTTCAGCCCTTCTTCTCAGCCCTTTTTCGCCACGAGCGCGGCGGCCAGATCGGCGAGCCGCCCGTAGGGCGCGGTGCCGGTGATGACCGTCGTCACCCCGGGCTCCTCGCGGACCAGCGCGTTGTACTTGTCGCCCTTGTAGCGGTCCCACTTCTTGCTGCCGACGGCCTGCTTGCCCTCGGCCTTGGCCGCGCCGAGCGTGACGTCCTTGATGAACTTCCGCGGCATGGCGTCGCTCTGCTCGACGGACGCGTACTCCTGCTCCGGGTCGAGCATGCCCAGATGCCAGGCACCGCCCTTGCCGTCGTCACTCGCCTTGTACGAGACGGAGGTGGCACGCCAGGTCTTGGGCAGCCCCTCGGGCGCGGCGACCGCGTACGGCGCCGCCCGCCGGGCCGTGACCAGCTCGACGCGGTAGTCGACCGCCTTGACCGCGTTCTTCGCCGCGTCGGCGCTCTCGTCGTGCGGGATGAAGATGTAGATCGCCCCGACCAGGGCGCCGATCACTGCCAGCGACAGGACCATGTCCCGCACCGTTTGCCTGCCTCGCATACCTGCCACGCCCCTATGGTCCCCCATCCCCGCAGCGGCCCTGACAGGCCCCCCGGCAAAGACCGTCACACGTGCGGACGGCCAGGGGACGGCTCCTCCGGCTGTGCTCATGCGTAGGGCCCACTGCTCATTTTGGCGGCCTGGAGATACTGTGAACCTCCGGGGGAAACCCCCGCACCCCCGCACAGCCACCCTCATTCCCTCACGGCCGTCGCCGTTCAGAAAGGTGCGCTCGATGAGCGAGCATCATCTCCCGTCCCAACTCGAGGTCAGCCCCGAGGCGCCGGACCGCAACCTCGCCCTGGAGCTCGTCCGGGTGACCGAGGCCGGCGCCATGGCGTCGGGCCGCTGGGTGGGGCGAGGTGACAAGAACGGCGCGGACGGCGCGGCGGTCAAGGCCATGCGCGCCCTGATCCACACCGTCTCGATGAACGGCGTCGTGGTCATCGGGGAGGGCGAGAAGGACAACGCCCCGATGCTCTACAACGGCGAGCGCGTGGGTGACGGGACCGGCCCGGAGTGCGACGTGGCCGTGGACCCGGTGGACGGTACGACGCTGACCGCCAAGGGCATGGCGAACGCCGTGTCCGTGATGGCGGTGGCCGAGCGCGGCTCGATGTTCGACCCGTCCGCGGTCTTCTACATGGACAAGCTCGCCACGGGCCCGGAGGCGGCGGACTTCGTCGACATCACGGCGCCGGTGGCCGTGAACATCAAGCGGATCGCCAAGGCGAAGAAGTCCGCGGTCGAGGATGTCACGGTCGTCATCCTGGACCGGCCCCGCCACGACGGCCTGGTCAAGGAGGTCCGGGAGGCCGGGGCCCGGATCAAGTTCATCTCTGACGGCGATGTCGCCGGCGCGATCATGGCGGCCCGCGAGGGTACCGGCGTGGACCTGCTGCTGGGCATCGGCGGTACGCCCGAGGGCATCATCGCGGCCTGTGCGCTGAAGTGTCTGGGCGGCGCCTTCCAGGGCAAGCTGTGGCCCAAGGACGACGAGGAGCGGCAGCGGGCGCTGGACGCCGGCCACGACCTCGACAAGGTGCTGGAGATCGGCGACCTGGTCCGCGGCGACAACGTCTTCTTCGTCGCCACCGGCATCACCGACGGCGAACTGCTGCGCGGGGTCCGCTACCGCGCCGAGAACGCCTACACCCAGTCCCTGGTGATGCGTTCCAAGTCCGGCACCATCCGCCAGATCGACTCCCAGCACCGGCTGTCCAAGCTGCGTGCCTACAGCTCGGTGGACTTCGAGCGCCCCAGCTAGCGGCCGGCCGCTAGGGCCTGTGTGTGGTTGTGATCAACCTTCGGGTTCCGTCCCCGCATGGGGACGGAACCCGGTAGGAAGCTGGGTGTGACGCGCAGGCAACTCACCGACAGTCAGTGGAAGTTCATCGAGCCCTATCTGCCGATCGGTGGG